>NZ_CP094226.1:0-147500 GCF_022749195.1 Streptococcus oralis
TTGAAAGAAAAGCAATTTTGGAATCGTATTTTAGAATTTGCTCAAGAAAGATTGACACGATCTATGTATGATTTCTATGCTACACCTGCTGAACTCATCAAAGTAGAAGAAAATACAGCTACTATATTTCTACCGAGATCAGAGATGGAAATGGTGTGGGAAAAGCAATTAAAAGATATTATCATTGCTGCTGGTTTTGAAATTTATGATTCTGAAATCAAACCTCACTATATTTTCACTAAACCTCAGAGTACAGAATCTCCTCAGGTAAATGATACGAATAGTGTCTCTACTTACGATTACACACCTGCACTACCAACGATTCCCTATTCTGAAACAGGATTAAAAGAAAAATATACCTTTGATAACTTTATTCAAGGTGATGGGAATGTTTGGGCGGTATCTGCTGCACTAGCTGTATCTGAAGATTTAGCTCTGACCTATAATCCTCTTTTCATCTATGGAGGACCTGGCCTTGGAAAGACTCACTTACTCAATGCGATTGGAAATGAGATTTTAAAAAATATTCCTGATGCGCGTGTCAAGTACATTCCTGCCGAAAGCTTTATCAATGACTTTCTTGAACACTTGCGACTTGGGGAAATGGAAAAGTTCAAAAAGACCTACCGTAGCCTTGATCTCTTGTTGATCGATGATATCCAATCTCTCAGTGGCAAAAAAGTCGCGACCCAGGAAGAATTTTTCAATACCTTCAATGCTCTTCATGATAAACAGAAACAGATTGTCCTAACCAGTGATCGAAGTCCTAAACACCTAGAAGGCCTTGAGGAAAGACTTGTTACGCGCTTTAGTTGGGGATTGACGCAAAATATCACCCCTCCTGACTTTGAAACACGTATCGCCATTCTTCAAAGTAAAACAGAGCACTTGGATTACCATTTCCAAAGTGATACTCTGGAATACTTGGCTGGCCAATTTGATTCAAATGTTCGAGAATTGGAAGGAGCAATCAACGATATCACCTTAATTGCCAGAGTGAAGAAGATTAAGGATATTACTATTGATATTGCTGCGGAAGCTATTAGAGCACGTAAGCAAGACGCCCGCCAGATACTTGTTATTCCAATTGAGAAAATCCAAACTGAAGTTGGTAATTTTTATGGAGTGAGTGTCAAAGAAATGAAGGGGACGAGACGAGTTCAAAACATCGTTTTAGCGCGTCAAGTTGCTATGTATCTAGCTAGAGAACTGACAGATAACAGTCTTCCGAAAATCGGAAAAGAATTTGGTGGAAAGGATCACACCACCGTGATTCATGCCCATGCTAAAATCAAATCATTGATTGACGAAGACGATAATTTACGTTTAGAAATGGAAGCAATCAAAAAGAAAATTAAGTAGCTTGTGGATAAGTTTTCCTTTCTTATCTTTTTTATCCACATTTTTTAAACAAGCTTAGAAGCTTAAGTTTACTAAATAGCACTCAGTTTTCCACAGAATTCACACACTCTATTATTACTATTAACTTTCTAATACTAAAAATAAATAAAGGAGAATCCATGATTCATTTTTCAATCAATAAAAATTTATTTCTACAAGCCTTAAATACTACAAAACGAGCAATAAGCTCTAAAAATGCTATTCCAATTTTATCAACAATCAAAATTGACGTTACCAATGAAGGAATTACTTTAATTGGATCAAACGGTCAAATTTCTATTGAAAATTTCATTTCTCAAAAGAATGAAGACGCTGGTCTTTTGATCACTTCTTTGGGTTCAATTCTTCTTGAAGCTTCTTTCTTTATCAATGTTGTATCCAGTCTTCCAGATGTAACGCTAGATTTCAAAGAGATTGAACAAAAACAAATTGTCTTAACAAGTGGTAAATCAGAAATTACTCTAAAAGGAAAAGATAGCGAACAATATCCTCGTATTCAAGAAATTTCAGCAAGTACTCCTTTGGTTCTTGAAACCAAACTACTCAAGAAAATTATCAATGAAACAGCTTTTGCTGCAAGTACACAAGAAAGTCGTCCAATCTTAACAGGTGTCCACTTCGTATTGAGCCAACACAAAGAACTAAAAACAGTTGCGACAGACTCACACCGTCTTAGCCAGAAGAAATTGACTCTTGAAAAAAATGGTGATGATTTCGATGTAGTAATTCCTAGTCGTTCTCTACGCGAATTTTCAGCGGTATTTACAGATGATATTGAAACTGTAGAGATTTTCTTTGCAAATAATCAAATCCTCTTTAGAAGCGAAAATATTAGCTTCTACACTCGTCTCCTAGAAGGTAATTATCCTGATACAGATCGCTTGATTCCAACAGACTTTAACACTACAATTACTTTTGATGTGGTTAATTTACGTCAATCTATGGAGCGTGCACGTCTCTTATCAAGTGCGACTCAAAATGGTACTGTGAAACTTGAAATTAAAGGTGGAGTTGTTAGCGCCCATGTTCACTCTCCAGAAGTTGGTAAAGTAAACGAAGAAATCGATACGGAGCATGTGACTGGTGATGATTTGACTATTAGTTTTAACCCAACTTACTTGATTGATTCCCTCAAGGCTTTAAATAGCGAGAAGGTGACCATTAGCTTTATCTCAGCAGTTCGTCCATTTACTCTTGTGCCAGCAGATACTGACGAAGATTTCATGCAGCTTATCACACCAGTTCGTACAAACTAAGAGAAAGAGGTTGGGCCTGGCTCGCCTCTTTTATGATATAATCAAAAAAGAAAAGGAGAGTAGTATGTATCAAGTTGGAAATTTTGTTGAGATGAAAAAAACACATGCTTGTATAATTAAGTCAACAGGAAAAAAAGCTAATCGTTGGGAAATTACACGTGTAGGGGCAGATATCAAAATAAAGTGTAGCAATTGTGACCACCTTGTTATGATGAGTCGTTATGATTTTGAACGAAAAATGAATAAGATTATTGACTAAGAACCCTTAGTTAGAGGGTTAGCAAGTTTTTCCTTTTTGTGTTATAATGTTAGGGATTGAAATGAGAACGGAGAATGAGAAACTATGGCTTTAACAGCAGGCATCGTTGGTTTGCCAAACGTTGGTAAATCAACCCTTTTTAATGCAATTACAAAAGCAGGAGCAGAGGCGGCAAACTACCCATTTGCGACTATTGATCCAAACGTTGGGATGGTGGAAGTTCCAGATGAACGCCTACAAAAACTAACAGAAATGATTACACCTAAAAAGACAGTCCCAACAACCTTTGAATTTACAGATATTGCAGGGATTGTAAAAGGAGCATCAAAAGGAGAAGGTCTAGGGAATAAATTCTTGGCCAATATCCGTGAAGTAGACGCGATTGTTCACGTAGTTCGTGCTTTTGATGATGAAAATGTGATGCGCGAGCAAGGACGTGAAGACGCCTTTGTGGATCCACTTGCAGATATTGATACCATTAACCTAGAGTTGATTCTTGCTGACTTAGAATCAGTTAATAAACGCTATGCGCGTGTAGAAAAGATGGCACGTACGCAAAAAGATAAAGAATCAGTAGCAGAATTTAATGTTCTTCAAAAGATTAAACCAGTCCTTGAAGATGGAAAATCAGCACGTACTATTGAATTTACAGATGAAGAACAAAAGGTTGTCAAAGGTCTCTTCCTTTTGACCACTAAACCAGTTCTTTATGTTGCTAATGTGGATGAGTATGTAGTTTCAGATCCAGATTCTATCGAATATGTGAAGCAAATTCGTGAATTTGCAGCGACAGAAAATGCTGAAGTAGTCGTTATTTCCGCGCGTGCTGAGGAAGAAATTTCTGAGTTAGACGATGAGGATAAGCAAGAGTTTCTTGAAGCACTTGGGTTGACAGAATCAGGCGTTGACAAGTTGACTCGTGCAGCCTATCACTTGCTTGGGCTTGGAACTTACTTCACAGCTGGTGAAAAAGAAGTCCGTGCTTGGACCTTTAAGCGAGGGATGAAAGCTCCTCAAGCAGCTGGTATTATCCACTCAGACTTTGAAAAAGGGTTTATTCGTGCAGTAACAATGTCATATGAGGATCTAGTGAAATATGGATCTGAAAAGGCTGTAAAAGAAGCTGGGCGTTTGCGTGAAGAAGGAAAAGAATATATCGTTCAAGATGGCGATATCATGGAATTCCGCTTTAACGTTTAATAATATTTAATAAATAGTGTCAATTAGGTTGGAAAAAAATTCCAACCCTTTTGGCTTTTGAAAGGAAAAATAAATGACAAAATTACTTGTTGGATTAGGAAATCCAGGGGATAAATATTTTGAAACCAAGCACAATGTTGGCTTTATGTTGATTGACCAACTAGCTAAAAAACAAAATGTCACCTTTACACACGACAAGATATTTCAAGCTGACCTAGCATCATTTTTTTTTAATGGAGAAAAAATCTATCTTGTTAAACCAACGACTTTCATGAATGAAAGTGGGAAAGCAGTTCATGCTTTATTGACTTATTATGGTTTGGATATTAAAGATTTACTCGTTATTTACGACGATCTGGACATGGAAGTTGGGAAAATTCGTTTAAGAGCAAAGGGTTCAGCAGGTGGTCATAATGGTATCAAGTCTATTATTCAGCATATAGGTACTCAGGTCTTTAATCGTGTTAAAATAGGTATCGGAAGGCCTAAAAAAGGTATGTCAGTGGTTCACCATGTTTTAAGTAAGTTTGATCAGGATGACTATCTAGGTGTTTTACAGTCAATTGACAAGGTTGACGATGCTGTAAACTACTATTTACAAGAGAAAAACTTTGAGAAAACAATGCAGAGGTATAATGGATAAATGGTGACTTTATTAGATTTATTCTCAGAAAATACTCAGATAGAAAAATGGCATCAAAATCTGATAGATAAGAAAAGACAACTAATACTTGGTTTATCAACGTCTACTAAGGCTCTTGCAATTGCAAGCAGCCTAGAAAAAGAAAATAAGATTGTGTTACTGACCTCGACTTATGGAGAAGCAGAACGAATTATCAGTGATCTTCTTTCTCTCTTAGGAGAGGAATTTGTCTATCCATTTTTAGTAGATGACTCTCCTATGATAGAGTTTTTGATGTCTTCGCAAGAAAAAATCATTTCGCGGGTTGAAGCCTTGCGTTTTTTGAATGATCCATCTAAGAAAGGGGTTTTAGTTTGTAATATCGCAGCGAGTCGATTGATTCTACCCTCTCCGACTAGATTTAAAGAAAGTATTATAAAAATTGCAGTTGGCGAAGAATATGACCAACACGAGCTACTTCACCAGTTAAAGGAAATTGGATATCGAAAAGTTACTCAAGTACAGACCCAAGGTGAGTTTAGTATTCGAGGAGATATTTTAGATATTTTTGAGATGTCTCAGTTAGAACCTTTCCGAATCGAGTTTTTTGGAGATGAAGTAGATGGTATTCGTACTTTTGAAGTCGAAACACAATTATCGAAAGAAAATCAGACAAACCTCACTATCTTTCCAGCTAGCGACATACTTTTGAGAGAAAAGGATTATCAACGAGGTCAGTCAGCTTTAGAGAAGCAAATTTCGAAGACTCTATCACCAATTTTGAAATCCTATCTAGAAGAAATTTTGTCAAGTTTTCATCAAAAACAAGTACATTCAGATAGTCGAAAGTTTTTGTCCTTATGTTACGATAAAACATGGACTGTCTTTGATTATATTGAAAAAGATACACCAGTATTCTTTGATGACTATCAAAAATTGATGAATCAGTATGAAGCTTTTGAAAGAGAATTAGCGCAATACTTTACAGAAGATTTACAGAATGGTAAATCATTTTCTGAGATGAAGTATTTTGCAGATACTGAGCAAACCTATAAAAAACAAAGTCCAGTTACCTTTTTCTCTAATCTGCAAAAGGGCTTAGGAAATCTCAAGTTTGATCACATTTATCAATTTAATCAATACCCCATGCAAGAATTCTTCAATCAGTTTTCTTTTCTTAAAGAAGAAATTGAGCGATATAAAAAAATGGACTACACTATTATCTTGCAGTCTAGCAATTCAATGGGAAGTAAGACGTTGGAGGATGTTTTAGAGGAATATCAGATCAAATTGGATTCCAGAGATAAGTCAAGTATCTGTAAAGAATCTGTAAACTTGATTGAGGGTAATCTAAGACATGGTTTTCATTTTGTAGATGAAAAAATTCTCTTGATTACTGAACATGAGATTTTTCAAAAGAAATTGAAACGTCGTTTTCGAAGACAACATGTTTCAAACGCAGAGAGATTAAAAGATTACAATGAACTTGAAAAAGGGGACTACGTTGTTCACCATATCCATGGAATTGGTCAATATCTAGGAATTGAAACAATTGAAATCAAAGGGATTCACCGTGATTATGTCAGTGTTCAATATCAAAATGGTGACCAAATCTCTATCCCAGTAGAGCAGATTCAGTTACTGTCTAAATATGTTTCAAGTGATGGGAAACCTCCAAAACTCAATAAATTAAATGACGGTCATTTCAAAAAGGCCAAGCAAAAAGTTAAGAACCAGGTAGAGGATATAGCTGACGATTTAATAAAACTCTATTCTGAACGCAGTCAATTGAAAGGCTTTGCTTTCTCAGCTGATGATGATGATCAACATGCTTTTGATGATGCTTTCCCTTATGTTGAAACGGATGATCAACTTCGTAGTATTGAGGAAATCAAGAGAGATATGCAGGATTCTCATCCCATGGATCGACTTTTAGTTGGGGATGTTGGTTTTGGAAAGACTGAAGTTGCAATGCGTGCAGCATTTAAGGCTGTCAATGATCACAAACAGGTTGTTGTTCTAGTTCCGACGACGGTGTTAGCACAACAACACTATACGAATTTTAAGGAAAGATTCCAAAATTTTGCTGTTAATATTGATGTGTTGAGTCGCTTTAGAAGTAAAAAAGAGCAGGCAGAGACACTTGAAAAATTAAAGAATGGTCAAGTTGATATTTTGATTGGAACGCATCGTGTTTTGTCAAAAGATGTTGTATTTTCTGATTTGGGCTTGATGATTATTGATGAGGAACAACGATTCGGTGTTAAGCATAAGGAAACTTTGAAAGAACTGAAAAAACAAGTAGATGTTCTAACCTTGACAGCAACGCCGATTCCTCGTACTCTTCATATGTCTATGCTAGGAATCAGAGATTTGTCTGTCATTGAAACTCCTCCAACCAATCGCTATCCTGTTCAAACCTATGTTTTGGAAAAGAATGATAGTGTGATTCGTGATGCTGTCTTGCGTGAAATGGAACGTGGAGGTCAAGTTTACTATCTTTACAACAAAGTTGACACTATTGATCGGAAGGTTTCAGAATTACAAGAGTTGATTCCAGAAGCTTCGATTGGGTATGTTCATGGACAAATGAGTGAAATTCAGTTGGAAAATACTTTATTGGACTTTATTGAAGGTCAGTATGATATTTTGGTGACAACTACTATTATTGAGACAGGAGTGGATATTCCAAACGCCAATACCTTATTTATTGAAAATGCAGACCACATGGGCTTGTCAACCTTGTATCAATTAAGAGGAAGAGTTGGTCGTAGCAATCGCATCGCTTATGCCTATCTCATGTATCGTCCAGAAAAATCAATCAGTGAAGTTTCTGAGAAGAGATTAGAAGCTATTAAGGGATTTACAGAATTAGGCTCAGGATTTAAGATTGCGATGCGAGATCTTTCGATTCGCGGAGCAGGAAATCTCCTAGGAAAGTCCCAGTCTGGTTTCATTGATTCTGTTGGTTTTGAATTGTATTCGCAGTTACTAGAGGAAGCTATTGCTAAACGGAACGGCAATGGGAATAAAAGAAGCAAAGGAAATGCTGAGTTGATTTTACAAATCGACGCCTATCTTCCTGACACTTATATTTCTGACCAACGACATAAGATTGAAATTTACAAGAAAATTCGTCAAATTGGCAATCGTGTCAACTATGAAGAACTACAAGAAGAATTGATGGATCGCTTTGGAGAATACCCAGATGTAGTAGTCTACCTTTTAGAGATTGGTTTGGTTAAGTCATATTTGGACAAGGTCTTTGTAGAACGTGTGGAAAGAAAAGATAACAAGATTACAGTTCAATTTGAAAAAGTCACTCAACGACTATTCTTGGCTCAAGATTATTTTAAAGCTTTATCCGCAACGAACTTAAAAGCAGCCATAGCTGAGAATAAGGGATTAATGGAAGTTGTATTCGATGTCCGAAACAAGAAGGATTATGAAATTTTAGAAGGTTTGCTGATTTTTGGAGAAAGTTTATTAGAGATAAAAGAATCAAAGGAAGCAAATCCCATTTAACATTTTTCTTCTATAAAAAGGATAAAAATGGTACAATAATAATTTGAGGTAATAAAAATGAGATTAGACAAGTATTTAAAAGTATCACGAATTATTAAGCGCCGCACAGTCGCAAAAGAAGTAGCAGATAAAGGTAGAATCAAGGTAAATGGAATTTTGGCCAAAAGTTCAACGGATTTGAAAGTTGATGACCAAGTTGAAATTCGCTTTGGAAATAAGTTGTTGCTTGTTAAAGTACTAGAAATGAAAGATAGTACAAAAAAAGAAGATGCAGCAGGCATGTATGAAATTCTCAGTGAAACACGGGTAGAAGAAAATGTCTAAAAATATTGTACAGATGAATAATTCTTTTATTCAAAATGAACATCAACGTCGTCGTTACCTGATGAAGGAGAGACAAAAACGAAATCGTTTTATGGGTTTGGTCCTTATTTTGATGATCTTGTTGTTTATTTTACCAACTTATAACTTGGCTCAAAGCTATGATCAGTTACTGCAACGCCGTCAGCAATTGACAGAGTTGAAAGAGCAGTACCAAACTCTTAGTGACGAAAAGGATAAGGAATCTGCTTTTGCTGCAAAGTTGAAAGATGAAGACTATGTAGCAAAATATGCACGCGCCAAGTACTATTACTCAAAGAAACGAGAAGCAATTTACACAATTCCTGATTTGCTTCCGAGGTAATGTCATGGAAAATTTATTGGAAGTTGTTGAGCAATTTTTAAGTTTATCAGATGAAAAATTAGAGGAATTGGCAGCTAAAAACCATTTATTACGATTACAAGAAGAAAGGGAAGAGAAGAATGCGTAAGTTCTTAGTAGTTTTATTGCTACCTGCTTTTATCATAACCTCAAGAGTAGTTAGCACAGAAAAACAGCTTTCTTACTCTTCGCAAGAAATTTATTATCTAACCGAGTCTGATTATGGATTCTACTATAAAGAAACTCTGGAATCCCCAATGGTATATGGAGAAACAGCCGTCTATGCTAATGAGGATCTTGTTAAGGAGTCTGGTAAATTGATTCCTGGAACCACCTTTAAAATCGTAGAATGGCGTTTGAATAGACAAGGTGCTCCTGTTTTTAAATTAGATAATCACCAGTTTATTCTTGCAGATAAGCGTTTGGTCTATGATCAAAGTCAAGTTCAAACTCAAAATAGACAAGTATGGTTGGAGTCAGGGTTTGTTATCTATAACAGCCCTTATGACACTAAAGAAATTTCTTCATTCCTCTCTCCCTATCAACGCGTAACAGTGGATAGAACCCTCTTTGCTGAGGGACAAGAATTTCTTCATATTGATCAAGTTGGGTGGGTATCAAAAGAGTTCGTCTCGGAAGAAGACAATCGCATCCAGAAGGTTCAAGAAGTTTTATCAAACAACTATCAGAACGAAAATTATTCTATTTATGTTAAACAACTGAGTACAGGTAAAGAGGCTGGGGTGAATGAAGACAGCAAATTTTATGCAGCTAGCATCTTGAAACTAGCCTATCTTTATTATGCTCAAGATAAGATAAATCAAGGAGAGTATACGTTAGACAGTAGCTTCAAGTATGTCCCGGAAGTAAATAGTTTCCCTGGGTCCTATAAACCAGAAGGTAGTGGTAGCTTACCTAAAAAAGAAGATAACAAAGAATACAGTCTTCAACAGTTAATTACCAAGGTAACAAAAGAGTCTGATAATGTTGCTCATAATATTTTAGGTTATTACGTGACCAATCAATCTGACGGGGCTTTCAAAGAAAAAATGTCCACCATTATGGGCGAAGATTGGGATGTGAATGATAAACTAACTTCTTCAAAAATGGCTGGAAAAGTCATGGAAGCTATTTATAATCAGAATGGTTTTGTCTTAGAGTCTCTAGGTAAGACTGATTTTGACAACCAACGAATCGCAAAAGGTGTTTCGGTTAAGGTAGCTCATAAAATCGGAGATGCGGATGAGTTTAAACATGACACTGCGATTGTTTATACGGATTCTCCTTTTGTTCTTTCCATTTTCACCAAAAATTCTGATTATGACACTATTGCTAAGATAGCCAAGGACGTCTATGAGGTTCTAAAATGAGGGAGCAGGATTTTTTAAATCATTTTCTCCAAAAAGAGTATTTCAAAAAATATTCTAAAGTCGTATTGGCTCTGTCTGGTGGACTGGATTCGATGTTTTTATTTCATCTATTGTCTACTTATCAAGAAGAGTTGGAAATTGAGCTGATTTTAGCTCATGTCAATCACAAGCAGAGAAGTGAGTCTGACTGGGAGGAAAATGAACTAAGGAAGTTAGCTGATGCAGCTGGACTTCCTATTTATATCACAAGCTTTTCAGGAGACTTTTCAGAAGCGCGTGCTCGAGAGTTTCGTTATGATTTTTTTAGGAAAATCATGAAAGAGGTTGGAGCGACTGCCTTGGTCACTGCCCACCATGCAGATGATCAGGTTGAAACGATTTTGATGCGCTTGATTCGAGGAAGTCGACTACGCCATTTAACAGGAATAAAAGAAATTCAAGTAGTTGATGATATTGAAATCATCCGACCCTTGTTGCATTTTCATAAAACAGACTTCCCACCAATTTTTCATTTCGAAGATCAAACAAATCAGGAAAATACCTATTTTCGCAATCGCATTCGGAATAGGTATTTACCAGAACTTGAAAAAGAAAATCCTCGTCTTAAATCCGCCCTTTTAGATTTTGGAATGGAAGTTTCAGATTACCAAGCAACAATAATGGAACTTTCTGAACAGATTGATGTGGAAGATTTGAATGAGCTTTTCTCATATTCCCAACAAACTCAAGGGGTCTTGCTTCAGAACTATCTTAATCAATTTCCAGACTTAAATCTGACAAAGGCTCAGTTTGCTGAAGTTCGACAGATTTTAGCAACGAAAAGTCAGTATTGTCATTCTCTTAAAAATGGCTACGAATTGATAAAAGAGTATCAACGGTTTCAAATTTGTAAAATCAGTCCTCAGGCCGATGAAAAGGAAGATGAACTTGTGTTACACTATCAAAATCAAGTTCGATATATGGGCTATTTATTTTCCTTTGGCATTCCTATTGAAGGGGATTTTGTTCAAAAAGTAACGGTTTCACGGGAAACATCTGTACATATTAGATGTCGAAAACCTGGCGATGTTATTACCCTGAATGGTCATCGAAAGAAACTGAGACGTTTATTTATAGATTTGAAAATCCCTATTGAAAAACGAAAAACAACCCCTATTATTGAGCAATTTGGAGAAATTGTCTCAATTTCAGGAATTGCGACCAGTGATTTGAGTAAAAACACGAAAAATGATATAATGAACACTGTGATTTATATAGAAAAAATAGATAGGTAAAAAGATGTTAGAACACGATATTAAAAAAATCCTCGTTTCACATGATGAAATTACAGAAGCAGCTAAAAAGCTAGGTGCGCAACTAACAAAAGAATATGAGGGGAAAAATCCAATTCTTATTGGAATTTTGAAAGGATCGATTCCTTTTATGGCTGAATTGGTTAAGCATATTGATACGCATATCGAGATGGACTTCATGATGGTATCTAGCTACCATGGTGGAACTGCAAGTAGTGGTGTGATCAATATCAAGCAAGACGTGACTCAAGATATCAAAGGAAGACATGTTCTATTTGTAGAAGATATCAT
Source organism: Streptococcus oralis (assembly GCF_022749195.1). Taxonomy (NCBI): domain Bacteria; kingdom Bacillati; phylum Bacillota; class Bacilli; order Lactobacillales; family Streptococcaceae; genus Streptococcus; species Streptococcus oralis. The sequence continues at coordinate 11,920 of NZ_CP094226.1, forward strand.
CGATACTGGTCAAACCTTGAAGAATTTGAGAGATATGTTTATTGCAAGAGAAGCAGCTTCTGTTAAAATTGCGACTTTGTTGGACAAACCAGAGGGACGCGTTGTTGAAATTGAGGCAGATTATACTTGCTTTACTATTCCAAATGAGTTTGTAGTAGGTTATGGTTTGGACTATAAAGAAAATTATCGTAACCTTCCTTATGTCGGAGTATTGAAAGAAGAAGTTTATTCAAATTAGAAAGATTTATCTTTAATGAAAAAACAAAATAATGGTTTAGTTAGAAATCCATTTCTATACTTGTTAATTATCTTCTTCCTAGTGACAGGATTCCAGTATTTTTACTCTGGAAATACTGCTGGACGAAGTGAAAAAATTAACTATACAGAATTGGTAAAAGAAATTACAGCAGACAATGTAAAAGAATTAACCTATCAGCCAAATGGCAGCATCATTGAAGTGTCTGGTGTTTATAAAAATCCTAAGACTAGTAAAGAAGAAACAGGAATTCAATTTTTCACTCCTACAGCTACAACAGTAGAAAGATTCTCAAGTACTATTCTTCCGTCTGATTCAACAGTGTCAGAATTGCAAAAACTTGCTTCTGAACATCAGGCAGAAGTAACAGTCAAACATGAGAGTTCAAGCGGTATGTGGATCAATATCCTTGTGTCTGTTGTCCCATTTGCTATTCTCTTCTTCTTCCTATTCTCTATGATGGGAAATATGGGAGGAAATAGTGGCCGAAATCCAATGAGTTTTGGACGTAGCAAGGCCAAAGCTGCTAACAAAGAAGATATCAAGGTACGATTCTCAGATGTTGCAGGTGCCGAGGAAGAAAAACAAGAATTAGTAGAAGTTGTTGAATTCCTAAAAGATCCAAAACGATTTACAAAACTTGGTGCGCGTATTCCTGCAGGTGTTCTTTTGGAGGGACCTCCGGGAACAGGTAAGACATTACTTGCTAAGGCAGTTGCTGGGGAAGCAGGTGTTCCATTCTTTAGTATCTCAGGTTCTGACTTTGTAGAAATGTTTGTCGGAGTTGGTGCAAGCCGCGTTCGTTCTCTTTTTGAGGATGCAAAAAAAGCAGCGCCAGCCATCATCTTTATCGATGAAATTGATGCCGTTGGTCGCCAACGTGGTGTCGGTCTTGGTGGAGGTAATGATGAACGTGAACAAACCTTGAACCAACTCTTGATTGAGATGGATGGTTTTGAGGGAAATGAAGGAATCATCGTTATCGCTGCGACGAACCGTTCAGATGTTCTAGATCCAGCTCTTCTCCGTCCAGGACGTTTTGATAGAAAAGTCTTAGTTGGTCGCCCTGATGTTAAAGGTCGTGAAGCAATCTTGAAAGTTCATGCTAAAAATAAACCTCTGGCAGACGATGTTGATTTGAAACTAGTTGCCCAACAAACCCCAGGATTTGTGGGAGCTGACTTAGAAAATGTTCTAAATGAAGCGGCCTTAGTTGCTGCTCGTCGCAACAAATCAATCATTGATGCTTCAGATATTGATGAGGCAGAGGACAGAGTGATTGCTGGGCCGTCTAAGAAAGATAAAACAGTATCACAAAGGGAACGTGAATTGGTTGCTTATCATGAGGCTGGACATACCATTGTTGGTTTAGTCTTGTCAAATGCCCGTGTTGTTCATAAAGTTACCATTGTACCACGTGGACGTGCAGGTGGCTACATGATTGCACTTCCGAAAGAGGATCAAATGCTTCTATCTAAAGAAGACATGAAAGAGCAATTGGCAGGTTTGATGGGTGGTCGTGTAGCTGAAGAGATTATCTTTAATGTCCAAACGACAGGAGCTTCAAATGACTTTGAACAAGCTACACAGATGGCGCGTGCAATGGTCACTGAATACGGTATGAGTGAAAAACTTGGCCCAGTTCAATACGAAGGTAATCATGCTATGTTTGGTGCACAAAGTCCTCAAAAATCAATTTCAGAACAAACAGCCTATGAGATTGATGAGGAAGTTCGTTCATTATTAAATGAGGCACGAAACAAAGCTGCTGAAATTATCCAATCAAATCGTGAAACCCACAAACTGATTGCAGAAGCATTGTTGAAATACGAAACATTAGATAGTACACAGATTAAATCTCTTTACGAAACAGGTAAAATGCCTGAGACCGTAGAAGAGGAATCACATGCACTATCTTATGATGAAGTAAAATCAAAAATGAGTGAAGAAAAATAAATTTAGAGAGGTTCAACCTCTCTTTTTATGTTCTAATGTGATGGCTACCGAGCAGATGCCTTGATAGTTGACCCTCCACGTACAGGTTTAGATGATAAGCTACTGGATACCATTCTGACCTATGTTCCAGAAAAAATGGTCTATGTATCTTGCAATGTTTCGACCTTGGCACGAGATTTGGTTAAACTAGTAAAAGTCTATGACCTCCAGTATATCCAGTCGGTCGATATGTTTCCCCACACTGCACGAACAGAAGCAGTGGTTAAGTTAGTGAAGAAAAGAAAAATCAAATTCACTGAAAAAAGTTCTTGACAAAGGCGGAAAAGTAGGTATAATAGAAAGAGTTGAAAAGCTCAAGGTCCGTTGGTCAAGGGGTTAAGACACCGCCTTTTCACGGCGGTAACACGGGTTCGAATCCCGTACGGACTATGGGTATATTGTGGTAAAAAAACTTGGAAAAAAGTTTAAAAAATCTGTTGACAGAGACAGATGGCTGTGATATACTAATATAGTTGTCGCTTGAGAGAGAATGAGTGACAAAGACCTTTGAAAACTGAACAAGACGAACCAATGTGCAGGGCACTATAACTGAGGTTATAGTACTGAACAATGAAAAAAACAATAAATCTGTCAGTGACAGAAATGAGTGAGAACTCAAACTTTTAATGAGAGTTTGATCCTGGCTCAGGACGAACGCTGGCGGCGTGCCTAATACATGCAAGTAGAACGCTGAAGGAGGAGCTTGCTTCTCTGGATGAGTTGCGAACGGGTGAGTAACGCGTAGGTAACCTGCCTGGTAGCGGGGGATAACTATTGGAAACGATAGCTAATACCGCATAAGAGTAGATGTTGCATGACATATACTTAAAAGGTGCAATTGCATCACTACCAGATGGACCTGCGTTGTATTAGCTAGTTGGTGAGGTAACGGCTCACCAAGGCAACGATACATAGCCGACCTGAGAGGGTGATCGGCCACACTGGGACTGAGACACGGCCCAGACTCCTACGGGAGGCAGCAGTAGGGAATCTTCGGCAATGGACGGAAGTCTGACCGAGCAACGCCGCGTGAGTGAAGAAGGTTTTCGGATCGTAAAGCTCTGTTGTAAGAGAAGAACGAGTGTGAGAGTGGAAAGTTCACACTGTGACGGTATCTTACCAGAAAGGGACGGCTAACTACGTGCCAGCAGCCGCGGTAATACGTAGGTCCCGAGCGTTGTCCGGATTTATTGGGCGTAAAGCGAGCGCAGGCGGTTAGATAAGTCTGAAGTTAAAGGCTGTGGCTTAACCATAGTACGCTTTGGAAACTGTTTAACTTGAGTGCAAGAGGGGAGAGTGGAATTCCATGTGTAGCGGTGAAATGCGTAGATATATGGAGGAACACCGGTGGCGAAAGCGGCTCTCTGGCTTGTAACTGACGCTGAGGCTCGAAAGCGTGGGGAGCAAACAGGATTAGATACCCTGGTAGTCCACGCCGTAAACGATGAGTGCTAGGTGTTAGACCCTTTCCGGGGTTTAGTGCCGCAGCTAACGCATTAAGCACTCCGCCTGGGGAGTACGACCGCAAGGTTGAAACTCAAAGGAATTGACGGGGGCCCGCACAAGCGGTGGAGCATGTGGTTTAATTCGAAGCAACGCGAAGAACCTTACCAGGTCTTGACATCCCTCTGACCGCTCTAGAGATAGAGTTTTCCTTCGGGACAGAGGTGACAGGTGGTGCATGGTTGTCGTCAGCTCGTGTCGTGAGATGTTGGGTTAAGTCCCGCAACGAGCGCAACCCCTATTGTTAGTTGCCATCATTCAGTTGGGCACTCTAGCGAGACTGCCGGTAATAAACCGGAGGAAGGTGGGGATGACGTCAAATCATCATGCCCCTTATGACCTGGGCTACACACGTGCTACAATGGCTGGTACAACGAGTCGCAAGCCGGTGACGGCAAGCTAATCTCTTAAAGCCAGTCTCAGTTCGGATTGTAGGCTGCAACTCGCCTACATGAAGTCGGAATCGCTAGTAATCGCGGATCAGCACGCCGCGGTGAATACGTTCCCGGGCCTTGTACACACCGCCCGTCACACCACGAGAGTTTGTAACACCCGAAGTCGGTGAGGTAACCTTTTAGGAGCCAGCCGCCTAAGGTGGGATAGATGATTGGGGTGAAGTCGTAACAAGGTAGCCGTATCGGAAGGTGCGGCTGGATCACCTCCTTTCTAAGGATAAGGAACTGCACATTGGTCTTGTTTAGTCTTGAGAGGTCTTGTGGGGCCTTAGCTCAGCTGGGAGAGCGCCTGCTTTGCACGCAGGAGGTCAGCGGTTCGATCCCGCTAGGCTCCATTGGTGAGAGATCACCAAGTAATGCACATTGAAAATTGAATATCTATATCAAATAGTAACAAGAAAATAAACCGAAACGCTGTAGTATTAAAAGAGTTTATGACTGAAAGGTCAAAAAATAAGGTTAAGTTAATAAGGGCGCACGGTGGATGCCTTGGCACTAGGAGCCGAAGAAGGACGTGACAAACGACGATATGCCTTGGGTAGCTGTAAGTAAGCGATGATCCAGGGATTTCCGAATGGGGGAACCCAACAGGTACTACCTGTTACCCGCATCTGTTAAGGATGTGAGGAGGAAGACGCAGTGAACTGAAACATCTAAGTAGCTGCAGGAAGAGAAAGCAAAAGCGATTGCCTTAGTAGCGGCGAGCGAAACGGCAGGAGGGCAAACCGAAGAGTTTACTCTTCGGGGTTGTAGGACTGCAATGTGGACTCAAAGATTATAGAAGAATGATTTGGGAAGATCAGCCAAAGAGAGTAATAGCCTCGTATTTAAAATAGTCTTTGTACCTAGCAGTATCCTGAGTACGGCGGGACACGTGAAATCCCGTCGGAATCTGGGAGGACCATCTCCCAACCCTAAATACTCCCTAGTGACCGATAGTGAACCAGTACCGTGAGGGAAAGGTGAAAAGCACCCCGGGAGGGGAGTGAAATAGAACCTGAAACCGTGTGCCTACAACAAGTTCGAGCCCGTTAATGGGTGAGAGCGTGCCTTTTGTAGAATGAACCGGCGAGTTACGATATGATGCGAGGTTAAGTTGAAGAGACGGAGCCGCAGGGAAACCGAGTCTGAATAGGGCGCTTTAGTATCATGTCGTAGACCCGAAACCATGTGACCTACCCATGAGCAGGTTGAAGGTGCGGTAAGACGCACTGGAGGACCGAACCAGGGCACGTTGAAAAGTGCTTGGATGACTTGTGGGTAGCGGAGAAATTCCAAACGAACTTGGAGATAGCTGGTTCTCTCCGAAATAGCTTTAGGGCTAGCGTCGACATAAAGATTCTTGGAGGTAGAGCACTGTTTGGGTGAGGGGTCCATCCCGGATTACCAATCTCAGATAAACTCCGAATGCCAATGAATTATGGTCGGCAGTCAGACTGCGAGTGCTAAGATCCGTAGTCGAAAGGGAAACAGCCCAGACCACCAGCTAAGGTCCCAAAATAATTGTTAAGTGGAAAAGGATGTGGGGTTGCACAGACAACTAGGATGTTAGCTTAGAAGCAGCTATTCATTCAAAGAGTGCGTAATAGCTCACTAGTCGAGTGACCCTGCGCCGAAAATGTACCGGGGCTAAAACAATTTACCGAAGCTGTGGATACCTTTATAGGTATGGTAGGAGAGCGTTCTATGTGTGAAGAAGGTATACCGTGAGGAGTGCTGGAACGCATAGAAGTGAGAATGCCGGTATGAGTAGCGAAAGACAGGTGAGAATCCTGTCCACCGTAAGACTAAGGTTTCCAGGGGAAGGCTCGTCCGCCCTGGGTTAGTCGGGACCTAAGGAGAGACCGAAAGGTGTATCCGATGGACAACAGGTTGATATTCCTGTACTAGAGTATGTAGTGATGGAGGGACGCAGTAGGCTAACTAAAGCAGACGAATGGAAGTGTCTGTCTAAGCAGTGAGGTGTGATATGAGTCAAATGCTTATATCTATAACATTGAGCTGTGATGGGGAGCGAAGTTTAGTAGCGAAGTTAGTGACGTCACACTGCCAAGAAAAGCTTCTAGCGTTTAAACATACTCTACCCGTACCGCAAACCGACACAGGTAGTCGAGGCGAGTAGCCTCAGGTGAGCGAGAGAACTCTCGTTAAGGAACTCGGCAAAATGACCCCGTAACTTCGGGAGAAGGGGTGCTGACTTTACGTCAGCCGCAGTGAATAGGCCCAAGCAACTGTTTATCAAAAACACAGCTCTCTGCTAAATCGTAAGATGATGTATAGGGGGTGACGCCTGCCCGGTGCTGGAAGGTTAAGAGGAGTGCTTAGCGTAAGCGAAGGTATGAATTGAAGCCCCAGTAAACGGCGGCCGTAACTATAACGGTCCTAAGGTAGCGAAATTCCTTGTCGGGTAAGTTCCGACCCGCACGAAAGGCGTAATGATTTGGGCACTGTCTCAACGAGAGACTCGGTGAAATTTTAGTACCTGTGAAGATGCAGGTTACCCGCGACAGGACGGAAAGACCCCATGGAGCTTTACTGCAGTTTGATATTGAGTGTCTGTACCACATGTACAGGATAGGTAGGAGTCTATGAGATCGGGACGCCAGTTTCGAAGGAGACGTTGTTGGGATACTACCCTTGTGTTATGGCCACTCTAACCCGGATAGGTTATCCCTATCGGAGACAGTGTCTGACGGGCAGTTTGACTGGGGCGGTCGCCTCCTAAAAGGTAACGGAGGCGCCCAAAGGTTCCCTCAGAATGGTTGGAAATCATTCGCAGAGTGTAAAGGTATAAGGGAGCTTGACTGCGAGAGCTACAACTCGAGCAGGGACGAAAGTCGGGCTTAGTGATCCGGTGGTTCCGTATGGAAGGGCCATCGCTCAACGGATAAAAGCTACCCTGGGGATAACAGGCTTATCTCCCCCAAGAGTTCACATCGACGGGGAGGTTTGGCACCTCGATGTCGGCTCGTCGCATCCTGGGGCTGTAGTCGGTCCCAAGGGTTGGGCTGTTCGCCCATTAAAGCGGCACGCGAGCTGGGTTCAGAACGTCGTGAGACAGTTCGGTCCCTATCCGTCGCGGGCGTAGGAAATTTGAGAGGATCTGCTCCTAGTACGAGAGGACCAGAGTGGACTTACCGCTGGTGTACCAGTTGTCTTGCCAAAGGCATCGCTGGGTAGCTATGTAGGGAAGGGATAAACGCTGAAAGCATCTAAGTGTGAAACCCACCTCAAGATGAGATTTCCCATGATTTTATATCAGTAAGAGCCCTGAGAGATGATCAGGTAGATAGGTTAGAAGTGGAAGTGTGGCGACACATGTAGCGGACTAATACTAATAGCTCGAGGACTTATCCAAAGTAACTGAGAATACGAAGTGTGAGGTTTTCTTGGTATTTGATAGATATTCAATTTTGAGTAGGTATTACTCAGAGTTAAGTGACGATAGCCTAGGAGATACACCTGTACCCATGCCGAACACAGCAGTTAAGCCCTAGAACGCCGGAAGTAGTTGGGGGTTGCCCCCTGTGAGATATGGAAGTCGCTTAGCTTTTATCCGCCATAGCTCAGTTGGTAGTAGCGCATGACTGTTAATCATGATGTCGTAGGTTCGAGTCCTACTGGCGGAGTATAAATCGAAACGTTCAACTGAGCGTTTTTTTATTTATAAATATAGTGGATTGTTGAAATTTCAAATTTTAATTTTTAAATCTGTAATTACCTCTTTATTTTATTTTTAGTTCGTTTAGCTTTAAATTCTTCTTTTATAGGATTTGAAGCTTTTTTAGTTCCTTTTTTTGTTAGACTAGTGTTACTAATAAGAAAGGGAATTTTTATATGCTTCAGAAATTTTATGATCGAGCATTCGTCTTTTTGAAACTAGTTGAACAAGAATATGCCTCTTTAGGCCAGAGTTGTTCAGAGTGGGAATCACTTCATCTTCGGTTTTTACTATATTATTTAATCCGATTTAAAATAAAAAGTGATAGGGACTTTTCACTATATCACTTTAAAACAGCTTATCGTCTATATCTAGATAAATTACTACAAGGTGGTACAACTCTCATTCAATAGGAAGTATCTATATCATAATTACGAACGATAGTTATAGATATATTTTAAAAAATATAGAATTAGCTTATAATCAAACGCTCCTGTATTTAGAAATGAAAGAATTTCCAAATCTTTTCTACTGTTTCTTCTTGATAAAATAGTGTTTTTTTCTTATAATAAATTGTAAGATATAATTGTGGGTGAGATTCCTGCCATGTATATGAGAAAGGACGAGCTCCTAGTAGCTCAGACGAATTTTATTATGACTTCAGTTGTTGTTGTAGGTACCCAGTGGGGTGATGAAGGTAAAGGGAAAATTACAGATTTTCTTTCTGCTAATGCAGAGGTAATTGCTCGTTATCAAGGTGGTGATAATGCTGGTCACACGATTGTGATCGATGGTAAGAAATTTAAGTTGCACTTGATTCCATCTGGAATTTTCTTTCCTGAAAAAATCTCTGTTATTGGGAATGGGATGGTCGTGAATCCAAAATCCCTTGTGAAAGAGTTGAGCTATCTTCATGAGGAAGGTGTGACAACTGATAACTTGCGTATTTCTGATCGTGCGCATGTTATTTTGCCTTATCACATTGAGTTGGATCGCTTGCAGGAAGAAGCTAAGGGTGACAATAAGATTGGTACTACAATCAAGGGAATCGGTCCAGCATATATGGACAAGGCTGCTCGTGTTGGAATTCGTATTGCGGATCTTTTGGATAAGGATATTTTCCGTGAACGTTTGGAACGCAATCTTGCAGAAAAGAATCGTTTGTTTGAAAAATTATATGATAGCACCCCTATTTCAGTTGATGATATTTTTGAAGAGTATTATGAATATGGTCAACAAATCAAGCAATACGTGACAGATACATCCGTTATCTTGAATGATGCGCTTGATAATGGCAAACGTGTGCTGTTTGAAGGTGCGCAAGGTGTTATGCTAGATATCGACCAAGGTACGTATCCATTTGTTACGTCGTCAAACCCTGTCGCTGGTGGTGTGACAATTGGGTCTGGTGTTGGCCCAAGTAAGATTGACAAGGTTGTAGGTGTATGTAAAGCCTACACAAGTCGTGTAGGAGACGGACCTTTCCCAACTGAATTATTTGATGAAGTGGGAGATCGCATCCGTGAAGTAGGTCATGAATACGGTACAACAACTGGCCGTCCACGTCGTGTGGGTTGGTTTGATTCAGTTGTGATGCGCCATAGTCGCCGTGTATCTGGGATTACCAATCTTTCATTGAATTCTATCGATGTTTTGAGCGGTTTGGATATGGTAAAAATCTGTGTAGCTTATGATCTCGATGGTCAACGTATTGATTACTATCCTGCTAGTCTTGAGCAGTTGAAACGTTGCAAGCCAATTTACGAAGAGTTACCAGGTTGGTCAGAAGACATCACTGGAGTCCGTAATTTAGAAGACCTTCCTGAGAATGCACGTAACTATGTTCGTCGTATAAGCGAGTTGGTTGGTGTTCGTATCTCTACTTTCTCAGTAGGTCCTGGTCGTGAACAAACTAATATTTTAGAAAGTGTTTGGTCATAGGAGATTTTTAAGATTAGTTTAAGACAGGTTGGGTATACTATAGACAGTTACAAGAAGACCTCCTAACTTGTTGTAACAAATATCCTAAACTTTTCTTTTTCATAATAATCTCCCTATTAAGTCACCGCATTCGGTGGCTTTTTTTGTGTTGAGAATCATGATATAATAATAAAATCGACAAGTAGGAAAAGAGAAGAACGATGAATTATACAGTTGAAGAAAAAGAAGCCTTTATGAGAGAGGCTTTGAGAGAGGCTGAGATTGCCTTAGAACACGATGAAATTCCAATTGGTTGTGTGATTGTCAAGGATGGAGAAATCATTGGTAGGGGACATAATGCGCGCGAGGAGTTGCAACGGGCGGTCATGCATGCAGAAATCATGGCTATAGAGAATGCGAATCTGAGTGAGGAGAGCTGGCGCTTGCTGGATTGCACGCTTTTTGTGACCATTGAGCCTTGTGTCATGTGTAGCGGGGCCATTGGGCTTGCCCGTATTCCAAACGTAGTCTATGGGGCTAAAAACCAGAAATTTGGTGCAGCTGGAAGTTTGTACGATATTTTGACAGATGAGCGTCTCAATCATCGTGTAGAGGTAGAAACGGGAATTTTGGAAGATGATTGTGCAGCGATTATGCAGGACTTTTTCCGAAATCGACGGAAAAAATAATTTCTCTTTAAAAACAGAGGGGAATGTGGTATAATGAATAGTGGAGCAACAGTTCTGCGTGAAGCGGGTCAGGGGAGGAATCCAGCAGCCCTAAGCGATGTGAATTGTGTGCTCTTTTTTCGTGCTTTTTTCGAATAAATAAGATAAAATAGCCTAGAATAAATGATTATAGAAAAGAGAAAAATATGAAAATTCGTGGTTTTGAATTGGTTTCGAGTTTTACAGACGAAAATTTATTGCCGAAACGAGAGACAGCTCACGCAGCTGGTTACGACTTAAAGGTTGCGGAACGCACTGTGATTGCTCCAGGAGAGATTGTCTTGGTTCCGACAGGGGTTAAGGCCTACATGCAGCCGACAGAAGTGCTCTATCTCTATGACCGTTCATCAAACCCTCGCAAGAAGGGCTTGGTCTTGATTAACTCAGTTGGGGTCATTGATGGGGATTATTATGGAAATCCTGGGAATGAAGGCCATATCTTTGCTCAGATGAAAAACATTACTGAACAGGAAGTCGCCCTCGAAGTTGGAGAACGTGTGGTCCAGGCTGTTTTTGCACCATTTTTGATTGCAGATGGAGATGAGGCAGACGGCGTGCGAACTGGTGGATTTGGATCGACAGGGCATTAAGATAAGGACCTGCTTTCAAAACCATAACAGGAGAAATCAGCTGATAGAAAGAAGGATAATAAAATGAGTTATAAAGACTTTCAGTCTTTTACTCCAGAAAATTGTCAAGGGTATAAGAAAGTCTATAATATCAGTATTGGAGGATTTCTTTACTTAGCTTTTCTTCCGGAAGCCTATTATAAAATTCTTTGTATTTCTTCAGAATATATGTCAATAATTGACTGTGAAAATGATCAGGTAACTCCTGTAGATGGGGATTATGATGAGACGGAATTAGTAGCCATGTATGAGGGCTGTGATTCTCCCATTTCTATTGCGGAACAATATGGTGGAAGTCTCCCTTTGGACAATGGGGAAGATATCCGAGTGACAATGGAAAAAGATCAATCTGGGAAGTATCCGATTTTAACCATTTTTTGGGAAAAGGATAAAGAAACTAGGGTACAAATTTATAAAGGTTATTTACCGTATATTTTTGGTTTTAGTCCGGATGGAGAGTATTATGCTTATGCAGATGATGGCGGATTGACTGTTTTAAAGAAAGATAGTTGATAGCGTGAAAAAAGAAATTTTAAAATGAGAGGATTAGAATCATCGCAAAGAAAAAAGCGACATTTGTATGTCAAAATTGTGGGTATAATTCCCCTAAATATCTGGGACGTTGTCCTAACTGTGGGTCTTGGTCTTCTTTTGTAGAAGAGGTTGAGGTTGCCGAGGTCAAGAATGCGCGTGTGTCCTTGACTGGTGAGAAAACCAAGCCCATGAAACTGGCTGAGGTGACTTCCATCAATGTCAATCGAACCAAGACGGAGATGGAGGAATTCAACCGTGTACTTGGAGGCGGAGTGGTACCAGGGAGTCTCGTCCTTATCGGTGGGGATCCAGGGATTGGGAAATCAACCCTTCTCTTACAAGTATCGACTCAGCTGTCCCAAGTAGGGACTGTTCTCTATGTCAGTGGGGAGGAGTCTGCCCAGCAGATTAAACTCCGTGCAGAGCGCTTGGGGGATATTGATAGCGAGTTTTATCTCTATGCAGAGACCAATATGCAGAGTGTTCGATCTGAGGTGGAGCGCATCCAACCAGATTTTCTCATCATCGACTCTATCCAGACGATTATGTCTCCTGAGATTTCAGGGGTGCAGGGGTCTGTGTCTCAGGTGCGTGAGGTAACGGCTGAACTCATGCAGTTGGCGAAGACTAATAACATTGCTATCTTTATCGTAGGACATGTGACTAAGGAAGGAACCTTGGCAGGTCCGCGTATGTTGGAGCATATGGTGGATACGGTGCTTTACTTTGAAGGGGAGCGCCACCATACCTTCCGTATTTTGAGGGCAGTCAAAAACCGTTTTGGTTCCACTAATGAGATTGGCATCTTTGAGATGCAGTTGGGTGGATTGGTTGAGGTCCTCAATCCGAGTCAAGTTTTCCTAGAAGAGCGTTTGGATGGAGCGACTGGCTCATCAATCGTTGTGACCATGGAAGGGACCCGTCCGATTTTGGCGGAGGTTCAGGCTTTGGTAACACCAACCATGTTTGGAAATGCTAAACGTACGACGACTGGACTTGATTTCAATCGTGCGAGTCTGATTATGGCTGTTTTGGAAAAACGAGCAGGGCTTCTTTTGCAAAACCAGGATGCCTATCTCAAATCTGCTGGTGGTGTGAAATTGGATGAGCCTGCCATTGACTTAGCCGTTGCAGTGGCTATTGCCTCTAGTTACAAGGACAAGACTACCAATCCTCAGGAATGTTTTGTGGGTGAACTGGGCTTGACCGGAGAAATTCGGCGCGTGAATCGTATCGAACAACGCATCAATGAAGCGGCAAAACTGGGCTTTACCAAGATTTATGTACCCAAGAATTCCTTGACAGGAATCACTCCACCCAAGGAAATTGAAGTCATTGGTGTGACAACGATTCAAGAAGTTTTGAAAAAGGTCTTTGCATAATCCGTGACAAATCCTCTTAAAAATGATAAGATAGGAGAAATATTTGATTATCAAATTTTTGAGGAGGGAATCGTGTCGTATTTTGAACAGTTTATGAAAGCTAATCAGGCTTATGTTGCCCTACATGGGCAGTTAAATTTGCCACTTAAACCCAAAACCAGAGTAGCGATCGTGACCTGCATGGACTCGCGTCTACACGTTGCCCATGCTCTTGGTTTGGCCCTTGGGGATGCTCATATCTTGCGGAATGCGGGTGGTCGAGTAACTGAGGATATGATTCGTTCACTGGTGATTTCCCAGCAACAAATGGGGACAAGAGAAATCGTGGTTCTTCACCATACAGACTGTGGAGCTCAAACCTTTCAAAATGAAAGTTTTCATGAACATTTGAAACACGAGCTCGGAGTTGATGTATCTGATCAAGATTTTTTACCATTCCAGGATGTTGAAGAGAGTGTGAGAGAGGATATGCAATTGCTTAGAGAGTCTCCACTGATTCCTGATGATGTGGTTATTTCAGGTGCTGTCTATGATGTGGATACAGGAAGTATGAGAGAAGTATACTAACTTTGTCTCGAAAAAATCTCATCCTAGCATAAAATCGATTGTTAAAATGTAGAATTTTTAGTTTTAATATAGCTAATATAAAATAGCATAAAACAAGGGTATAAATGTTTACTCTTGTTTTATTTTTGATTGAAAAATAAAGGAAAAAGCGCTACAATGGTAGATGGAAAATGTTGTGTAAAAACAAGTGATACATAAATACCGGAGGAAATCATGTCTTTTTCTGATTTAAAGCTGTTTGCCCTTTCTTCTAATAGAGAATTGGCAGAACGTGTGGCGCAAGAAATTGGGATAGAGTTGGGGAAATCGACTGTTCGCCAATTTTCAGATGGGGAGATTCAGGTCAACATTGAAGAATCAATCCGTGGAAAACACGTCTTTATCCTACAATCAACGAGTTCACCTGTAAATGATAATTTACTTGAAATTTTGATTATGGTGGACGCATTGAAGCGCGCCAGTGCAGAATCTGTCAATGTTGTTATGCCTTACTATGGTTATGCACGTCAGGATAGAAAAGCGCGCGCGCGTGAGCCAATCACAGCAAAACTCGTTGCAAACATGCTAGAAGTTGCTGGGGTAGATCGTTTGTTGACGATTGATTTGCACGCTGCACAGATTCAGGGATTCTTTGATATTCCAGTAGATCACTTGATGGGTGCTCCATTGATTGCGGACTATTTTGAACGTCGTGGCATGGTTGGTTCTGACTACGTGGTTGTCAGCCCAGACCATGGTGGAGTGACTCGTGCTCGTAAATTGGCAGAGTTTTTGAAAACTCCGATTGCGATTATTGACAAACGCCGTAGTGTAGATAAGATGAATACCAGTGAAGTGATGAACATCATTGGTAAGGTAGAAGGTAAGACTTGTATCTTGATTGATGATATGATCGATACAGCTGGAACTATTTGTCATGCGGCGGATGCTCTTGCTGAAGCAGGTGCTGTTGAAGTTTACGCAAGCTGTACGCACCCAGTACTTTCTGGTCCTGCTATGGATAATATCCAAAAATCAGCTATTAAGAAATTGGTTGTTTTGGATACGATCTACCTACCAGAAGAGCGTTTGATTGATAAGATTGAACAAATTTCGATTGCTCATCTTCTGGGCGATGCTATTATCCGTATTCACGAAAAACGTCCTCTTTCTCCCCTATTTTGTATTGAGAAAAAGATTTAATCTTTCACTTGAAGTAGACAGAACTCCTAGCAGGTTTCTTTTCTTGCTAGGAGATTTTTATAGTCAAAATCTGCAAGCCTTTTCAAAATATGCTATACTGAGAAAAAAGGAGGATTTCTATGAGCCAAGAATTTATCAATCCAAGTGATGGTGTGATCCGTCAGTATCTGGAGACCAGTAAAACGTTAGCGGTAGTGGGTTTGTCCGATCGTGAGGAAACAACTAGTAATCGAGTGACCAAGGAAATGCAAGCTCGGGGCTATAAAATCATTCCAGTTAATCCCAAGGCTGCAGGTGGCGAAATCTTGGGAGAAAAGGCCTATGCTAGTCTAGCTGAGATTCCTTTTCCTGTGGATATTGTCAATGTATACCGACGTAGCGAGTTTTTACCAGATGTGGCGCGTGATTTTCTCAAGGCTGATGCCAAGATTTTTTGGGCACAACTAGGTCTAGAAAGTCTAGAAGCGGAAGAAATCTTGCGTGCTGGAGGATGCGACGACATCGTGATGAATCGCTGTATCAAGAGAGAACACACACGCTTAATTCTTGAACAATAAAAGGTAGCCATGGGCTACCTTTTGTCTTAGAAAATACCAGTCAATGCCTGCATGCCTAGGCTGGTTAAGATGATGGCAATCCAGCAAAGGCCTCCAAGAAGAATGGACTTACCGCTGGATTTGATCAATCCAATGAGATTGGTTTTGAGACCGATGGCGCTCATGGCCATGACGATAAGGAATTTGGAGAGTTGCTTAAGAGGGGTAAAGATACTACCGGACACACCGAGAGAGGTAAGGAGAGTCGTTAAGAGAGAAGCCAGGATAAAGTAAAGGATAAAAAGTGGGAAGACTTTTTTCAGTTGTACGTCTTGTTTATTTTCTTGCTGGCGACTTTGCCAGTAGGAGAGAAAGAGCGTAATGGGGATAATAGCTAGAGTTCGTGTGAGTTTAACAATAGTTGCAGACTCAAGGGTATTGGTCTGATAAAGACTGTCCCAGGAGCTGGCGGTAGCCGTTACAGAGGAAGTGTCATTGACCGCAGTTCCTGCAAAGAGGGCGAAGCCATCATTGGATAGATGAAGCCAGGTTCCTAGAGTTGGAAAGATGAGCGCAGCCAAGACATTGAAGAAAAAGATAACGGAAATTGCTTGGGCAACTTCCTTTTCTTTCGCGTGGATAACGGGTGCTGTCGCCGCAATGGCAGAGCCACCACAAATAGAAGAACCCACTCCAATCAAGGTAGCTAGTTTTGTATCCAGTGAAAAGAATCGCTGGAAGAGGTAGGCAACAATCAAGGCTATTGAAATGGTGGAGAGGATAACAGGGAGCGAAGATTGCCCAACCGCGAAGACTTGCGAGATATTGAGACCAAAACCAAGCAAAATAACGGCATATTGGAGCAATTTCTTAGAACTAAAGGCTAATCCAGCATCCAATTGTTTGTAGGAAGAGAGAAAAGGATGGAGGAGCATCCCCACAAAAATCGCAAAGACAGGTGCTCCCACGACAGGAAAGAAACCTCCTAGGTACCAAGATATGATAGAAATGAGAAGGCAGGTCAAGATTCCTGCTCCATTTTTTGATAAAAATGACATATAAACCTCCGAAATAAGCACTTATTATTATAGTCCTGTCGAGAAGAAAAGTAAAATAGAAAGTGAAAAATGCAGGTTTCAGATGGATTTTGCGGTCAGGGAGCTTTTGTAGTATAATAGTACTATGTTCTGTAAGCAAGGGGGATATCTATGGACTTAACCAAGCGCTTTAATAAACAGTTAGACAAGATTCAAGTTTCGTTGATTCGCCAGTTTGACCAGGCTATTTCAGAGATTCCTGGGGTCTTGCGTTTGACCTTGGGGGAACCTGATTTTACAACACCAGATCATATCAAGGAGGCAGCCAAGCGAGCCATTGACCAGAACCAATCCTACTATACTGGGATGAGTGGTCTGCTGACTCTACGTCAGGCGGCTAGTGACTTTGTTAAGGAAAAATACCAACTGGACTATGCTCCTGAAAATGAAATCTTGGTTACAATTGGGGCGACAGAGGCTTTATCTGCTACTTTGACAGCTATTTTGGAAGAGGGCGACAAGGTGCTCTTGCCAGCTCCTGCCTATCCAGGATATGAGCCGATTGTCAATCTAGTTGGGGCAGAGATTGTCGAGATTGATACAACTGAAAATGGTTTTGTCTTGACTCCTGAGATGTTGGAGAAGGCCATTTTGGAACAAGGGGACAAGCTCAAAGCGGTTATTCTTAATTATCCAGCCAATCCGACAGGAATTACCTATAGTCGGGAGCAGTTGGAAGATTTAGCTGCTGTTTTACGTAAATACGAGATTTTTGTTGTCTGTGATGAGGTTTACTCAGAATTAACCTATACAGGCGAAGCCCATGTATCTCTGGGAACTATGCTGAGAGACCAGGCTATTATTATCAATGGCTTGTCTAAATCGCATGCTATGACAGGTTGGCGTTTAGGCTTTATCTTTGCTCCTGCAGCTTTCACAGCTCAGTTAATCAAGAGTCACCAATATTTGGTTACTGCCGCAAACACTATGGCTCAACATGCTGCGGTGGAGGCTTTGACCGCTGGTAAAAACGACGCAGAGCCTATGAAGAAGGAATACATCGAGCGTCGAGATTATATCATCGAAAAGATGACTGCTCTTGGTTTTGAGATTATCAAACCAGACGGTGCCTTCTATATCTTTGCTAAGATTCCAACAGGTTACAATCAAGACTCCTTTGCTTTTCTGAAGGATTTTGCCCAGAAGAAGGCCGTTGCCTTTATTCCTGGTGCCGCCTTTGGGCGTTACGGAGAAGGCTATGTGCGTCTGTCTTATGCAGCCAGCATGGAAACAATCAGAGAGGCCATGAAACGACTTGAGGAGTATATGAGAGAAGCATGATTCAGTCTATCACGAGTCAAGGCTTGGTGCTCTACAATCGTAACTTTCGTGAGGATGACAAGCTAGTCAAGATCTTTACCGAGCAAGCGGGCAAGCGCATGTTTTTCGTCAAACACGCTGGCCAGTCCAAACTAGCTCCTGTTATTCAGCCCTTGGTGTTGGCACGATTTCTCTTGCGTATCAATGATGATGGGCTTAGCTACATTGAGGACTATCACGAGGTGATGACCTTTCCCAAGATTAATAGTGATCTCTTTGTCATGGCCTATGCAACCTATGTGGCTGCTCTTGCAGATGCTAGTTTGCAGGATAATCAGCAGGATGCTCCCTTGTTTGCTTTTTTGCAAAAGACTTTGGAGTTGATGGAAGCAGGCATAGATTATCAGGTTTTGACCAATATTTTTGAAATTCAAATCTTGACTCGATTTGGGATCAGCCTTAATTTTAATGAGTGTGTCTTTTGCCATCGGGTGGGTCAGGCCTTTGACTTTTCTTTTAAATATGGAGCCTGCCTTTGCCCAGAGCATTATCATGAAGACGAGAAACGTTGCCATCTGAATCCCAATATCCCTTATCTGCTCAATCAATTTCAAGCCATTGATTTTGAAACCTTGGAGACCATTTCGCTTAAGGCCGAAATCAAGCAAGAGCTACGCCAATTTATGGATCAACTCTACGAAGAGTATGTTGGGATTCACCTAAAATCAAAGAAATTTATTGATTCCCTAGCAGACTGGGGACAATTACTAAAAGAGGAAGACAAATGAAAAAAATCGCAGTAGATGCTATGGGGGGCGATTACGCACCTCAAGCCATCGTTGAGGGTGTCAATCAAGCCCTTGCTGACTTTTCAGATATTGAGATTCAACTCTATGGAGATGAAAGCAAGATCAAGCAATATCTAACAGCGACAGAGCGCGTTAGCATCATCCATACGGATGAGAAAATTAACTCAGACGATGAGCCGACAAAAGCTATCCGTAAGAAGAAAAATGCCAGCATGGTATTAGCAGCCAAGGCAGTCAAGGAGGGAGAAGCAGACGCTGTCCTCTCAGCTGGGAACACAGGTGCCTTGTTGGCTGCAGGATTCTTCATTGTGGGTCGTATCAAGAACATCGATCGTCCAGGACTCATGTCTACCTTGCCGACCATTGATGGAAAAGGCTTTGACATGCTAGACCTTGGAGCCAATGCGGAAAATACAGCCCATCATCTGCACCAATACGCTGTCCTAGGTTCCTTCTATGCGAAAAATGTTCGTGGGATTTCGAAACCACGTGTTGGTTTGCTCAACAATGGAACAGAAAGCAGCAAGGGAGATCCGCTTCGAAAGGAAACATACGACTTGTTAGTAGCTGATGAAAGTTTGAACTTTGTCGGAAACGTGGAAGCGCGTGATCTGATGAATGGCGTTGCGGATGTTGTCGTAACAGATGGTTTCACGGGAAACGCTGTTCTAAAATCCATCGAAGGTACAGCTTTGGGAATCATGGGCTTACTTAAAAATGCTATTACGGGTGGTGGCCTTCGAGCGAAGCTAGGTGCTCTACTTCTTAAGGATAGTCTTAGGGGGTTGAAGACACAGCTTAACTATTCAGATGTTGGAGGAGCAGTTTTGTTTGGTGTCAAGGCGCCAGTTGTAAAAACTCATGGCTCAAGTGATGCCAAGGCTGTGTACAGTACGATTCGTCAGATTCGTACCATGCTAGAAACAGACGTAGTTGCTCAAACTGCGCGTGAATTTTCAGGAGAATAAAAAAGATGACAGAAAAAGAAATTTTTGACCGTATTGTAACCATTATCCAAGAGCGACAGGGAGAAGACTTTGCCGTAACAGAGGCCTTAAGTTTGAAAGACGATCTAGATGCCGACTCAGTGGATTTGATGGAGTTTGTCTTGACACTAGAAGATGAATTTGGTATCGAAATCACTGATGAGGAAATCGATCAACTTCAAAGTGTAGCGGATGTAGTAGCGATTATTAAAGATAAAAAATAGCTAAAAACAACATGCAAGTCATGTTGTTTTTTGTTTGCAGAAAAAAGAGAAACTTTGGGTAGAAATTGCGAATAAAGAGATGAGAAAGAAAAAGGAGGAACGTTTATGTATGTGACCGGTTTTTATCCGTGGTTTATTAAGTGGTTTTTAAAATAAAAATGAATGAATTGTTCATTTTCGAATTGTTTTTCGAATAGATAGGTAAGGAAAAAGGGAAGGAGAGAAGAAAATGATTTCAGTAATTTATCCAATCTGGCTATTTAAGTGGCTTAGAGGTTAAGGATTAAATATATAAAAAAATAAGGAGAGAACAAATGACAAATTTTGACAACATGGAACAGAACTTTGTAGCTCTTACAGAAGAAGAGTTGACGGATGTGAATGGGGGGATTGCTTGGGAGATGGTCTCTGTAGGTATTGCAATTGGTTGGGGAATTTACCAAGTTGGCGAAGCTGCTGGTAAAACATTCTATTATATTACTCATCCATAATTTTTGATAAATATGAGCAAAAAAACATTTTGGATTATACTATTCGTTATTACAATAGTAGTAACTGCTATTGGTTTAGGATTATCTGCATATAATTATTTTGTTTTTAACAGACCTTTTTTTAATAGTACTACTAAAGGACTGCTATCTGCGTTTTTCTTGAGTGTATTAATGATTATTGTGGGTATGTTGAAAGAACATTAATTTTTATTAGTAAAATGAAGGAGGAATTATGTTAAATTTACAAACGTTGGAACAAAACTATCCAACTTTAAACGATCTTGAACTACAAGAAGTAGATGGTGGGGGAGTGCTACTTTTCGTTGGTGGAGGAATTGTTTCTCTCGGACTCCTAGCTTGGGGTGCCTATAATGGTTATCAGTCAGCAGCGAGAGGTGGCTAATATAAACAAAATAAATCTACCTACGTGGTTTGAATGTTTTGACATACCTAGGATTCCATCATCCTTGATGACATTTATCTTACTTTATAGAAATATCATTTCAGAATAGTTTATTTCTGGACATTCATTTTTTAACGGTTACTTTAAGCAGGCAGAACTTTTGTTCTGCTTTTTTACATTTAAATGATAGTTTATGCTTTTTAAAGTGCGTTTTAGGCGCGAAAATGGTTTATTTGGGAATATTCTCCTGTTTTTATCCTTATTTGGTTAAAATAATCTTACAAATTTTTAAAGAGATTGTTAGAAAAAGGAGAAGATATGAAATTTAGGAAAAGGCACTATCGTCCCCAGGTGGATCAGATGGATTGTGGCGTGGCTTCCTTGGCTATGGTCTTTGGCTACTACGGTAGTTATTACTCCTTGGCTCATCTACGAGAGTTAGCCAAGACGACCATGGATGGGACGACCGCTTTGGGACTTGTAAAGGTGGCAGAGGAGATTGGGTTTGAGACGCGGGCTATCAAGGCGGATATGACGCTCTTTGATCTGCCAGATTTGACCTTTCCTTTTGTGGCTCATGTGCTCAAGGAAGGAAAGTTGCTCCACTACTATGTGGTGATAGGTCAGGATAAAAAGCACATTCATATCGCTGATCCGGATCCTGGTGTCAAGCTGACCAAGATTTCCCGTGAGCGTTTTGCGCAAGAGTGGACAGGGGTCAGTATTTTTATGGCGCCATCTCCGGGCTATAAACCTCATAAGGAGAAGAAACAGGGTCTCCTATCCTTCTTGCCGATTTTATTCAAACAGCGTGGCTTAGTTACCAATATCGTCCTAGCGACACTCTTGGTAACCTTGATCAATATCGTGGGCTCCTACTATCTTCAGTCCATCATTGATAGTTACGTGCCAGATCAGATGCGCTCGACGCTGGGTATTATCTCTATTGGGCTGGTCATCGTCTATATCCTCCAGCAGATTTTGTCCTACGCGCAGGAATATCTCCTACTAATCCTTGGGCAGCGCTTGTCCATCGATGTGATTTTGTCCTACATCAAGCATGTTTTTCACCTGCCGATGTCCTTTTTCGCGACACGCAGGACAGGAGAAATCGTATCTCGTTTTACAGATGCCAACAGTATCATCGATGCGTTGGCGTCGACCATTCTGTCGATTTTCCTAGATGTGTCGACGATTTTGATTATCTCGCTGGTCTTGTTTTCACAAAATATGACACTCTTTTTCATTAGTCTGCTTGCGCTTCCCATCTATACAGTGATTATCTTTGCCTTTATGAAGCCTTTTGAAAAGATGAATCGGGATACCATGGAAGCTAATGCGGTTCTGTCTTCTTCTATCATCGAGGACATCAACGGTATTGAGACCATTAAGTCTTTGACCAGTGAAAGTTCACGCTATCAAAAGATTGATAAGGAATTTGTGGCTTATCTGAAAAAATCCTTTACCTACAGTCGGGCAGAAAGCCAGCAAAAGGCTCTGAAAAAAGTTGCCCAGCTCCTGCTCAATGTTGCCGTTCTCTGGTTGGGAGCTATTCTTGTCATGGATGGGAAAATGAGTTTGGGTCAGCTGATTACTTATAACACCCTGCTTGTTTACTTTACCAATCCTTTGGAAAATATCATTAACCTACAAACCAAACTTCAGACAGCGCAGGTTGCCAATAATCGCTTAAATGAGGTTTATCTAGTAGCTTCGGAGTTTGAGGAGAAGAAAACGGTAGAAGATTTGAGCATGATGAAAGGGGATATGACCTTTAAACAGGTTCACTACAAGTATGGCTATGGTCGTGACGTCTTGTCGGATATCAATTTAACCATTCCGCAAGGGTCTAAGATGGCTTTTGTGGGGATTTCGGGGTCAGGAAAGACCACCTTGGCCAAGATGATGGTTAATTTTTACGACCCAAGTCAAGGGGAGATTAGTCTGGGTGGTGTCAATCTCAATCAGATTGATAAAAAAGCCCTGCGCCAGTATATCAACTATCTGCCTCAACAGCCCTATGTCTTTAACGGAACGATTTTGGAGAATCTTCTTTTGGGAGCCAAGGAGGGGACGACTCAAGAGGATATCTTACGGGCAGTCGAATTGGCCGAGATTCGAGAGGATATCGAGCGCATGCCACTGAATTACCAGACAGAATTAACTTCGGATGGGGCTGGAATTTCAGGTGGACAACGTCAGCGAATCGCTCTGGCGCGTGCTCTCTTGACAGATGCGCCTGTCTTGATCTTGGACGAGGCGACCAGCAGTCTGGATATTTTGACAGAGAAGCGGATTGTTGATAATCTCATGGCTTTGGACAAGACCTTGATTTTCATCGCCCACCGCTTGACCATCGCTGAGCGGACAGAGAAGGTTGTTGTTTTGGAACAGGGCAAGATTATCGAAGAAGGAAAGCATGCAGACTTGCTTGCACAGGATGGATTTTACGCCCATTTGGTGAATAGCTAGAAAGAGGAGAGGATGAAACCAGAATTTTTAGAAAGTGCGGAGTTTTATAATCGTCGTTACCATAATTTTTCCAGTCGGGTGATTTTACCTATGTCACTTCTGTTCGTGTTTTTACTAGGATTTTCAGTTTTTGCAGAGAAGGAGATGAGTTTGTCTACCAGAGCAACTGTCGAACCTAGTCGGATTATTGCCAATATCCAGTCGACTAGCAATCAACGCATTGTGGCCAATTATCTGGAAGAAAACAAGTTGGTCAAGCAGGGGGAACTACTCGTTCAGTACCAACAAGGGGCGGAGGCTGTCCAGGTCGAAGCATACGCCAGCCAATTGGAGATGTTAAAGGATCAAAAAAAGCAGTTGGAATATTTGCAATCCAGTTTGAAAGAGGGGAGTGATCAATTTCCAGAAGCAGATAAGTTTGGTTATCAGGAGATGTTTCGAGACTATCTCAGCCAAGCTAGTAGTCTTAGAAGTAATGTTTCTCAGCAAAATGCCAGCATCTCCTCGCAGAATGCGGCAGCAAGTCAGAGCCAGGCCGAGATTGGCAATCTTATCAGTCAAACAGAGGATAAAATCCGAGACTACAAAACAGCTAAGTCAGCAATTGAAAAGGGAGATCAACTGGATAGTCAGAATCCAGCCTACTCTTTTTACCAGACCTATAAAAATCAAGGTGAAGAAGATCCGCAAGCTAAATCGCAAGTTATTGCGCAAGTGGATGCACAAATTGCCCAGCTAGAGTCTAGTCTAGCTACGTATCGTGTACAGTATGCGGGTTCTGGAGCTCAACAGGCCCACGCAACGGGACTGGATAGTCAACTGGAATCACTCAAATCTCAGCACTTAGTCAAAGTCGGTCAGGAATTAACTCTTTTGGATCAGAAAATTTTAGAAGCAGAGTCGGGTAAGAAAGTCCAGGGAGGTCTCCTCGATAAGGGGAAGATTACAGCAAGTGAGGATGGGGTGCTTCACCTTAATCCTGAAACCAGTGATTCTACCATGGTCGCAGAAGGAACCCTGCTAGCCCAACTCTATCCATCCCTGGAAAAAGAAGGGAAAACTAAACTCACAGCCTATCTCAGTTCAAAGGATGTTACTAGAGTCAAGATTGGGGACTCTGTCCGTTATACTACGACTAATGATGCGAAGAATCAAATTTTCCTGGATTCCACGATTACAAGTATTGATGCGACAGCTACAAAGACTGAACAAGGAAATTTCTTTAAAATTGAAGCGGAGACTAATTTAACTTCAGAGCAGGCTGAAAAACTTCGTTATGGTTTAGAAGGCCGCCTACAGATGATTACAGGAAAGAAAAGCTACCTCCGTTATTTTTGGGATCAATTTTTGAATAAAGGGTAATATTCGTGTTTTTCAAAGGATAAATGATTTTAAAACTGTAAGAAGAGTTCATCTTGCAGTTTTTCTTTACGCTTAAAACAGGAAAACGTTATTTATTCGTAAAAACCTTGAATTTTTCATGCTTTTGTGGTAGAATGTGCTCAAGTAAAACGAAAGGCGAACTTTAAAATGTCAAAACAACTGATCTATTCGGGAAAAGCCAAGGATATCTATACAACCGAGGATGAAAATCTCATTATTTCAACTTACAAGGACCAGGCAACTGCCTTCAACGGTGTCAAGAAGGAGCAGATTGCGGGCAAGGGAGTCTTGAATAATCAGATTTCATCTTTTATTTTTGAAAAGTTGAATGCTGCTGGTGTAGCGACTCACTTTGTGGAGAAAATTTCGGATACGGAACAACTCAATAAAAAGGTTGAGATTATTCCTTTGGAAGTTGTGCTCCGCAACTACTCAGCTGGTTCCTTTTCAAAACGTTTTGGCGTAGAAGAAGGTATCGCATTTGAGACTCCAATTGTCGAATTTTACTATAAAAATGATGATTTGGATGATCCCTTTATCAATGATGAGCATGTGAAATTCCTACAGATTGCGGATGACCAGCAGATTGCCTACTTGAAGGAAGAAACCCGTCGTATCAATGAGCTCTTGAAGGATTGGTTTGCTGAGATTGGTCTTAAGTTGATCGATTTTAAACTGGAATTTGGTTTTGATAAGGATGGCAAGATTATCTTGGCAGACGAGTTTTCACCAGATAACTGCCGACTTTGGGATGCAGATGGCAACCACATGGACAAGGATGTTTTCCGTCGTGGATTGGGTGAATTGACGGATGTTTACGAGATTGTCTGGGAAAAGTTGCAAGGTTTAAAATAACATCTTCAAGGTCGTTTGGGAACATTGCAAGAGCTGAAATAAAGGAATAAGAATTGATGGATAAACGTATTTTTGTTGAAAAAAAGGCTGATTTTCAGGTCAAGTCAGAGAGTTTGGTAAGAGAGCTCCAGCACAACTTGGGACTGTCAACTTTGAAAAGTATTCGCATTGTGCAGGTTTATGATGTCTTTGATTTGGTAGAGGACTTGTTTGCACCCGCAGAGAAGCATATTTTCTCTGAGCAGGTGACAGACCGTATCTTGGATGAATCAGCCGTACAAGCAGATCTTGCCAACTATGCTTTCTTTGCCATTGAAAGTTTGCCAGGGCAATTTGACCAGCGTGCAGCTTCTTCACAGGAAGCCTTGCTTTTACTGGGAAGTTCAAGTGATGTAACAGTCAACACAGCCCAGCTTTACTTGGTCAATAAGGATATTGATGCGACTGAGTTGGAAGCGGTCAAGAACTACCTGCTCAACCCAGTTGATTCTCGTTTCAAGGACATCACGACAGGGATTGCCAAGCAGGAATTTTCAGAGTCGGACAAGACCATTCCTAAATTGACTTTCTTTGAAAGTTATACGGCAGAAGACTTTGCTCGCTACAAGGCCGAGCAAGGGATGGCAATGGAAGTGGATGATTTGCTCTTTATCCAAGACTACTTCAAATCAATCGGGCGCGTACCGACGGAAACAGAGCTCAAGGTTTTGGACACTTACTGGTCTGACCACTGTCGTCACACGACTTTTGAGACCGAGTTGAAACACATTGATTTCTCAGCTTCTAAATTCCAAAAGCAATTGCAGGCGACTTATGACAAGTATATTGCCATGCGTGAGGAACTAGGTCGGTCTGAAAAGCCACAAACCTTGATGGATATGGCAACTATTTTCGGTCGTTATGAGCGTGCTAATGGTCGTTTGGACGATATGGAAGTGTCTGACGAAATCAATGCCTGCTCGGTCGAAATCGAAGTGGATGTGAATGGAGTGAAAGAACCATGGCTCCTCATGTTTAAGAACGAAACCCACAACCACCCAACAGAAATCGAACCATTTGGTGGAGCGGCTACTTGTATCGGTGGAGCTATTCGTGACCCATTGTCAGGTCGTTCCTACGTTTACCAAGCCATGCGTATCTCAGGTGCTGGTGATATTACAGCGCCGATTTCAGAAACTCGTGCTGGTAAATTGCCACAACAAGTCATTTCGAAGACAGCGGCTCACGGTTATTCTTCGTATGGGAACCAGATTGGTCTTGCAACGACCTACGTTCGTGAGTATTTCCACCCAGGCTTTGTAGCTAAACGCATGGAGTTGGGTGCCGTTGTCGGTGCTGCTCCTAAGGAAAATGTAGTCCGTGAAAAACCGGAAGCCGGTGATGTGATTATTCTACTCGGTGGGAAGACTGGACGTGATGGTGTCGGTGGTGCGACAGGATCTTCTAAGGTTCAAACAGTTGAGTCTGTAGAGACTGCTGGAGCTGAGGTTCAAAAAGGGAATGCCATCGAAGAACGCAAGATCCAACGTCTTTTCCGTAATGGAGATGTCACTCGTCTCATCAAGAAGTCCAATGACTTTGGTGCTGGTGGTGTCTGTGTGGCTATCGGTGAATTGGCAGACGGTCTTGAAATTGACCTTAATAAAGTGCCTCTTAAATACCAAGGATTGAACGGTACAGAAATTGCCATTTCTGAATCACAAGAACGGATGGCGGTTGTGGTGCGTCCTGAAGACGTAGATGCCTTCGTTGCGGAATGTAATAAAGAAAATATTGACGCTGTTGTTGTTGCGACAGTGACTGAAAAACCAAATCTAGTCATGCACTGGAATGGTGACACCATCGTTGACTTGGAACGTCGTTTCCTTGATACAAACGGTGTGCGCGTAGTCGTTTATGCCAAGGTTGTGGACAAAGATGTCAACCTCCCAGAAGAGCGCACAACAAGCGCTGAAACACTAGAAGCTGATACTCTTGCGGTTCTATCTGACCTCAACCATGCGAGTCAAAAAGGCTTGCAGACCATCTTTGACTGCTCGGTCGGTCGTTCAACGGTCAATCACCCACTTGGTGGTCGCTACCAACTCACACCAACTGAGGCATCTGTGCAGAAATTGCCAGTTCAACACGGCGTGACTCATACTGCGTCTGTCATGGCGCAAGGTTTCAACCCTTATGTGGCAGAATGGTCTCCATACCACGGTGCTGCTTATGCGGTTATCGAAGCAACTGCTCGTTTGGTTGCTACTGGTGCCAACTGGTCCAAGGCTCGCTTCTCTTACCAAGAATATTTCGAGCGGATGGATAAACAAGCAGAGCGTTTTGGTCAGCCGGTAGCAGCTCTTCTAGGCTCTATCGAAGCACAAATCCAACTTGGTTTGCCATCTATCGGTGGTAAGGACTCCATGTCTGGTACTTTTGAAGAATTGACTGTACCGCCAACCTTGGTTGCCTTTGGGGTGACAACAGCAGATAGCCGTAAGGTGCTCTCTCCTGAGTTCAAGACTGCTGGTGAAAATATCTACTACATCCCAGGTCAAGCTCTTTCTGCAGAGATTGATTTTGACTTGATTAAGTCTAATTTTGCCAAGTTTGAAGCCATCCAAGCTGGACATAAAGTAACATCTGCATCAGCTGTTAAATACGGAGGTGTCCTTGAAAGCTTGGCACTTGCTAGCTTTGGGAACCATATCGGTGCAGAGGTGACCTTGCCTGAACTTGAAACAGCCTTGACAGCTCAA
This sequence comes from Streptococcus oralis, assembly GCF_022749195.1. NCBI lineage: Bacteria > Bacillati > Bacillota > Bacilli > Lactobacillales > Streptococcaceae > Streptococcus > Streptococcus oralis. The sequence continues at coordinate 39,989 of NZ_CP094226.1, forward strand.
TTGGGCGGATTTGTCTTTACATCTCCTCAAGAAATCGCTGGAGTGAAGAAAATCGGTCAAACGAAAGCAAACTTTACACTCCTTGTCAACGGTGTGAAGCTAGATGGACACAAACTTGACAGTGCTTTCCAAGGGAAACTGGAAGAAGTTTACCCAACAGAATTTGCCCAATCTAAAGAATTGGAAGAAGTGCCAGCTGTCGCTTCTGACGCAGTCATCAAAGCCAAGGAAACTATTGTAAAACCTGTGGTTTACATTCCAGTCTTCCCAGGAACCAACTCAGAATATGACTCAGCCAAGGCCTTCGAAAAAGAAGGTGCAGAGGTTAACTTGGTGCCATTTGTGACCTTGAATGAAGAAGCCATTGTCAAGTCAGTTGAAACCATGGTTGACAACATCGGCAAGGCAAACATTCTCTTCTTTGCAGGTGGATTCTCAGCTGCGGACGAGCCAGATGGTTCAGCTAAGTTTATCGTCAACATCCTGCTTAATGAAAAAGTGCGGGTAGCTATTGACAGTTTTATCGCTCGTGGTGGCTTGATTATCGGTATCTGTAATGGATTCCAAGCCCTCGTCAAATCAGGTCTTCTTCCATACGGGAACTTTGAGGATGCTAACGGTACTAGTCCAACCCTTTTCTACAATGATGCTAACCAACACGTGGCCAAGATGGTGGAAACTCGGATTGCCAATACCAACTCACCATGGTTGGCTGGGGTGCAAGTGGGCGATGTCCACGCTATTCCTGTTTCGCACGGTGAAGGGAAGTTTGTCGTGACAGCTGAGGAATTCATTGAACTCCGTGACAATGGTCAAATCTTTAGCCAATACGTAGACTTTGAAGGCAAGCCGAGCATGGATTCTAAGTACAATCCGAATGGTTCTGTTCATGCTATCGAAGGAATTACCAGCAAGAACGGTCAAATCATCGGTAAGATGGGACACTCAGAACGTTATGAAGATGGTCTTTTCCAAAACATCCCAGGGAATAAAGATCAGCACCTGTTTGCGTCGGCGGTTAAATACTTTACTGGGAAATAAGACTTACAGATTTTCTAATAGATAGTATCTGTAATATAAAAGTCATGTAGATCTAGCTCTTGGTGATTGCAAAAGGTTTGTTTTGCGAGTGAAATGAGCTCCTACCGTATCATTCCGCTCTACTAAAGGAATGATACACAAATAAAAATTAGGTATAAAAAATGACATACGAAGTAAAATCTCTTAATGAAGAATGTGGTGTTTTCGGTATCTGGGGGCATCCAGATGCTGCTAAATTGACCTATTTTGGTCTCCACAGTCTTCAACACCGTGGTCAAGAGGGGGCGGGAATCCTCTCCAATGATCAGGGGCAATTGAAGCGTCATCGTGATATGGGGCTTTTATCAGAAGTGTTCAGAAATCCAGCTAATTTGGATAAACTGACTGGAGCGAGCGCGATTGGGCATGTTCGTTATGCGACTGCTGGCGAAGCTTCTGTAGATAATATCCAGCCCTTTCTCTTCCGCTTTCACGATATGCAGTTTGGACTTGCTCACAACGGAAACTTGACCAATGCTGAATCGCTCAAGAAAGAATTGGAACAAAGAGGAGCTATTTTCAGTTCAACTTCGGACTCGGAAATCTTGGCTCACCTCATTCGTCGAAGTCACAATCCGAACTTGATGGGCAAAATCAAGGAGGCGCTCAGCCTTGTCAAAGGTGGATTTGCTTATATCCTGCTGTTTGAGGATAAGTTGATTGCTGCGCTTGATCCTAATGGCTTCCGTCCGCTTTCAATCGGGAAAATGGCCAATGGAGCGGTGGTGGTTTCGTCTGAAACCTGTGCCTTTGAAGTCATCGGTGCCGAGTGGATTCGTGATGTAAAACCAGGGGAAATTGTGATTGTGGATGACAACGGCATCCAGTACGATAGCTATACGAATGATACCCAGTTGGCGATTTGTTCTATGGAGTATATCTATTTTGCTCGCCCTGACTCTAACATCCATGGGGTCAATGTCCATACAGCTCGCAAACGTATGGGTGCACAATTAGCGCGTGAATTTAAGCATGAGGCGGATATCGTAGTCGGTGTGCCCAATTCTTCACTCAGCGCAGCCATGGGATTTGCAGAAGAATCTGGTCTGCCAAATGAAATGGGGCTGATCAAAAACCAATACACGCAACGTACCTTTATCCAACCGACTCAAGAATTGCGGGAGCAAGGGGTGCGGATGAAACTGTCAGCTGTTTCGGGTGTTGTCAAAGGCAAACGCGTGGTCATGATTGATGATTCCATTGTTCGTGGGACGACCTCTCGCCGTATTGTTCAGCTTTTGAAAGAAGCAGGTGCGTCTGAGGTTCATGTTGCTATTGGCAGTCCAGCGCTAGCTTATCCATGTTTTTACGGGATTGATATCCAGACGCGTCAGGAGCTGATTGCGGCCAATCATACGGTCGAAGAGACTCGCCAAATCATTGGTGCAGATAGCCTGACCTATCTTTCGATTGATGGCTTGATTGATTCGATTGGTATTGAAACAGATGCGCCGAATGGTGGTCTCTGTGTCGCTTACTTTGACGGCGACTACCCAACTCCTCTCTACGACTATGAGGAAGACTATCGTAGAAGTTTGGGGGATAAGACCAGTTTTTACAAGTAGACGGATAAAGACTCTCCATGAAAGGAAAGGAAGAGAAGATGACAAATAAAAATGCTTATGCGCCACGTCTCGCTACTGACTAAAAGCTAAAGCATTTGTCAGTAGACGCTTTGCCCTATGGGACCAAAGCTAGAGCCCTGACTAGTATTTTTAGATAAAATAATTGTTTATCTAAAAATACGTCGCAATCTTCTCAAAGAAAAGGAAAAATAAAATGGCAAATAAAAATGCGTACGCCCAGTCGGGTGTAGATGTTGAAGCGGGTTATGAAGTTGTTGAGCGGATCAAAAAGCACGTGGCTCGTACGGAGCGTGCGGGTGTTATGGGAGCTCTTGGTGGCTTTGGTGGCATGTTTGACCTTTCAAAGACAGGGGTAAAAGAGCCTGTCTTGATCTCAGGGACTGACGGTGTCGGGACCAAGCTCATGTTGGCCATCAAGTATGATAAGCATGATACGATTGGTCAGGACTGTGTGGCCATGTGTGTTAATGACATCATCGCTGCAGGTGCGGAGCCTCTTTACTTCCTTGACTACGTCGCGACTGGCAAGAATGAACCAGCTAAACTAGAACAAGTCGTTGCTGGTGTGGCAGAAGGTTGTGTGCAGGCAGGCGCTGCCCTCATCGGTGGGGAAACGGCTGAAATGCCTGGTATGTATGGCGAAGATGACTACGACTTGGCTGGTTTTGCAGTTGGTGTGGCTGAAAAATCTCAAATCATTGACGGCTCAAAGGTGGCAGAAGGCGATGTTCTTCTCGGGCTTGCTTCAAGTGGGATTCACTCAAATGGTTACTCACTTGTTCGTCGTGTCTTTGCCGACTATACAGGTGAGGAAGTCTTGCAAGAATTGGAAGGCAAGAAACTCAAGGAAGTCCTGCTTGAGCCGACTCGTATCTATGTCAAGGCTGTCTTGCCACTCATCAAGGAAGAGTTGGTCAACGGCATTGCCCACATCACAGGTGGCGGCTTTATCGAGAATGTCCCTCGTATGTTTGCGGCTGACCTAGCTGCGGAAATTGAAGAAGACAAGGTTCCAGTGCTTCCGATTTTCAAAGCCCTTGAAAAATACGGTAAAATCAAGCACGAAGAAATGTTTGAAATCTTCAATATGGGTGTGGGACTCATGCTGGCAGTTAGCCCTGAAAATGTAGATCGTGTCAATGAATTACTGGATGAACCAGTCTATGAAATTGGTCGCATCGTCAAGAAAGAAAACGAAAGTGTCATTATCAAATGAAAAAAATAGCGGTTTTTGCCTCTGGTAATGGCTCAAATTTTCAGGTGATTGCCGAAGAGTTTCCGGTGGAGTTTGTCTTTTCAGACCATCGTGACGCCTATGTGCTCGAGCGTGCAGAAAAGCTCGGCGTCCTGTCCTATGCTTTTGAACTCAAAGAGTTTGAGAACAAGGCGGACTATGAAGCTGCTCTTGTCGAACTCTTGGAAGAGCACCAGATTGACTTGGTCTGCCTAGCAGGCTACATGAAAATCGTTGGGCCAACCTTATTGGCAGCCTATGAAGGCCGAATCATCAATATCCATCCAGCCTATCTGCCAGAATTTCCAGGAGCTCATGGGATTGAGGATGCTTGGGATGCTGGTGTTGCTGAGAGCGGCGTGACCATTCACTGGGTGGACTCTGGTGTAGATACAGGAAAGGTCATCAAACAAGTACGCGTACCACGTCTAGCTGATGATACCATCGAAAGCTTTGACGCTCGTATTCATGAGGCAGAGTACAAGTTGTATCCAGAGGTTATTAGAGAATTGTTAGATAAGTAAATGAAAGGAAATAACATGACTAAACGCGCCTTAATCAGCGTCTCAGACAAAGCGGGCATTGTTGAATTTGCCCAAGAACTTAAAAAACTCGGTTGGGAGATTATCTCGACAGGTGGGACAAAGGTTACCCTTGATAATGCTGGGGTGGAGACCATTGCAATTGATGATGTGACGGGCTTCCCAGAAATGATGGACGGCCGTGTCAAGACCCTTCACCCAAATATCCACGGTGGGCTCTTGGCTCGTCGTGATCTTGATAGCCACCTTCAAGCGGCCAAGGACAATAATATCGAATTGATTGACCTTGTGGTGGTAAACCTTTACCCATTCAAGGAAACGATTCTCAAACCAGATGTGACGTATGCAGATGCAGTGGAGAATATCGATATCGGTGGGCCGTCTATGCTTCGTTCAGCAGCTAAAAACCATGCCAGCGTGACGGTTGTGGTAGACCCTGGTGACTATGCAGTGGTTTTGGACGAATTGGCAACCAATGGTGAAACGACTTATGAAACGCGCCAACGTTTGGCAGCCAAGGTTTTCCGTCACACAGCAGCTTATGATGCCTTGATTGCAGAATACTTCACAGCTCAAGTGGGTGAAGCAAAACCAGAAAAACTCACTTTGACCTATGACCTCAAGCAAGCCATGCGCTATGGGGAAAATCCTCAACAGGATGCGGACTTCTATCAAAAAGCTTTGCCGACCGACTATTCGATTGCATCAGCGAAACAGCTCAACGGTAAGGAATTGTCCTTTAATAACATTCGTGACGCGGATGCGGCCATTCGTATTATTCGTGATTTCAAAGACCGTCCAACAGTGGTGGCTTTGAAACACATGAATCCGTGCGGTATCGGTCAAGCTGATGACATCGAGACTGCTTGGGACTATGCTTATGAGTCTGACCCAGTGTCTATCTTTGGTGGAATTGTCGTCCTTAACCGTGAGGTGGATGCTGCGACTGCTGAGAAGATGCACGGCGTTTTCCTTGAGATTATCATCGCACCTAGCTATACCGATGAAGCGCTAGCCATTTTGACCAACAAAAAGAAAAACTTGCGCATCCTAGCCTTGCCATTTGACGCTCAAGATGCTAGTGAGGTAGAGGCAGAATACACAGGTGTGGTTGGTGGTCTCCTTGTTCAAAATCAAGACGTGGTCAAGGAAAGCCCAGCTGACTGGCAAGTGGTGACCAAGCGCCAGCCAACCGAGACAGAAGCGACTGCTCTTGAATTTGCTTGGAAGGCTATCAAGTACGTCAAATCAAACGGAATCATCGTGACCGACGACCACATGACACTTGGCGTTGGGCCAGGTCAAACCAACCGAGTGGCTTCTGTTCGCATCGCCATTGAACAAGCCAAAGACCGTCTTGACGGTGCTGTCCTTGCTTCCGATGCCTTTTTCCCATTTGCGGATAACGTGGAAGAAATCGCCAAAGCAGGTATTAAGGCCATCATCCAGCCGGGTGGCTCAGTACGTGACCAAGAGTCTATCGAAGCAGCGGATAAATACGGCTTGACTATGGTCTTCACAGGAGTGAGACATTTTAGACATTAAAAGCAAAAGGGAAGAAAACAGTTTCTTTCCTTTTTTGGCTTAAAATGCTAAGTGAAACAAGATTAAAACGAACGTTTGTGTTATAATGTTAGTAAATAATTCGCAAAAGAGGTTGTAAGATGAAGCTGTTAGTTGTCGGTTCGGGTGGTCGTGAACATGCCATTGCTAAGAAATTGCTTGAATCAAAAGACGTTGAAAAAGTCTTTGTAGCTCCTGGAAATGATGGGATGACTCTGGATGGTCTGGCATTGGTAAATATCTCTATTTCCGAACATTCTAAATTGATTGAGTTTGCAAAAGCCAACGATATTGCTTGGTCCTTTATCGGGCCAGATGATGCCCTTGCGGCTGGGATTGTGGATGAGTTCAATGCAGCTGGTCTCAAAGCCTTTGGTCCGACAAGATTGGCAGCGGAGCTGGAGTGGTCCAAGGATTTTGCTAAGGAAATAATGGTCAAATACAGCGTTCCGACAGCAGCCTATGGCACATTTTCAGATTTCGAGGAGGCCAAGGCCTATATCGAGGAGAAATGCGCTCCTATCGTTGTCAAGGCGGATGGATTGGCTCTTGGGAAAGGTGTCGTCGTTGCCGAGACAGTCGAGCAAGCGGTCGAAGCCGCTCACGAGATGCTTTTGGACAATAAATTTGGTGACTCGGGGGCGCGAGTGGTCATCGAGGAATTCCTTGACGGAGAAGAGTTCTCTCTCTTTGCCTTTGTCAATGGGGACAAGTTCTACATCATGCCAACGGCTCAGGACCATAAACGTGCCTATGACGGTGACAAGGGCCCTAACACGGGTGGTATGGGAGCTTATGCGCCAGTTCCACACTTGCCACAGAGCGTGGTTGATACGGCGGTTGACACCATTGTCAAACCAGTCCTTGAAGGGATGATCAAAGAAGGCCGTCCGTATCTTGGTGTCCTCTACGCGGGGCTTATTTTGACAGCTGACGGTCCGAAGGTTATCGAGTTCAACGCTCGATTTGGAGATCCCGAAACACAGATTATCCTGCCTCGCCTGACCTCTGATTTTGCGCAAAATATCACGGATATTCTCGATAGCAAGGAGCCGAACATCACGTGGACGGACAAGGGCGTGACTCTGGGTGTGGTTGTCGCGTCCAATGGTTACCCGCTAGACTATGAAAAGGGCGTTGAATTGCCAGCTAAAACCGATGGCGACATCATCACCTACTATGCAGGGGCTAAGTTTGCGGAAAATAGCAGAGCACTGCTATCCAACGGTGGACGTGTCTATATGCTCGTCACCACAGCAGACACCGTCAAAGAAGCCCAAAACACCATCTACCAAGAACTCTCCCAACAAAAAACAGAAGGCTTGTTCTATCGTACGGACATTGGTAGCAAGGCAATTAAGTAAAGATATAAGAATAATGCGACGAAGTCGCCAAATACGATAATGGTCGTTTGATTAGCGAGTATTAGCGAGCTGATATAGAGCAATCACCGCCGTTGTGAAAGAACGATTGGATTATCATCCAATCGTTCAGGGAAATCGGATGACCTTGGGCTTCCAATTTAGGCATGAGACACCTTTGGTGGCTGCTACCGTCCCTCACAACCTAAGGTGATTGAAAAAAGAAAGGAAAGAAAAGGATATTAACTATGAAACCAGTAATTTCCATTATCATGGGCTCAAAATCCGACTGGGCAACCATGCAAAAAACCGCCGAAGTCCTAGATCGCTTCGGTGTAACCTACGAAAAAAAGGTTGTCTCTGCTCACCGCACGCCTGATCTCATGTTTCAACATGCGGAAGAAGCCCGCAGTCGCGGTATCAAGGTCATTATTGCAGGTGCTGGAGGCGCAGCCCATTTGCCAGGTATGGTAGCTGCCAAAACAACCCTTCCTGTCATCGGGGTACCGGTCAAGTCGCGCGCTCTTAGTGGCGTGGACTCGCTCTACTCTATCGTACAGATGCCGGGTGGCGTGCCTGTCGCAACTATGGCTATCGGTGAAGCAGGGGCGACAAACGCGGCCCTCTTTGCCCTTCGTCTTCTTTCAGTAGAGGATCAGGCTATCGCGAAAGCATTGGCAGATTTCGCAGAAGAACAAGGAAAAATCGCAGAGGAGTCTACAAATGAGCTCATCTAAAACAATCGGAATTATCGGTGGCGGTCAGCTGGGGCAGATGATGGCTATTTCTGCTATCTACATGGGGCACAAGGTCATCGCGCTGGATCCTGCGGCGGATTGCCCAGCCTCTCGCGTGGCGGAGATCATCGTGGCGCCTTATAACGATGTGGATGCCCTTCGTCAGTTGGCTGAGCGTTGCGATGTCCTCACTTATGAATTTGAAAATGTTGATGCAGACGGTTTGGATGCTGTTATCAAGGATGGACAACTTCCACAAGGAACAGACCTACTCCGCATCTCTCAAAATCGCATCTTTGAAAAGGACTTTCTTTCAAACAAGGCTCAAGTCACTGTGGCACCCTACAAGGTAGTGACTTCAAGCCAAGACTTAGCAGATATCGACCTTTCTAAAAACTATGTCCTCAAGACGGCGACCGGTGGTTACGATGGCCATGGGCAAAAGGTTATTCGTTCAGAAGCAGACTTGGAGGAAGCCCGTGCACTAGCAGACTCAGCAGACTGTGTCTTGGAAGAATTTGTCAATTTTGACCTTGAAATTTCTGTCATCGTATCAGGAAATGGCAAGGACGTGACGGTTTTCCCAGTTCAGGAAAATATCCACCGAAACAATATCCTGTCTAAGACTATTGTGCCTGCTCGCATTTCAGCAAGTTTAGCAGACAAGGCCAAAGCCATGGCAGTGCGAATTGCTGAACAGCTTAACTTGTCTGGAACACTTTGTGTGGAAATGTTTGCAACAGCTGATGACATCATCGTCAATGAGATTGCCCCACGCCCACATAACTCTGGGCACTATTCGATTGAAGCTTGTGATTTCTCCCAGTTTGATACCCACATTTTAGGTGTTCTGGGAGCACCATTGCCAGCTATCAAACTGCATGCTCCAGCTGTCATGCTCAACGTTCTCGGTCAGCACGTCGAGGCTGCTGAAAAATATGTCACAGAAAATCCAAGCGCCCACCTCCACCTGTATGGTAAAATAGAAGCGAAGCACAACCGCAAGATGGGACACGTGACTTTTTTTAGTGATATGCCGGATGAGGTTGGAGATTTTTAAAAATTCAAGTCCTTAATAAAGATTCAAATGCATGTTTACATCAGTTATTAAATAGACTCCTAAAATTGATATTGAAAATAGAATGTTTAATAATCAATATAGGCATGTAACAAATTAATATAAGCTTAATTTTCTAGTATAAACAAATATAATTTATGAATTATCAATATGCAGGATTTAGAAAGGATATTTAATGCAGTATGGTTATAATTAAAGATTCAAAATTTAAAAAAGTAGACTTAGATATAGATTTTACTGATGTTGATTTTAGAACAATTGATCCAAAATGTATGTCAGGTTACCAATTGGAAGTCGTTGAAGAAGAGATTCTAAAAAAGTTCAAATTGTTTATTAGTAATGTTAATTCTAGCGATTCATTTTTTACTTATTATAGAGGTACTCGATTAAAGCATATTTATCCAGATGTAAGTTATATTTTAGAAAATGGATTGAATAAATTCTTTATTGTTGGGGACAAAGGAGTTGATTTTATTAAAAATCAACTTGGGGATAGTCAAAATCAAATACTCTCAGAACAATTTAGTAATGAGGAGTACTTATTGAATGAAATTAAAACAAAAATAAATATTGATGAGTTCTTTTTACCCTCAGATAAAAAGATGAGGTTGAGGTTATTGCAAGCAATTGTTCATAATTGTGGGAAAGAAACTTTCTTTGATTTTAAATCTTATGTTTCCCATTATGTTTCAACTACAGTTGGAACTGGGAATTATAATATTGCAAAAAGCTTTATTGATAACGAAGGTTTTATTATTTTTGGATTTGAAAAAATCGGTAAATATTTTGTTAACTCGAAGGAGTTACAATTACTATTGACTCAGTCAGAAGAACATCAATATATCATTGATGTTGAGCAAGAAGTTATGATTGAGAATGTTTTGTGGCCTTCAAATATCTTTGGATTATTTTATATACATAATGATAAAAAGATGTTTATCATTAATCCTTGGTTGGTCGTGAAATTGCAACAAAGTGAAACTATGGAGATTGTTGCCAATGATTCTTTTGATCCTTTAATTTATGTAGATCAAAGAGATTTTGACAACCTTTATAAGGAATTAGGATATGGAGAATATATATTTAGGCCATATTGAGAAATAGATAATTAACTGAACTGATGCTAATTTTAGTTAAAAAAGAAAGGCACATGGCTACTTGTATTTTCTAAAACGAAATACAGTATTCGGATTTTATCAATTACTATGATTCAAATCATCGTTAATGCTTTTGTTGAAAAGGATAAGACTGGAGCGGTCGTCGAAGTCTTGTATGCTATTAGTGACCACGAAAAAGTGAAAGCAAAGTATGAAGAACTAGTTGCTCGAAATCCAGAAAACTATCTAGCAATTTATGATTTACCACTTGATACAGATTTGAATAGACTGGATCATTACCCATCTGTGTGGATTGGGAAAGAAGAATTTGAGTAAGGAGGAAGATTTGGAAGATACTATTTTTTATGACGACTTTTTTCATTACAGTGTAGTACTCAATACAGAGTTTATGACAGCAGCTGACTTTCTTTTTGATGGGCTAGAGAGTATGATTTACGTTACTTACTTCCAGTCTTATTCAGAATCTAAAATATTTAAAGCATATTATCAAATAGCTGTTGGTATTGAAAGAATTCAAAAAATAATATTAAATTTAGCATATAATCAGTTGGAGGGAGATAAGAAGCAGGAATTTAGTTCACAAATTGATAAAGCCTTCTATGGTCATAATCATGAGCAGTTGAATAATCTTCTGATTCAGTACATGGAAATTAAAACAAAATTACAAAAACAGGAAAATAAGTTTTTAAGTCAGTTAATGGAATTTTATTCAACTCATCGATATAGTAAATTTCAAAAAGACACTGAGCTTACTTCTTTATTTAAATTTCATACAGGTGAAAGTTTTCAAATGGACACGGAAAAATTTCATTGTCGATTGAATGAGATTTTTGATTCAGTTGAAAAAATACTATCATTTTATTTTGATATTTTGGATATTATACAATTAAAAGTGCGAAACTATTTAGGTGAGACTGGTACGGATACAAAGTTATTCATAATTTACAATTTTTCAAATGTACTGAAAAGTTTTTTTAAATTATTTATTTTAGCTAAGTTAGAATATAGAAATAGAACTTCAGATTTCTGTCCGCTTTATACAACTGTGGAGAAATCTTTGTCAAGTATTGATATTTACTTTGGTGGAAATGGTTCAACTGTAATATATGCGTTGTTTGATTACTATTATAGAACTGTTGAATCTCGAGATTGGCAAGATTTCGATTTTCCACTTCCTTTCAGAAATGGAGATAAGAGGAAATTAAAATTTCAATTAAGTGAATTAGATAAGATAGTAGCTTATTATGAAAACAGAAACCCAGATATATATAAGTTTTGGGGATTGTAGTCCCTTATTTATAAAGAAAAAGGAGAAACAACATGATCAACCGTTACTCTCGCCCTGAGATGGCGAACATTTGGAGTGAAGAAAATAAATACCGTGCTTGGCTTGAGGTGGAAATCTTGGCGGATGAGGCATGGGCTGAGTTAGGGGAAATCCCTAAGGAAGATGTGGCCTTGATTCGTGAAAAAGCGGACTTTGACATCGACCGTATTTTGGAAATCGAGCAAGAGACTCGCCACGATGTGGTGGCTTTTACACGAGCGGTTTCTGAGACTCTTGGTGAAGAGCGCAAGTGGGTTCACTATGGTTTGACTTCTACCGACGTGGTGGATACTGCCTATGGTTACCTCTATAAGCAAGCCAACGACATCATCCGTCGTGACCTTGAAAACTTCACCAATATTATCGCTGACAAGGCTAAGGAGCACAAGTTCACTATCATGATGGGGCGTACCCACGGTGTGCATGCGGAGCCGACAACCTTTGGTCTTAAATTGGCGACTTGGTACAGCGAAATGAAGCGCAACATCGAGCGTTTCGAGCATGCAGCTGCTGGTGTGGAAGCTGGTAAGATTTCTGGTGCGGTTGGAAACTTTGCCAACATCCCACCATTTGTAGAGAAATACGTCTGCGACAAATTGGGTATCCGTGCTCAGGAAATCTCTACACAAGTCCTTCCTCGTGATCTTCACGCTGAGTACTTTGCAGTTCTTGCCAGCATCGCAACTTCAATCGAACGCATGGCGACTGAGATTCGTGGTTTGCAAAAATCTGAGCAACGCGAAGTGGAAGAGTTCTTTGCCAAGGGGCAAAAGGGTTCATCTGCTATGCCTCACAAACGCAACCCTATCGGTTCTGAAAACATGACAGGTCTGGCGCGTGTTATCCGTGGCCACATGGTGACAGCTTATGAAAATGTTGCTCTCTGGCACGAACGTGATATTTCCCACTCATCAGCTGAGCGCATCATCACACCAGATACGACTATTTTGATCGACTACATGCTCAACCGTTTTGGAAATATCGTCAAGAACTTGACGGTCTTCCCAGAAAACATGATACGCAACATGAACTCAACCTTTGGTCTTATCTTTAGCCAACGTGCTATGTTGACCTTGATTGAAAAAGGCATGACCCGTGAGCAAGCTTACGACCTTGTTCAACCGAAAACGGCTTACTCTTGGGACAACCAAGTAGATTTCAAACCGCTTCTCGAAGCAGATCCAGAAGTGACATCGCGCCTTACACAAGAGGAAATTGATGAAATCTTCAACCCTGCATACTACACTAAACGAGTGGATGATATCTTTGAACGTATCGGACTTGGTGATTAATCCTAACAATAAAAAGCGAGATTCAATCTCGCTTTTTTGTATGCTTATTGAAGGGGTTTAATCTTCTTTTTTCTTAGTGAGTCCGTAGGCTGCTAGTGTGGCCATGAGTCCTGCTGCGACCAAGCCTGCAGAGTCTTGACTTCCTGTTGCAGGAAGTTGTTTTTCTTCTGCTTTGCTAGTAGTTGGTTCAGCTTGCTCAGCTTTCTCAACGGCAGTTCCGACTTCGACCACCTGAGCGACCGCTTCCTGCGATACCGCACTATTGACAAGGGTTCTTTCTTCCTTGCCGTCAGCAGTAGTGCTGACAGAGTAGAAGGCAGTACGGTGGCCGTTAGCCCCTTTAGTAACAACTTGCGTTTGTCCTTTTGGTAATTGAGGATTTTCACGTGTCACAGTAGTGAATGGAATTTCTTCCTCTTGGATATCCAGTCTTGGTTTTGTTTCTGCGGCTGGAGCAAGACCGTGTTCGTCTCCTACATGGGTTACAAGGGTTCCGACTTCAATAACTTGGGTCACTGCTTCTTGAGTCACAAGGCTATCTACAAGAGTTTTCACTTCCTTACCGTCAGCACTAGTGCTCACAGAGTAGTAATGGCTGCGACGACCGTTAGCGCCTTTAGTAACGACTTGAGTCTTCCCTTTGAGCAAGAGTGGATTTTCACGTGTCACAGTAGTGAACGGAATCTCTTCCTCTTGGATATCCAGTCTTGGTTTCGCTTCGGCAGCTGGAGCAAGGCCACTTTCATCCCCTTTGTGGGTAATAGGGGCACCGATTTCAACCACTTGGGTCACAGGTTCTTTGGTTACTTGGCTATCTAGAACGGTTTCTGTTTGTTTACCATTTTCAGTAAGGACAGAGATGTAATGAGTGCGTTCGCCATCTACACCTGGTGTGACAATCTTTTCTTGCTTAGCTGGGAGGTTTGGATTTTCCCTCTTGATAACTTCAAATGGAATCTTTTCTGCTCTTGTGATGAGTTCCGGTTTGGTTTCAACGTTGGCAGCTAGTTCATTTTCATCGAGGCTTCCTGAGTGGGTTGCTGCTGGTTTAAGGCCTAGGCGGGCTGCCTTGAGTTTGGCTACGAGAGCGTCTAACTCGGCTTGTTTGTTACGGTTGAGGTTGTAGTTGAGTGCTTCTTTAGCTGCATTTAGGGCATCCAAGCTTTCCTTGCTGTATCCTTCCAAGTTAGTAGGGATTTGAGCAAGCTCCTCACGGAGAGCATTGTAGTTAGCGCGGAAGTAGTCTTTATTGTGGTCTGCAAAGGCAGTCATGAGTTCAAAGATTTCTTCTTCCTTGTACTCGGCACTTGGTTTGTCTGCCCAGATAGCAAGCATGCTTCCAACTGTTGGAAGGTCTACTTCTGGATACTTGGTAGAAGCAAGCTGGTTAAATGGCACTTTGCCAGAGTTTTCAAGTGCTTTTGATAGTGGGTAAGCTTCATCTGGTTTGTGATTACCTAGCACGTAGTACCAGTCTCCGTTGGTATTGAGGAGTTTATAGCCTTTGCTTGCTAGGTACTGAGGCGTTGCAAGGTTGTAACCCCACCATCCTTTAGACCAGTAAGAGATGATGACATCTTTGTCAAACTCAACATCGTCCTTGTCCTCGTAGTAGAAGCCATCGTTGAAGGCCATTGGTTGAAGGCCTCTTTCTTTGGCCATAGCAGCAAGAGTGTTAGAGTACTCAGCAAACTTGCCATAGAGTCCATACCATTTGAGGTAGTACCAGCCTTGAGCGTTGGTGGCATCATTGGCATATTCGTCTGTACCGTAGTTGAAGATCTTAGTTTTGCCTGCAAAGAAGTCCATGTACTTGCCAATGAGGGCTTTGACAAAGTTCATCGCCTCTTCGTTTTCGAGGTCCATGGTTGTTTTGGAGACCTTGTCAAAGTTGGCTTGAGGATTTTGGATACCCAATTTTTCCATAGCGACAAGCATGGCATCCATGTGACCAGGGCTGTTGATCGCTGGGATGAGTCCGAGACCTTTTGATTTTGCGTACTCGATCAATTCAGTGATTTCAGCTTGACTAAGAGTGGTTCCGTTTGGATCATCGTAGTAAGCTTTTGTTCCTTCGATGATGGCCTTTTTGACATCGTCACTTGCATAAGTTTTGCCGTTAGCTGTGATGGTCATGTCATCAAGGAGGAAGCGAAGTCCATCATTTCCTAGGAGAAGATGCACATCAGAGTAGCCGAGTTCGCTCGCCTTGTCTACGATGCGTTTGAGTTGGTCGAGCGTGAAGTACTTACGTCCAGCATCGATAGAGATTACTTTGTTCTTGGCAAGCTTTTCAACTTCGCGTTTCGCGTCTTCTTCTTTTTGAGCTTCTGGTGTGAAGGTCAAATTACTTACAGCTTCTTGGAGTTTTGCGATTGCTTGGTCAATGGTATCTTGTTGGGCACGGCTGAGGTTGCTATCGAGTGAGCGAATGGCTTTTTCAGCTTCTTTTACAGCTGCGACACTTTCTGCAGTATAGCGGTTAAGGTCTGTTGGTACTTCTTTCAGAGCTTGCTCAGCAGACTCATAGTCAGCTGCGAAGTATTCAGCATTGGCATTTGCGAAGCTACGCATGAGTTTGAAGAGGCGTGATGGTGAATAGCGTGCAGATGGGGTATCCGCCCAAGCAGCTACCATACCCCCGATGAACGGGATAGTAGCCCCATCAGATTTTGGTACAGAAGTGATTGGAGTGTTCTTGATACCATTGAGTCCTTGGTCGAGGTTGTACCAGCCTTGGCCATCGGCATTTCGTCCGAGGACGTAGTACCAAGCATCGTTGGTATTAAGGATTTGGTGGCCTTTTTCAACTAAAAGTTTAGAAGAAGCGACGTCGTATCCGCCCCATCCACCAGTCCACATAGAAACGATGATGTCTTTGTCAAAGGTTCCAAAGCTAGTGTCGCTATTGTAGTAGATACCATCGTTAAAGGCCATTGGTTTGAGGCCGTGAGATTTGACGATGCGAGCAAGGTCATTAGCATAGGCGATAAATTTATCATAACCCTTGTCAGGGAATCCATCTTCTGGATACCATTTATAGGCTTGAAGAACGCTCCAGCCTTTAGCGTCTGTAGCATCATTGGCGTACTCGTCCAGTCCGATATTGAAGATATCAGATTTGCCAGCGAAGTAAGCAGCATACTTGTCGATCAGAGCTTTGGTAAATGCAACCGCTTCTTTGTTATCAAGGTCAACGGTACGAGCGGATTCCTTACCAAAGTAGTTGAAGTTAGGTTTTTGGATACCTAGTTCTTTCATGGCATGCAAAATCGCATCCATGTGACCAGGGCTGTTTACAGTTGGGATGAGACCAATGCCTTTATTTTTAGCATAGTTGATCAAGTCCGTCATCTGACTTTCTGTCAAATGGTTGCCGTTTGGATCCTTGTAGTAGGCATCAGTTCCGTTTTCGAGTGCACGTTTGACATCTTCACTGGCATAGGTTTTGCCATTTGCTGTGATCGTCATGTCGTCCAACATAAAACGCATGCCGTCATTTCCAACTAGTAGATGAAGATCAGTATAACCGTAGTGTTTGGCTTTGTCGATGATTTCTTTGAGTTGGTCTGGAGAGAAATACTTGCGTCCAGCGTCGATTGAGATCATTTTTCGTTTTGCCAGTTTTTCATTTACCTGAGCTGCTCGTTCCGTGCTAGGAGTGGCTACTGCAGGTGTGACGGCTTCATTTTTCTTTTCTGAAGGAGTGCTTTCGGCAGGAGTTTCAGCTGGGGCAGGACTCTCTTTCTCGGCAGTAGGAGTTGGAGTAGCATTTTCTGTCACAACTGGTGCGCTTGACTCTTCTGTTTTTGGAGCAACTGTTCGAGGATCCTCCTGGTCTTCTTTGACCTCCTCTTTTACAGGTTTGTCAGCCTTTTCTTCCAGTTTTTCTGGAACTTTGGAGTCTACAGTTTCTTTGACTGCTTGTGGATTCTCCTGAATAGTTTGAACAGTTTCTTCAGCTGTTGGAGCTGGAGTAATCCCGTCGGCAGATACGACTTGAGCGCTAAAAGCAAATCCTATAAGTACAGAAGCTGCCCCAACCGCGTATTTACGGATGGAGAAGCGCTGTTTCTTTTCTAGTTTCATGACAAAACCTCCTTGTTATTATCATATATGATAGCGTTTACATAAAACCAATTTTATTTTATTATCTAAGGAGTAAAATGTCAAGTGGGTTTATATAAGAACTATAATAAATGGAGGAAATCATAAGATTTAGGAGAAAATTGGGTAGTATACAATAAGTTGTGTAAACACAAAAAGGAATAAATCCGTTATAGTAGAGTTGCGAAACATTACTAGAAAGAGATTTATTCCTATGACTCAGTTTAGCACTGAACTACTTAACTTCCTAGCCCCAAAGCAAGATATTGATAAATTTTTCCGTACTTCTCTTAAAACAGCTATGAATGACCCTCTTCAAGCAGAGTTGTCAGCCCTTTTAGGGTATGAACCTTACGATAAAGTAGGCTATAATTCTGGGACTAGGCGTAATGGAAGCTATTCACGGAAATTTGAAACCAAATATGGGACTGTTCAGTTGAGCATTCCTAGAGATCGTAATGGAAACCAAAGTATAAAAAATAATGGAAAGTCTGGAGAATACGGACAATTTTTTAACTTTTTATCAGTTTCCCTACCATATTTGGCATAGCATTTATTCGACAAACCTCATTGAGTATCTCAACAAAGAAATCAAACGTCAAACGAAAAAGAAGGTTCTTTTTCCTAACGAGGAGTCTCTGGAACGTTAGTTAGTTACTTTGTTTAAAGATTATAATTTCAAGCAAAGTCAACGCATCCATAAAGGGTTTGGCCAATGTTCTGACACACTTGAAATTTTATTTGATTAAAACTCCGTAACTCTACTTGAGTGTTTACACATAATTATTGACAGTATCTCTTCTTTTATTGCCAGTCATTGCATTAAAGTTTGGTCAAAATAAAAGATATTTGCAAAGTTTTTTAGACAAGTGGTTTCGCAATAATAGAGTCAAACGTTTTTCTGTTTGTCCCCATTGTAGTAAGGGAAATGTTTTTTATCGAGAGTTTCTTAGTGAAAAATATTCTGATTTATGTTATTTTCTCATTACAAACAATGATTTATTTGAGGCTTTACGATTTTGAACAAATTGCACGAGATTTTGTAGATGAAGCTAGTAGTTATGAGAGGTTGCTTTCTCATTATTACCCGTATTTAAAAGTATATCCTGCTAATAGTATGTTAGTAGATGGAGAAATTTTAGAATTTAGCGAAAATTGCTATTGTGCCAGATGCTTAAAACAGGTTAATAGTACTCCTGTAAAATATGGAGTGATTGACTGATACTAAATTTATCTTCTTTCGATTATATAGAAGTAACTATAATATAGGAATGAAAATAAGGTATTTTTAAAGTTAGAATCTCAAAGTTAAGCACTTTGGGATTTTTAATAACTAAAAAACCAGCCTCTGTTAAGAAGCTGGTTCACTAACTCAGATAACCACAATCTAGGTTAGTAAAAAGTTGATTCAGTTCGAACAACAGTTCTAGGCTGAAAAACACATGATAAAGAAAATAAGATTTGGAATCCCGATTTTCTTTAAATAAGAAAATGCAAAAGATGAAGATTCATTTAAATCTTACAAACCTCAATTAATAAAACGACGGTTTAATTGAGCTTGTTTATCTTTTACATTTTCATTATAACTCAAAGATTTGAATAATTCAATTGCTATACTAGTCATGTAAAAATTTTATTTTTATCTCTCATGATCCAGAATGAGAGGAACCGATAGTTCGGTTCAAAAGGATGTAAGCGGCTTACGCCGCTTATTTTTTATATGTCCAGCAATGGAAAAGAGGAAAAGAGATACCCATCACTGTTAAGCCGATTTGATGTTAGCAATGGTTACTTTCAGTAAGAGTTTTAGTTCGTCCCTGCTTCTACTGTAGTGGAAATAGGGAGGATATCGAATCAAGATAGAAGATTGCCGTGGCGCTCACCCCGTTTCTTACGAAAAAGCAGAAACAATTAGTTCTTCAATCCCCTTGTTCACAATAGCTGAAAAACACATGATAAAGAAAATAAGATTTGGAATCCCGATTTTCTTTAAATAAGAAAATGCAAAAGATGAAGATTCATTTAAATCTTACAAACCTCAATTAATAAAACGACGGTTTAATTGAGCTTGTTTATCTTTTACATTTTCATTATAACTCAAAGATTTGAATAATTCAACTCTAAACTAGTCATGTAAAAATTTTATTTTTATCCCTTATGATCCAGAATGAGAGGAACCGATAGTTCGGTTCAAAAGAAAAACGCTCAGTGAGCTGGAATTGATAAAGCATTGTCTTTATTTTAACACTGACGGGTCCCTTTCATCCTCTTTATCATTTATTGATAGAGAAACATCTACCGGTCGGATTAGATGAAAGCAGCCTCTAGGAGGAACAAGACCGCGCGGTAACCTAAAAAAGGAATGAAACACACTTGAAAAAGCCTGTTGTGTCATCACGATTCAGAGAAGTCTGAAATCCGTGGCAACAGGGAGTCTTGATTGATAAGAAAAGATCAATTGGGGCTGTTTTTCAGTGTGCTTTTTTATATTTAGGGAACTGTTACGTTTGGGTCGTGCCTATCTTGCGGAAGAGCAGGGTATGCGCGACTGTTAGCAAACACCGAATTTGAAGGGACACAACGGTTCTGAACAATTCGGGGAAAGTATGTAAGCTGCTTATTTTTTATATGTCCAGCAATGGAAAGGAGGAAAAGAGATACCCATCACTGTTAAGCCGATTTGATGTTAGCAGTGGTTACTTTCAGTAAGAGTTTGGGCTCGTCCCTGCTTCTACTGTAGTGGAAGTAAGGAGGATATCTAATCAAGATAGAAGATTGCCATGGCAATCACCCCTACTTCCTTTCAAGTGTTGATTGTAAGTCTTAAAGACTGAGATTAGCACATCCTAACGAAAGGAGAGAATACACATGAATAATCCACTAATACTAATGGAGATTCTTCTTCGAATAGTTGAACAAATTCTGATACATTTTGTCAAAAAATGTGTGGATAAACTATTTGAAAAAAGAAAGTTTCGTAAGAAACGTTCGAAAAAAACGCGCCGTCGTAAAAAGCGTCGCCAAAAATAACCCTTGTTCACAATAAAAGAACATAAAAAAGCCCTTATCTAGCGCAATAGATAAGGGCTTTGGGTTTAAACAACAAATGCTTAAATCCACTATTAGATCTTTATTATACCTTATTTTTCCCCTTTTGTCAACTATCTTCACTAATAGACACGACAAACGTATGAATGTTTCTTCTCTGTTTTACCATAGACGATCACTTTTTTGACTAGATTAATTTCTTCAAATACTGGTCAAAGTTCATCCTTAAGTTGAATTTTTTCCGTCTCAAACTCATTTTCTTGCCAACATCTAACTGTTTAAGCACAGCTAAACAAAACTTATCCAGCACGTTCAAGTTAAAAGCTAATTGTTTATTCAAGGTCTTGTTGGCGTCCTCACGAAAGACAACACCCAAATAAGAATGAGCTTTTTGTTTTTTATAAAAAAGGATTTTCTTAAACTTATACTATTAGTTAGATTAGCTCATTTTTTATAAATTAAAGGGAGTTGTTCAACTGACGAATAGAGGGTATTTACTACTTCGTTTCATAAGTTTCTGTTATCAATTTGCTTCTAAAAATGAATGTGCTATAATAGTAGAATATTAATTATTTTACAGACTATGTGTAGGAGATGGATTAGATGAATCGTCCAGGAGAAAACTATCAGGAAACACATAAAAAACCAAAAAATAAACAGGAGATTTTCCTACATCTTCTACCAATTGTAGGATTAGCTCTCTTTTTTTTAGGGTTTACTGAATTTACGAAAGATGTTCTTTTGCAACTTATAGGACGGTTTTCGATGTATCTTTTACAGATACTTGCAGTTGTTCTTACTGTGTTTCTTATTTTGATACTTTGTAGAGATATAAAAGGACGTTTTTTTACTAAAAATGAAGATAACCATTTTTTGGGGGAGATTGATCAGGTCGTTTTTGACATTGGTCAAGAGCTCATCAATTTTTGGACTCCCTGCTTATTTCTAGTAGCTTTACTTCTGAATAAGCCTGCAGTCCTGATTTCTTATTTTACTCAACTTGGTTCTATATTTAAGAATTTATCTTTAATACCATTAGGAGTTCTAACATTGGTGATTATATATGATGTTATAAAGTCCCTACGGTATTTTATGAAGTGGTTCAATAGAAATTGGTTAGATATTAATGTTCAGACAGATTTACCTGAAACATCTCTTCTGGATGATGTCAAGAAAGAAACTAAAAATCTTCTGGATGATAATGATTGTTAGATTATATTGGGGCCTATTTTTATAGAATGTACGGACCCCAAAAGTTAGACAAATAATTTATCCAAAGGATTTAGTTCTGTATTGCACAGGACTAAGTCCTTTTAGTTTGACTTTAATTCGTTTGTTGTTGTAGTAATCAATGTAGTCTACAATAGCTTGTTCAAGGTCTTCTAAAGACCTAAAGTTCCTCTCATAACCATAAAACATTTCGGATTTCAAAATACCAAAGAAGGATTCCATCATACCGTTGTCTGGGCTGTTGCCCTTGCGTGACATGGATGGCTGAATTCCCTTACTCTCTAGGAACCGATGATAAGAATCGTGTTGATATTGCCAGCCTTGGTCACTATGGAGAATGGTCTTCTCATAGTGTGTCTCTGTAAAGGCCTGCTCCAGCATAGCTTTCACTTGTTCTAAATTGGGCGAAGTAGAAAGATGATAAGCAATAATTTCACTGTTAAAGCCATCTAAAACAGGCGATAAATAGAGTTTCTGTGTGCTATTTGGAATGGCAAACTCTGTCACATCCGTGTAGCACTTTTCCATCGGTTTCGACCCTTCAAACTGGCGTTGAATGAGATTCTCTGCTTTCTTACCAATCTCTCCTTGGTAGGAAGAATACTTTCGTTTCCGACGAATTCGAGCTGTTAGACCAAGGACCTTCATCAGACGTTGAACTCTTTTATGATTGACTGAATAACCACGATTCCTTAGTTAAAGAGTAACTCTCCGATAGCCATAGTTGCCTTTATGGTCATTATAAATAGTCTGAATTTCGGTTTTAAGCTCTTTATCTTTGTCAAGCCCATCTAGTTCCTTCAACTGATAGTAGTAAGTTGAGCGAGCTAAACGAGCCACTTCAAGAAGTAAATCTAGTCGAAATCCTCCTGAAACCATTTCTCTAACTGTCTCTGCCTTTCTCGCTCTAGGGCTTCGTCCCTTTCCTCTAACTCTTTTAACTTTTTTAGGTAGGCTACCTCAGTCCGTAAGCTTTCATTCTCCTCTTGAAGTCGCTCAAGTTCAGTCATTTCTTCCCAAGTTTTCTTTCGTTTACGTCCCATTTTAGCTGGTCTCCCTCTTGTTTTCTCAACAATAGTATACCCGTTTTTCTTGTATTGCGCCAACCAATTTGTCAACAGCGAACGGTCGGGTAAAGCATAATCCAAAGCTACACTTCTTTGTGAACAACCTTCCAGCAGAACTTTCTCAATCATTTCTTGTTTCAATTTAGAGGAATAGTAACGATTCTTCCCCTTTTTAACGATTTCTATTCCATAACGGTCAATTAATGTCACCATGTACTTTAGACCAGAAGCATTTACACCAAATCTTTTTGAAAGCTGTTTGAAGCTTTGCCCTTGTTTTCTGAGTTCATAGATCTGGACTTTATCATCATAAGTTAATTTCATAATAAAACACCCCACAAGTTAGACGGAAAAAATCTAACTTGTGGGGTACAGTCAAAGCTAGGCTCAAGCTTTTTCTTAATGACCTCGGTTACATGAGATGAATTTGATTTTGTAGTAGTCTGCTCGCTTATAAGTTTCACTATAGGCAAGGACTTGGCCAGTGGCCTCAAGTTTTGTAGTCTTCGTTTGGAAGACAGTTGGGAATTGTGTATCGATTCCGAGTACAGAAGCAGCATGCTCTGGTGTTGGGAATGCGATTTCGTTGATTTCCTCAAAGTGTTCATCACTCATGTGAATGCGGTAATCCAATTTGAAACGTGTATAGATAGAGCTATAATAATCAAGATTTGGATAATTGGCATTGATGTATTGCTCAGGAATATAAGATGTGTGGTAGATGTATGTTACGTCGTTTGTCTGACGAATACGTTCAATCTTATAGTAGAATTGATCTCCACGTAGTCCAAGTTTATCTAAATATTCAAGTTTGTTTCCGCGCTCGATAGAAAGGACAGTAACTTTATCGTCTTTTGTTTCAAAGATTTCGACATCTGAAAACTCAACGAGTTTGTGCTTACGGGCACGTGAAACGAAAGTTCCTTTACCTTGTTGACGGACAATATAGCCGTCTTTAGCAAGGTCATTTAGGGCACGAACAACTGTGATTGAACTCACATCGTACATCGCGATCAATTCGGCTTCTGTATAAAATTTATCTCCGCTTGCAAATTGACCAGAGATGATTTTGTTTTTTAATTCATCTTTAATATATTGGTATTTAGGAATAGCCATAAATTTCACCTCGATTCTCTTTCTCCAATTTTGATTTTACCACAAATATAAAGAAAAGAGTAGTATTAAGGTCAAAAAATTAAAATAATAGACTAAAAATGTTATTTTACATGTAAAAAAATTCATTTGATGTTCTTGTGAATTATCATACATAAAAAGATCGTTTTCATGCTATTTTTAGATAATTTCGGTAAACGGTAAGTAAAAAAATAGAAAAATTTTAAATAATTTTCTAAAACCTATTGACAAATGCAAAAGATTTGATTATAGTTAATATTATAATAAATGAAAGCGCAAACTTAATTCGTCAGAGGTAATAACATGACCAGATTTAAAATTGAGGACGATTTCTATTTAGACGGAAAACCGTTCAAGATTTTGTCCGGCGCCATTCATTATTTTAGGATTCCAGCAGAGGATTGGTATCATTCTCTCTATAACTTAAAGGCGCTTGGCTTTAATACAGTCGAGACCTATGTGGCTTGGAATTTACACGAACCTGTTGAAGGGGAGTTTGATTTTGAAGGTGCCAGAAATTTGGAGAGATTTCTTCAAATTGCACAAGATCTGGGTCTCTATGCCATTGTACGCCCGTCTCCATTTATCTGTGCGGAATGGGAATTTGGTGGCTTGCCGGCTTGGCTCTTGACCAAGGACATGCGAATTCGCTCGTCCGACCCGGCCTACATCGAGGCTGTTGCTCGCTATTATGACCAATTATTGCCAAGGCTTGTACCTCGCTTGTTGGATAATGGTGGAAACATTCTCATGATGCAAGTCGAAAATGAATATGGCTCTTATGGAGAAGATAAGTCTTATCTACGAGCAATTCGAAAATTGATGGAAGACCGAGGGATTGATTGCCCACTCTTTACTTCAGATGGCCCATGGAGGGCTACTCTGAAAGCCGGAACCTTGATCGAAGACGACCTCTTTGTGACAGGAAACTTCGGTTCTAAAGCTCCGTACAACTTTTCACAGATGCAGGAATTCTTTGATGAGCATGGCAAGAAATGGCCCCTCATGTGTATGGAATTCTGGGATGGTTGGTTCAACCGTTGGAAAGAACCCATCATCACACGGGATCCTAAAGAATTGGCAGAAGCTGTTCGAGAGGTATTGGAGCAAGGCTCTATCAACCTCTACATGTTCCATGGAGGGACAAACTTTGGTTTCATGAATGGTTGCTCAGCTCGAGGGACTCTGGATTTGCCACAAGTCACATCTTACGACTATGATGCCCTTCTCGATGAAGAAGGAAATCCAACTGCTAAATACTTAGCAGTCAAGAAGATGATGGCAACCCACTTCCCAGAGTATCCACAGTTGGAACCACTCTATAAGGAAAGCATGGAGATAGGGTCCATTCCATTGGTCGAAAAAGTTTCCTTGTTTGAAACCCTGGATAATCTCTCTAGTCCTACTGAAAGCCTCTATCCAAAAGCGATGGAAGAACTTGGTCAAAGTTATGGCTACCTTCTCTACCGCACTGAGGCAAGTTGGGATGCAGAAGAGGAACGTCTCCGTATCATCGATGGACGTGACCGAGCTCAACTCTTTGTAGATGGTCAATGGATTGCTACTCAATACCAGACAGAGATTGGTGAAGATATCTACTGTCAGGGCAATCGAGAAGGCTTTTCAGAGATTGACATCTTGATTGAAAATATGGGGCGTGTCAACTACGGTCATAAGTTCTTGGCAGATACGCAACGTAAAGGAATTCGTACAGGTGTCTGCAAAGATCTACATTTCTTACTGAATTGGAAACAATATCCACTGCCACTGGATAATCCTGAGAAGATTGATTTTTCAAAAGGATGGACAGAAGGACAGCCAGCCTTTTACGCTTTCGACTTTACTGTTGAAGAGCCGAAGGATACCTACTTAGACTTGTCTGAGTTTGGTAAGGGAGTTGCCTTTGTCAACGGGCGTCACTTAGGACGTTTCTGGAACGTCGGCCCGACCCTCTCACTTTATATCCCTCATAGCTATCTCAAGGAAGGTGCTAACCGCATCATCATCTTTGAAACTGAGGGCGAATATAAAGAAGAGATTCATTTAACTCATAAACCTACACTAAAACACATAAAGGGGGAAAACTTATGACAATTGTAGGATGCCGTATCGATGGACGTTTGATCCACGGTCAAGTAGCCAATCTTTGGGCTGGAAAACTAAATGTTTCACGCATTATGGTTGTAGACGACGAAGTTGTTAACAACGATATTGAAAAGAGTGGTTTGAAACTTGCGACACCACCAGGTGTGAAACTCAGTATCTTGCCAGTTGAGAAAGCAGCAGCAAATATCCTTGCTGGTAAATACGATAGCCAACGTCTCTTTATCGTTGCACGTAAACCAGACCGTTTCCTTGGTTTGGTTGAAGCAGGTGTTCCGCTTGAAACACTCAACGTCGGCAATATGTCTCAAACACCAGAAACTCGCTCTATCACACGTTCTATCAACGTGGTAGACAAGGATGTGGAAGATTTCCACAAACTAGCAGAAAAAGGTGTGAAACTCACTGCTCAAATGGTTCCAAATGATCCAGTTTCAGACTTTTTGAGCTTATTAAAATAGGAAAAAATTTTTAGGAGGTCATTGTTATGATACAATGGTGGCAAATTTTACTTCTCACTTTGTACTCAGCTTATCAAATCTGTGATGAGTTGACAATCGTTTCATCTGCAGGTTCCCCTGTATTCGCTGGTTTCATTACTGGTTTGATCATGGGAGATGTGACAACTGGTTTGTTTATCGGTGGTAGCTTGCAGTTGTTCGTTCTCGGGGTTGGTACCTTCGGTGGTGCTTCTCGTATTGACGCAACTTCTGGTGCGGTTCTTGCAACAGCATTCTCTATCTCTCAAGGTATTGATACAGACCTTGCGATTACAACAATCGCTGTACCAGTAGCAGCACTTTTGACATACTTCGACGTTCTTGGACGTATGACAACTACTTTCTTTGCACACCGTATTGATGCTGCGATCGAACGCTTTGACTACAAAGGTATCGAACGCAACTACCTACTTGGCGCGCTTCCATGGGCTCTTTCTCGTGCCCTTCCAGTGTTCTTCGCTCTTGCTTTTGGTGGAGAATTCGTACAAGGTGTTGTAAACCTTGTTAAAGAATACCAATGGGTTGCAGACGGTTTGACACTTGCAGGTCGTATGCTTCCAGGTCTTGGATTTGCAATCTTGCTTCGTTACCTTCCAGTTAAACGTAACCTTCACTACCTTGCAATGGGATTCGGTTTGACAGCTATGTTGACTGTTCTTTACTCATATGTAACAGGTCTTGGTGGAGCTGTTGCGGGTATTCTTGGTACTCTTCCTGCTGATGTTGCTGAAAAGATTGGCTTTGCTAACAACTTCAAAGGTTTGTCTATGATCGGTATCTCTATCGTAGGTATCTTCCTTGCAGTTGTTCACTTTAAGAACAGCCAAAAAGTAGCTGTAGCAGCACCTTCTACACCATCAGAAAGTGGGGAAATTGAAGATGACGAATTCTAATTACAAATTAACAAAAGAAGATTTTAATCAAATCAACAAACGTAGCTTGTTTACTTTCCAATTAGGTTGGAACTACGAACGTATGCAAGCTTCTGGTTACCTTTACATGATCTTGCCTCAATTGCGTAAAATGTATGGGGATGGAACTCCTGAATTGAAAGAAATGATGAAAGTTCATACTCAATTCTTCAACACTTCACCATTCTTCCACACAATTATCGCTGGTTTTGACCTTGCCATGGAAGAAAAAGATGGTGTGGGTTCAAAAGATGCCGTTAACGGTATCAAGACAGGTTTGATGGGACCATTTGCTCCTCTTGGAGATACTATCTTTGGTTCACTTGTACCTGCTATCATGGGATCTATCGCAGCAACTATGGCTATCGCTGGCCAACCATGGGGTATCTTCCTTTGGATCGCAGTTGCAGTTGCATATGACATCTTCCGTTGGAAACAATTGGAATTTGCCTACAAAGAAGGGGTTAACCTTATCAACAACATGCAAAGTACTTTGACAGCTTTGATTGATGCTGCATCTGTACTTGGTGTCTTCATGATGGGTGCTCTTGTAGCAACAATGATCAACTTTGACATTTCTTACAAATTGCCAATCGGTGAAAAGATGATTGACTTCCAAGACATCTTGAACTCAATCTTCCCACGCTTGCTTCCAGCAATCTTTACTGCCTTTATCTTCTGGTTGCTTGGTAAGAAAGGTATGAACTCTACTAAAGCGATCGGTATCATTATCGTTCTTGCAGTAGGTCTTTCATTCATCGGTAAATTCTTGCTTGGAATGGGCGCATAATTTATGAGTAAATCATTAATTTTGGTGAGTCATGGTCGTTTCTGTGAAGAACTTAAAGGTAGCACAGAAATGATCATGGGTCCACAGGACAACATTCATGCAGTGGCTCTTCTTCCAGAAGATGGCCCAGAAGAATTTACTGCAAAATTTGAAGCTGCTATCGAAGGATTGGATGATTTCCTAGTCTTTGCGGACCTTCTCGGTGGTACACCATGTAACGTGGTAAGCCGTTTGATCATGGAAGGTCGCGACATTGAACTCTACGCAGGGATGAATCTTCCAATGGTGATTGAATTTATCAATGCGAGCCTTACGGGTGCAGATGCGGACTACAAGAGCCGTGCTGCAGAAAGCATTGTGAAAGTCAATGATCTGTTAGCGGGCTTCGATGATGACGAAGATGAATAATACTCTTCGAAAATCAAATTCAAACTACGTCAGCGACGCCTTGCCGTACTCAAGTACAGCCTGCGGCTAGCTTCCTAGTTTGCTCTTTGATTTTCATTGAGTATAAGATGTAACTTAGAGCATCTTATATAGAATATACATGGGAATGGGAGTCAATCCCATTCCCATATTTTCAATAGGAATGAAACAATAATAGATTAGAGGAACTCTATGCTAAATTACACAAAAGAAGAATTACTTGAACTGGGTGCAGAAATCACGACTCGTGAAATCTACCAACAGCCTGATGTATGGAAAGAAGCTTTTGAAGCCTATCAAGCGAAACGTGAAGAAATTGCAGCCTTTCTGCAAGGTATCGCTGATAAACATGACTATATCAAGGTTATCTTGACGGGTGCTGGTACTTCTGCTTATGTGGGAGATACCTTGGTGCCATACTTTAAGGAAGTCTATGACGAGCGCAAATGGAATTTCAATGCTATTGCGACAACAGATATTGTTGCCAATCCAGAAACTTATTTGAAAAAAGATGTGGCGACTGTTCTTGTTTCCTTTGCTCGTAGTGGGAACTCACCTGAAAGTGTGGCGACGGTTGATTTGGCCAAAGCCTTGGTTGATGACCTCTATCAAGTGACCATTACATGTGCTGCAGATGGTAAATTGGCTCTTCAAGCTCATGGCGATGAGCGCAATCTTTTGCTCTTGCAACCAGCTGCTTCCAATGACGCTGGATTTGCCATGACTTCTAGCTTTACGTCCATGATGCTAACAGCTCTCTTGGTCTTTGATCCTACAGAATTTGCTGTGAAAGCTCAACGTTTTGAAGTTGTGACGAGCCTTGCGCGTAAGATTCTAGACAATGCAGAAGATGTTAAAGAGCTGGTTGACCTCGACTTTAACCGCGTCATCTATCTTGGTGCTGGTCCTTTCTTTGGACTTGCTCATGAAGCTCAGCTCAAGATTTTGGAATTAACAGCTGGTCAAGTGGCGACCATGTATGAAAGCCCAGTTGGCTTCCGTCACGGTCCAAAATCTCTTATCAACGAAGATACAGTTGTTTTGATCTTTGGCACAACGACAGACTACACTCGCAAGTACGACTTGGACTTGGTTCGTGAAGTGGCTGGTGATCACATCGCCCGTCGTGTCGTGCTCTTGAGTGATCAAGCCTTTGGTCTTGAAAATGTCAAGGAAGTGTCCCTTAGTTGTGGCGGTGTCTTGAATGATATTTACCGTGTCTTCCCTTACATCGTTTATGCCCAACTCTTTGCCCTATTGACTTCACTCAAGGTAGAAAATAAACCAGATACACCATCTCCTACTGGCACTGTAAACCGTGTGGTACAAGGTGTGATCATTCATGAATATCAAAAATAAGGAAGTGTCTATGAGTAAATTACAATTAAGTCCTAATAAAGTAGCTTGCTTGCAAAAACTCTCTGACGAGAACGGCATCATCTCAGCTCTTGCCTTTGACCAACGTGGCGCTTTGAAACGTCTCATGGCTCAATATCAAACAGAAGAGCCAACAGTTGCTCAAATGGAAGAACTTAAAGTATTGGTTGCAGATGAATTGACAAAATACGCATCCTCTATGCTTCTTGACCCTGAGTATGGTCTTCCAGCTACAAAAGCTCTTGCACCAAATGCTGGTCTTCTCCTTGCTTATGAGAAAACTGGCTACGACACAACAAGCACCAAACGCTTGCCTGACTGCTTGGATGTTTGGTCTGCCAAACGCATCAAGGAACAAGGTGCAGATGCTGTTAAGTTCTTGCTTTACTACGATGTAGATAGCTCTGACGAACTCAACCAGCAAAAACAAGCCTACATCGAACGCATTGGTTCAGAGTGTGTGGCGGAAGACATTCCATTCTTCCTTGAAATCTTGGCTTACGATGAAAAAATCGCTGACGCAGGTTCTGCAGAATACGCAAAAGTAAAACCACACAAGGTTATCGGTGCCATGAAGGTCTTCTCAGACCCACGCTTCAACATCGATGTCTTGAAAGTGGAAGTTCCAGTCAACGTCAAATACGTTGAAGGCTTTGGTGATGGTGAAATCGTTCATACACGTGAAGAAGCAGCAGCCTTCTTCAAAGCACAAGACGAAGCAACAAATCTTCCATACATCTACTTGAGTGCAGGTGTGTCAGCTAAACTCTTCCAAGAAACACTTGTCTTTGCCCACGAATCAGGCGCAAACTTCAACGGAGTTCTTTGTGGCCGTGCTACATGGGCTGGATCAGTTGAAGCCTACATCAAAGACGGTGAAACAGCAGCTCGTGAGTGGTTGCGTACAACTGGATTTGAGAACATTGACGAACTCAACAAGGTTCTTCAAACAACAGCGACGTCATGGACTGAACGAGTGGAAGCATAAAACAAATATAGAGGAATCCCTTTTTGTTAAGCAAATGCTTAGGTTTTCTGACAAAGGATTCTGAAAATAGAAACTACAACCATAGATGGTGAATACACTCTCTATGGTTTGTTTACTTAAGAGAAATGGATCAAAGGAGAGAAGAATGAAAGCATACACAGAACGTGTATTTGGAAATCATGAGGGTAAGGATGTCTTGGCCTATCGCTTTGAGACTGACAGTGGCTACCAACTAGAAATTATGACCTATGGTGCGACCATCTTGCGCTATGTCACGCCTGACAAGGCTGGGAATTTTGCCAATCTGATTTTGGGCTTTGATGATTTTGATAGCTATGTAGGCAATAGTCCCAAGCATGGAGCAAGTGTAGGTCCTGTAGCGGGCCGTATTGCAGGTGCGACATTTGAGCTTAATGGCAAGACCTATGATCTTGAAGTCAATAATGCTAGCAACTGTAACCACAGTGGTTCAACAGGTTGGGATGCGAGCTTATTTGAATTGACTGAGGTGAGCGACCATGGTTTGACCCTCTACACAGAGCGTACAGACGGGACAGGAGGATTTCCTGGCAATCTCAAGATATGGATCAGCTATCATTTGGAAGAAAGTGGTGCCTACGAAGTCAGCTATAAGGTGACGACAGATCAGGATACGCTTGTCAATCCAACTAATCACAGCTACTTCAACTTGTCTGGTGATTTCACGCAGACAGTTGACCGCCATGTCTTTCAGTTAAATACGGAGGGCATTTATCCAATCGCTCCGGACGGTGTTCCGGCTAAGACTCCAGATGCTACTCGTGATGTGGTTAAACATATCTACAATGGAGCTTTGCTGAAGGACATCTTTGCAGAGGAAGATGAGCAAATCCAGCTGGTATCTGGTTTGGATCACCCATTTGCCCTTCCTGCCGGTCATGACAATGCTGGTTTCCTTTATGACCAAAACTCAGGTCGCTTCCTGCTTTTCAAGACAGAGGCCCCTTGCTTTGTGGTCTACACAGCAAACTTTGTGGATGAGAGCGTGCTCATAGCTGGTCAGCCAATGCTGCAACACAATGGGATTGCCCTGGAAGCGCAAGCTTTACCAGATGCCATTCACAGTGACCTCAAAGACCAAGTCATTCTCAAAGCAGGTCAAACCTTCACCAGCAAAACTCGCTATGAGCTTGTTGTAAAATAAAAAGAAGAGCTGGTTTCCAGCTCTTTTGAGTTGTCTTCGTTGACATTTTATTTCAATAGTGTATAATTGATGTAATTAATAAAGTTACAACAAAAGGAGACACTCGATGACTTATGCATACCAAAGCCACATTTATCTAGCAGAGGCGGTTTTAAATGTCAAGGATTTGACGAGTCAAACGGCTTTTTATCACCAGATTATTGGCTTGGAGATTTTATCCCAAACAGAGACAGAAGCGATTTTGGGACTTGGTCGAAAAGCCTTGGTTCACTTGATTCAGGCAGAAAAGTCTGGCGAAGTAAGGGAGCATTATGGGCTCTACCATCTGGCGATTTTGTTGCCGACACGAAAAGCCTTGGCAGATGTCTTGAAACACCTAAGTGATTTGCGGATTCCTCTGGTTGGGGGTGCAGATCATGGATACAGTGAGGCTATTTATCTAGAGGATTTGGAAGGAAATGGCATTGAACTCTACCGTGATAAGCCAGTGTCTTCATGGGATATTCGAGAAGACGATCGCATTATCGGTGTGACCGAAGCCCTTGCGGCACAGGACATCTATGAGTTAGGGGAAAAGGTGGATCCCTTTATCCTAGCTGAAGGGACGAGAATGGGGCATATCCATCTATCGGTGAAGGATAGCCATGCGGCGAGCCAGTTTTATCAAAAGGTGTTAGGACTAGAAGATAAATTTAGCATTCCTAGTGCTAGTTGGATAGCGGCTGGTCAGTACCATCACCACCTGGCTGTCAACGAATGGGCTGGAAAAGGGCTGGCTCCGCGTGAGCAAGGCTTGCCAGGCTTGGCCTACTATGTCCTTGAGGTCGAAAGCAAGGAAGAACTCTTGGACATCGTTCAGCAAGCACAAGAGCTAGAATCTCCGATTAAGTGGCTAAATTCGAGTGAGTTGGATCTTGTAGACCCAGATGGGATTGTGACTCGCATTCGCTTGGAACGATGAGACGAGGAAAACACATTATTTATTTTAGAGACATAGGAAAAGGCGGATAAGCTCGCATTCTGTTTTTATAATGCGGACTTGTCCGCTTTTTTATGAAATGACGAAAGCTTTCTTGGCTCTGGCAAAGGTATTGGTCGGGGATATTTTTCATTTTCTGGGGGTTCATGCTATAATACTAATAAACTTTTCTTTCTCTAGGAAGGCAAATGCCCAAAATCAGCTAGAATGCTGGCAATCGTTGTCACGATGCTTTTAAGAGAAAGTAGAACTTTGTTTGAACATCCGTATTGAGTTTAGGAAATGGTAATAAGATGGACACAAGTGTAAAAAATTTAATCAGTATGGGCCCTCTGGAGGACTATTTTATCTATTATGATCTGAAGAATCAAGTATTCTACGGTGTAAAACAAGGCATGAATTATTCAGCCATTGCAGCCCCTATTGCAATCTATTCCTTCCAACGGCTGTCAAAGTTGCTCAACCAAACCTTTGGAGATGTCTCATCCCCTCTTAATCTAATCTTCTTTATCTTGATGTCGCTGTTTTTAGTTTTTGGGACCATTCTCCTTGCCAAGTCTACCCGACGTAACATGAAGACAGATAGATTCAGAAAAGTCCGGCTGACAAAAGCCAATATCAAAACACTTAGGAGAAAATCAAGGGCGTTGACAGTAGTTGGCTACATTTTTGTTTTAATAACGATTTTTTCAGCCTATCGTTATCTGGCTGTTTCTGATTTTCAGTTTTTACTTATGTACATGTTAGGGATTGGTATTCTTACATATATAGTCTATGATTTTCGGATGAAAACGCGCAAACGACTGTTCAAGGAGCTGATGGAGACATTACAGGACGGTAGTCGAGGGAAGGAGGGAGACATGTAAGATGAGAAAAATAATCTTTATTGGACAGAGCGGTGATAAGGCCGTTTACTATAACACAAGGACGAGAGAGGCTTTAGCGACAGAGTCTAGCGCCTCGTCAGAAACCGACGGTGCCATCAGTTCAAAGAAATCCAAGTGGCCTTGGGTTGTCTTCTTTGCTTTCTTGCTAGTTGCTATTATCGGCATTTGGATTCGTTCTTTGATAGCGCCCTTTAGATTGAGTGAGTGGATGGTTCCAATCCATCTATCCGCTATCCTTTTCGTTTTTATCGGAAGTGTTTATGGATTTGAAAAACTTTTTTACAGTGGGGCCAAGTCGCTTGTCCCAGCAAGTGAAGAGCAGTTTAAAGAAGCAGTTGAAAGTAGTAAATTTTGGAAAAAGTCTCCAGATAAGGAACCAACAGTCGATAAAATCATCTTGTATCTATTTGTTATCCTCGTTCTTCTATTTGTTTTTGTTATTGTTGTGTTCTTTGCCATACCTGGGACCTTCATTCCCTACTATGAACATGAATGGTTTGAACCGTCGATGTTCATGGTGCCAATCGGAGCAACGATCGTCCCAATTAGCGTGGTTCTTCTACTATTTCAAAACAATCCAATCCGCTGGCTCTTAGCCGTACGAAAATACAAGCAGGGGAAAGTATTATTTAGGGAAGAGAAGAACTAGAAACATGAGTGAAACACTATTATCATTACCAGTGGTTGATGATGTTTTATCAACGACCTATGATAAAAATTGAAGTTTCTGATTGTAGTGATTGGTGGAAACTGTGGTGATTTTATATGAGAAAAATAATTTTTATTGGACAGAGCGGTGATAAGGCCGTTTACTATAACACGCGAACGAGAGAAGCTCTTGTAGCAGATAAGAGTGCCCTTTTAAATACAGAAGGGGCTAGGAGATCGAATAGGGGGATTGCTCCTTTAATTGCTATATTCTCTTTGTTAGGTTTACTCGGAGGATTTGTTGCAATACCAATTTTCTCAGGCCTTCGTTATAATAGTGGGATGGTTCCTATTTTTATTCTTTGTCTTTCCTTTATCCTATTTGGATTTATATGGATGATGGAAGTCGCCTTATATAAAGGAGTGAAACGAGTCCAAGGAGCAACAAAGAAAGAGTTTAAAGAAGCAGTTTATTCAAATTTGTTCTGGGAAAATTTTAGTGAGAAAAAAGCGACGTTTGCGAAAATGTTGGCTTTTATGATTGTCATGCTACTAGTTTTTATGACTACTATAGTAATATTTGCTGCTGCAATTCCGGGCACTATTGACTCATTCAATAAGCAAGAGGCATTTGATATACAAATCTTTTTCTCGCCTTTAGCAGGTCTCTTTCCTGCCTTGTTGTACCTTTTCTTATTCCAAAACAACCCTATCCGCTGGCTCTTAGCTGTGCGAAAGTATGAACAGGGGAAAGTGATATTTAAGGAAGAAATAGAAAAGAGGGAATAATAATGTCACAAGAGAGATATTTGCAGATCAAAAAAGAGCATCAAGTTCGTAAGTTTGTGGGGCGTTTCCTCTTCATTCTTCTCGCTATACTCGATGTTCTACTGGTATCAAGTCATTCCAATTATGTCCCGCTTGTAACGGTGGCTATGGTAACGATTGTGCCTTTTAATCATTTTCTACTTGGTCCTCTTAGGAGACAGAAAAAAGCCATAGAAAAAGAGCATCCAGAATGGAAAATACTCAGTACGAAGGGAGTAAAGGTTCCCTCGGCTGAAGCCAATAAAAGAACCTTGGCTGGTATTGGAATCTTGATAGCCTTACTCTTGTCTTTTGGGCTATTCTATAAACCTGTGAAACAGCCGAACGTCCAAGTAAACAATCCGCCTAAGCTTGATTTTAACACGCCTGGAACGTCCAAGTCTCCTGAGTCTGAGTCGTCCAGTTCCTCTAAGACCAAAGAATCCAGTTCCTCAGAGTCGAAATCCTCGTCTTCGACTGAACAAGGTTCTAAAACCGAAAGTTCAGGAACAAAGCCGTCAAAAAGCGAGTCCAATAATCCTTATTACCAGATTCCAGGACTTACTGACGAACAGGTGAGAGATATCATATCAAAATCTGTGAAAGATTTGAGAGAAAAACAGTCAAAAGAAAAATCCGAAGAGTAGACTCAAGGGCTTCGATGCCCTTGCTGGAGGAGCTAGTTTTGGGATTTTACTGTATAAAATAACAGGAGGAGTTCATATGAATAAAGAAGTGATTGGTTTGATAGTTGGGACAATCGTCATCTTCCTATCTTTTGTGTTTGTATGTGGGACCTTTCTCTACCTCTATCTTCGAGATCAGAAGTTGGTCCGCTTTGCCCAGTCATCCGTACAGGGAACAGTTATCGGCTATAGCCGTTTTCGTGAGGGGTATCCACCTATCGTCGAATACACGGTGGATGGGATTACTTATAAGAAAACCTTGCAGTATTTTATGTTCAAAACGGTCACAATTCCGTGGGGAACTACTAAATTTTTAAAGGACTATACAAGAGAGGACATGCTGGCCTCTTCGATCACTCGCTACAGCAACTCCTTTGTTTCCTTCAAACGCTTGATGCAGACCCATTTCCCCCTTCATTCGGAGCTGACGGTCTGGTATGATCCAGACAAGCCGACCAGGGCCTATGTCGAACGTTACAGCGGAATGAACAAGTTTTACAAGTGGTTTGGTATCGGATTTGGGCTGGCTCTAGTTATAGTCTATGGGATAGTGATCCTAGCCTTTTTGTCCAATTTGTCCAAGATATACGCATAAAGGTCAGTTGGTTAATAGGAAATTTAATTTCCCATCGAGCTTCAAGGAGGACAGAGTTTCTTTTCCATTTCAATGCTTATCAATTTTTTCTATCTGATACAGAGGAGAGGTTGCCTCCTACAAATACAGACAGGAAGTGAATTTTGACAAAGCCCCTTATTCGAGATATAATGAAGAAAAAGTGACCAAGGATAAATCAATGACAAACTCAAAGTATATAACACGTCTGAAACGTTCAGAGGGCCAGTTGCGTGGAATTCAAAAGATGATTGAAGAAGATCGTGACTGCGCAGATATTGTTACGCAGTTGACAGCAGTGAAATCTAGCGTTGAGCGCGTGATTGAGATGATCATTGCTGAAAATCTCACTGACTGTATCAACCAACCATTAGATGACCCCGAGGCTCAAAAGGAACGCCTAGAAAAGGCCATCCGATACCTGATTAAACGGAAATAAACTAATTTGCTATTGATAAACAATGCAGACAAAGGCATTTAAGTCTATTTCGATAAAGAAATCATGTCAGACAAACGGATGAGTTCCCCCCAATACCAATGAGAAAACCTCTTTTTAGATACCATCAATGTGTTTCGTTTTTTAGAAGCGACGGGCTACGAGCCCTATATCAGTGGGTTGCAGAAATGAAAAAACCGATTAAGTTCCTTAATCGGTTTTTTTCATTATTCTACTTGACCGGGCAAGCATTCATACCACCTTCTACATCGATAACGGTGAGGCCTTGGGCGCTTAGAAATTCACAAGCAGATGCGGAGCGTACTCCACCTTGACAGATGACATGGTATTCCTGGTCAGGTTTGAGTTCTTTGTAACCTTGCTCCAAGGTACTTAACGGAAGATTTTTGGCACCTGGTGCATGTCCTGCTTGGAATTCATGCACTTCACGTACATCGATAAGATTTAGATTTTCATTTAGGTATTTTTCATAAAAGTCAGCCATGCTGATACTCGTTTCCATATTTGACTCCTTCTGGATTAGCTATTTTATATAGTGAATAAGCGCCATCAAGGTTTTGGACGGTAAATCCTGCCTACTGGAGGATACGCACTGCGATATAGTTGCGTAAAACGCTGTGGTAGCTAAGGATGTAGGTTTGCTTCTTGTCCGATTCATCCAAGCGTTCCCGTAATTCGTTTAGGGGAATGTGGATGGTGTCGACTTTGAGTCGACCACTCTGAAATTCGCCACTTGTCCGCACATCTAGGGATTATTTGCCCTTAGTCAGATCGTCTTTGAGCTGACACCATTGGATATGGTCGCTCAGACCTTCGATAAGGTTCAAGGCTGCGTAGCCCATTTGATGCTTCTAGGTGACCTGACCTGTCCAAGCGCTCATACCGCCTCGTACATTGATGACATCGTAGCCTTTTTTCTTAAGCTTTTTCGCAGCTAGTTTGCTTCGTACACCAGAGTGACAAATGACATAAAGTGTTTCTTTTGTCGCAGGTGTGTATGAACCGATTTCCGTTAAAGGAACATTTTTGGCATTTTTGATATGACCTCTACGGAATTCCATAGGCGTCCGAACATCTAGTAGTTGAATCGGTTCTCTGAGTTTAGCTTCTAACTCGCTGGTAGAAATACTGTCAATTTTTGTAAATAATAAGTGAAACATAGGCACCTCCACATATACCATTATGGGGTATATTAAACCATGAAGTTAAGCTTTTGTCAAGCAAGTTGTTTTAACTTGGAGGGGATTGGTTTTGAGAGTCTAGAAAGCAGGCTATTCTTGACCTTTCAAAGGCTTTTTGATATGATGGGTCCAAAGTAAGTGTGAGGTGATAAGATGGCTAGCGAATACCAGAAAATGATAGCAGGGGAGCCTTACCGTCCGTCGGACCCAGAGTTACGGGCCTTGGCGCAGGCTTCTCGCCAAAAACAGGTTGCCTTTAACAAGGAAGAAGATCCCTTGAAGGGAGCGGATATCATCAAGACTTGGTTTGGTTCAACCGGGCAAAATCTTTATATCAATCCACGCTTGGTGGTCGATTATGGAGTCAATATCCATCTAGGGGAAAATTTTTATTCTAATTGGAACTTGACCATGCTGGATGTTTGTCCGATTCGCATCGGGAACAACGCCATGCTTGGCCCCAACTGTCAGTTTTTAACCCCACTCCATCCACTGGATCCGGATGAACGCAATTCAGAGGTCGAATATGGTAAGCCCATCACTATCGGAGACAATTTCTGGGCTGGAGGTGGCGTCATTGTCCTTCCTGGAGTGACACTGGGAAATAATGTCGTTGCAGGAGCAGGGGCCGTGATTACCAAGTCCTTTGGAGACAATGTCGTCCTAGCTGGTAATCCTGCGCGTGTTATCAAGGAAATCCCAGTAAAAGAAAACTAAAAAGAACAGCTTGGGCTGTTCTTTTTAGTTTTCTTTATCTTAGTCTTATAGATTTTTCTTTTTTGGCTTTTTGGGTTAGAGTGACATCGCACTTGGGGATGTTGCTTTTAAAAACTATTAAATGCATTTTAGTACTCTCAAATTGTTTCTAGTAGCCCTTTCAAAAGAATACTGAGCGAAATTGAATTTAAGGAAACTTTCAGAAAAGTTTTAGTTTTGTTTCAGGAATCTTCTGTAGACTGTCTAGCTATATCATACGAAGGAGAGGAAAAAGTATGAAATCAAAAAAATGGACCCTACTCGCAACGAGTTTAACGGCAATGGTACTGCTGGCAGCATGTGCCCAGTCAACAACTACATCCAATACCAATGCAACGACAAATAGTGCCACAACAACTGCAACAAAGACAAACCAATCATCCTATTTTACAGAGAAGGACAATGATACTTCTTATGACGAAAGCACAGCTTCTAAAATTGAGTTATCTGGCTCATCAGCAAACGTCTCTGGAGATGGGGTGACAGTCTCTGAATCAACAGTGACCATCACAAAATCTGGAACCTATGTAATTTCAGGTCAGTCTGACGGAGTGCAGATCAAGATCGCGGCAGATAAGTCTGCAGATGTTCATCTAGTCCTAAAAGGCGCGACCATGACCAATACCAATGCAGTAATTTCTGCGACATCAGCTGGCCATGTCTACTTGACTCTAGCAGAGGGAACCACCAACAGTCTCTCTGACTCAAGCTCTAACAGCGACGAAAAAGCAGACGCAGCTCTCTTTTCTAAGATGGATTTGACCATCAACGGGAAAGGAACTCTCAATGTGGATGGCAAGAAAAACAACGGTATCAAGGCCAACGACACCCTCCACATCACGGGTGGAACCTATAACATCACAGCAGTTGGCGATGCCTTTAATGTCAATGATGAACTCAACATCACTGGAACGACCATGACTATCGATGCCAAAGAAGATGGGGTCAAGGTGGACAATGACGAGGATACTTCAGTCGGAACCATGTACCTATCCAACAACAACATCACCGTCACAGCAGGAGATGATGGCATTCACGCATCAGGTGATTTGGTTATCGATAGTGGTACCTACACCGTCAAGAATTCGACAGAAGGACTTGAAGGTAAGTCAATCACTATCAACAATGGGGACATTAGCATCTATTCGACAGATGATGGAGTCAACGCAGCTAACAAAAATGCCCAACAGAGTGAAATCTTCTTCACTATGAACGGTGGGAACCTGACAGTAGAAGTCGGCCAAGAAGACACAGATCCAATCGACTCGAACGGCAATATCACAGTCACAGGTGGAACCATTAAAATGACTGGTCAAACAGGTTTTGACTTTGATGGAACAGCGACCTACACAGGTGGAGATATCTATCTCAACGGTGAGAAACAAACGGAAATTGTCAACTCTATGCCTGGAGGCGGTGGACCAAATGGAGGCCCTCAAGGCGGCGGTCCAGCCCCTAGTGGACAAGGATAAACAAAAAATCTCCTTTCTCGAAAGAGAAGGGAGAGTTTTTGTGTTTGAGAGGTGGATTGTAGCTAAAACAACTCCCAATTAGGTCTTGAAAATTTCTTAGTCTGTTTCATATAAAAATGAGTAAAATGAATTTCCATCGCCAAGGTCATTAGAGTTGCGATAGCAATGACGATGGTAGGATTGGCTGAGAAAAGTAGAGGAAGAATAGGCCTTTAAAAAGTGGACAGGAAAGACCATTTCGGAGTATAGAGAGGAAGTTCAAAAACATTTTTAGAAATAAGACATGTGCATTATAAACATCAGATACGAATCTGGTGTTTTATTTTTTTAAAGAATTTAACCCTTTCTCTTGACAAGTGAGTGATTACTCACTATAATAGCTTCTGTGATTTAAAAAGTGAGTACCCACTCACCAAGGAGGAAGTAAATGAAAACATTACTACATTTACAAGATTTAGTAAAATCTTTTGACAATCAAATAGTTCTGAATCATGTCAGCTTTGAATTGCAGACAGGAGAAATTATAGGATTAATTGGTCCGTCTGGTGCTGGTAAATCAACTATGATTAAGACTACGTTAGGAATGGAAAAGGCTGATGGAGGCGTAGCTTTAGTGTTAAATCACACTATGCCCAATCGCCATATTTTAGGAGATATTGGCTATATGGCCCAATCAGATGCTTTATACGAGTCCTTGTCAGGCCAAGAAAATCTGGAATTTTTTGGTCAGCTAAAGGGGCTTTCTAAAAAAGACCTAAAGGCGGAAATTGCTCATATAGCTCAAGTAGTAGATCTGACAGACTACTTAAACAAGGCGGTATCTGGTTATTCTGGAGGAATGAAACGGCGTTTGTCTCTTGCTATCGCGCTGTTAGGAAATCCTCAACTCTTGATTTTGGACGAACCGACAGTTGGAATCGACCCTTCTCTTCGAAAGAAAATCTGGAAAGAATTATTCGCGCTTAGAGACAATGGGATTGGGATATTAGTTACTACCCATGTTATGGATGAAGCAGAGTTGACGGATAAGGTCGGCTTATTATTAGGCGGAAAAATCATTGCTTTTGATACACCGCAACACTTAAAAGAAAGTTATCAAGTTTCAAGTATTGAAGAAGTATTTTTAAAAGCAGAAGGTGAGTAAAATGAGAACAATAGCGATTGCAAAAAAAGTCATCAAAGAATTACTTCGTGACAAACGAACTCTAGCCCTGATGTTTATGGCACCTGTTTTTATCATGTGGTTGATGAACCTCATGTTTTCAGCTAGTACAACCGTGAATGTCAAGTTAGCGACACAAGATCTACCAACTGGTTTGGTAACGAAAATGGATGAGCTTGATCATGTGGACATCGAGACTTATCAAGACTTAGATCAGGCCAAAGAAGCGCTAGCAAATGAAAAAGTCGATGCTGTGATTTCTTATAAAGACGGTGAGTATCAGGTCGACTACGCAAATACAGATGTCTCCAAGACATCTATGATACGACAAGTGTTACGAACAAGTATCGCCAGTGAAGGCACCGATCAGTTACTATCTCGTGTCAAACAAGCTCTTCCACAATTGGACTCGGACGCAAAAATACCAGAAATCAAGGAGTCCTATCAATATGGAGATGAAAATACAAGCTTCTTTACCAGTATGATTCCGGTTTTGATAGGTTTTGTAGTTTTCTTCTTTGTCTTTTTGATTTCAGGTATGGCGCTTTTGAAAGAGCGCACCAGTGGAACACTAGAACGTTTGTTAGCAACACCAGTGAAACGATCTGAAATCGTCTATGGCTATATGTTGTCTTACGGTATTATTGCGATTTTTCAAACGGCAGTTGTCGTTTTAGCAGCAATTTGGCTACTAGATGTAGAAGTTGTAGGAAGTATTTTAAATGTTATAATAGTTAATGTAGTACTGGCTCTTGTAGCACTAGCTTTTGGAATTCTCTTGTCTACTCTAGCAAAATCAGAATTCCAAATGATGCAATTTATTCCTCTCGTGATTATGCCCCAACTTTTTTTCTCAGGAATTATTCCATTGTCATCCATGGGAGAATGGGCTCTAACTGTGGGGAAATTTTTGCCATTAACCTATTCTGGTGATGCAATAAGCCAGATTATTCTTTACGGGCACAATCTTGGTGATATTTTGTCAAATCTTGGTGTTTTAATGGTTTTCTTGATCATTTTAACAATTCTTAATATTGTTGGATTGCGTCGTTATCGTAAAGTTTAGAAATCGACATAAATAATGCTAAAAAGGTGTGAAGATTAGATGGATAAGACTGTTTTTGAATCGTTTGAAGATTACTTAGAAGAAGCGAATTACCCTCAAGGAAAGAAAAAAATCATGCAGGCAGCAGTGGACCTCATATCAACTAGGAGTTACCATGGGACCTCAACTCTTCACATAGCTGAGCGTGCTGGACTAAGCCAGGCAACTTTGTTTAAGTATTTTAAGACGAAGGATGATTTACTGACGGCTATTTTACATCCTGTAGTCCCAGGCATTTTCGGTAGTTTTTTTGAGGAACTCTTAGCTTTTGAAACGACAGAAGAGAGGGTTCGTTATCTCGTCCATGATCGTATGAGCTATCTCAAAAAAAATCGTGCTTTGATGAAAATCATTCTGCAGGAGAGTTTTTCAAATAAAAAACTAAAAAATGAACAGATTTTTATCTGGAGTGCTATTCAAGATAAACTTCGAGTGCTTCATAAGGAATTGCTAGCAGATCCACGTGTAAATCCAGAGTTAACGATTCCTCAAATGGTTCGTATTTGTGTTGGTCCATTGTTGGCTTACTTCGCTCAGCTTTATATCGTTAGTGACAACGGAGAAATAAAGGAAGAAGACCTAGACTTATTAGAAAAACAGATTTTAGGTGGTTTGTGGAAATAGAGTAGGCCTAGACAAAATGGAGGCTAGATTCTATTGGTTTGGCTTCTTGTACAAGATAATATAAAAGGGTATACATTACCTGATGCAGATTTGTGCTTTTTTATTATTGAATTTGGTATTTTGGTGATAGTCCTCAATCACTTTACTAAAACAGAAACCGACCTCTCCAGCGGTGCAACGATTTCTCA
Source organism: Streptococcus oralis (assembly GCF_022749195.1). NCBI lineage: Bacteria > Bacillati > Bacillota > Bacilli > Lactobacillales > Streptococcaceae > Streptococcus > Streptococcus oralis. The sequence goes on from NZ_CP094226.1 coordinate 83,336, forward strand.
AGTGTATGGAAGAGGAGATTTCTGGATTGATAAAGACAACTCCTTGACACTTCGTCAGCTTTTGATACAATAGTACAAAATTACAGGAGGTGGGCTATGATTCAGAAACATGTGATTCCCATTTTAGAGTTTGACGACAATCCCCAAGCGATCCTTATGCCAAATCACGAGGGGCTAGATTTAAAGTTGCCAAAGAAGTGCATCTATGCGTTTTTGGAGGAAGAGATTGACCGCTATGCTCAGGAAGTAGGGGCGGATTGTGTTGGTGAGTTCGTTTCGGCCACCAAGACGTATCCAGTCTATGTCCTCAACTACAAGGACGAGGAGATTTGTCTGGCCCAGGCGCCCGTGGGCTCTGCCCCAGCGTCCCAGTTTATGGATTGGTTGATTGGCTATGGTGTGGAGCAAATTATTTCCACTGGAACCTGTGGAGTCCTAGCCGATATAGAGGAAAATGCTTTTCTTGTCCCTGTTCGCGCTTTGCGAGATGAGGGGACAAGCTACCATTATGCAGCGCCTTCTCGTTATATGGAGATGCAGCTTGAGGCTATCTCTGCCATTGAGCAAGTCTTGGAGAAAAGAGGCATTCCTTATGAGGAAGTTATGACCTGGACGACAGATGGTTTTTACCGAGAGACAGCTGAAAAGGTTGCCTATCGCAAGGAAGAAGGCTGTGCTGTTGTGGAGATGGAGTGCTCGGCTCTAGCGGCAGTAGCTCAGCTACGTGGTGTTGTCTGGGGAGAGTTACTCTTTACCGCAGATTCCTTAGCGGATCTGGACAACTACGACAGTCGTGACTGGGGATCAGAAGCTTTTGATAAGGCACTCGAACTCTGTCTTGCCATTGTGCACCATATGTGAGTGCTCTGACTGTTTTTATGGTAGAATGTAGTTATGTTATTCAAATCATTTTTGGGAAAAACAAATACGACGCTGTCTCGGTTGTCGCCAGCCCGTCGCATCTTTTTAAGTTTTGCCTTAGTTATCTTCCTGGGTTCTCTCCTTTTAAGTCTTCCCTTTGTGCAAGCAACAACGTCACAAGCGACCTACTTTGACCATCTCTTTACGACCGTGTCCATGGTCTGTGTGACAGGACTCTTTACCCAGCCGGTAGCCTCTACTTACAATATATGGGGCCAGTTGATTTGCATGCTCTTGATCCAGATCGGTGGATTGGGGCTTATGACCTTTATCGGAGTCTTTTACATCCAAGGCAAGCAAAAGCTCAGCCTTCGTGGTCGTGAGACCATTCTAGAAAGTTTCAGTTATGGAGAAACCCAGTCTCTAAAGGACTTCATCCGCTCAATCTTTCTGACGACTTTTCTGGTGGAAGGAATTGGTGCCTTTCTCTTGAGTTTGCGCTTTATCCCCGAATTTGGCTGGGGGAGAGGGATTCTAACCTCTATCTTTTTGGCTGTTTCAGCTTTCTGTAATGCTGGATTTGATAATTTTGGAAGTACGAGTTTGGTAGCCTTTCAAACGGATCCCTTAATCAATCTAGTGATTGCAGGCTTGATTATCACAGGTGGTCTAGGATTTATGGTCTGGTTTAACCTAGCGACCCAGATTGGGAAAAAGAAAAAACGCCGTCTGCGTTTCCATACCAAGCTGGTTCTCTTTTTAACGGCGGGAATTCTGCTCTTTGGAACAGTATCGACTCTCTTAATTGAGTGGAATAATCCTGGAACGATTGGAAATCTCAGCGCTCCAGAGAAACTGCTGGTTAGTTTCTTCCAGACCGTCAGCATGAGAACGGCAGGATTTGCTTCAATTGACTACACCCAGGCTCGACCAGTTACCTTGCTGATCTACATCTTGCAGATGTTTCTGGGCGGGGCACCTGGAGGGACAGCAGGAGGGCTCAAGATTACGACCTTCTTTGTCTTGTTGGTCTTTGCTCGTAGCGAACTATTGGGCTTGCCTCATGCCAATGTTGCTCGGAGAACCATTGAACCCCGAACTGTGCAAAAATCTTTCAGTGTCTTTATTATCTTCTTGCTGACCTTCTTGCTGGGCCTGATCCTGCTAGGGGTAACCGCAGAGGGAAATCCGCGCTTTATCTACCTCATGTTTGAGACTATTTCAGCGCTTGCGACAGTTGGAGTGACAGCAAATTTAACGCCGGAGTTAGGTAAGTTAGCCCTCAGCATCGTTATGTTGTTGATGTTTATCGGTCGTATTGGTCCCTTGACACTACTGGTCAGTGTAGCGGAATACCAGCCAGACAAGAAAGATACGATTCACTATATGAAAGCAGATATCACTATCGGATAAGAAAGGAAGAACGATGTCAGATCGGACAATTGGAATTTTAGGCTTGGGAATTTTTGGGAGCAGTGTTTTGGCTGCCCTAGCCAAGCATGACATGAATATCATTGCTATTGATGACCACGAGGAACGCATTAATCAATTTGAACCTGTGCTGGCGCGTGGAGTAGTTGGAGATATCACGGATGAAGAACTCCTTCTATCAGCGGGGATTGACACCTGTGATACCGTAGTTGTCGCAACGGGGGAAAATCTAGAGTCCAGTGTTCTCGCGGTCATGCACTGCAAGAGTCTAGGAGTACCGACTGTTATTGCCAAGGTCAAAAGTCATACAGCTAAAAAGGTTCTAGAAAAAATTGGCGCAGACGCAGTCATCTCACCAGAGTTTGAAATGGGGCGCTCATTGGCGCAGACCATCCTCTTTCATAACAGCGTAGACGTCTTTCAGCTGGACAAGAATGTATCGATTGTCGAGATGAAAATCCCCCAATCATGGGTAGGTAAAAGCCTCAGTCAGTTGGATTTGCGTGGGCGATACAACCTCAACGTACTTGGTTTTCGTGCCTACGAAAATGCTCCTCTGGATGTCCAATTCGGACCCAATGACCTTTTGCAGGCAGATGCCTACATCATGGCCGTCATTAATAACCAACATCTGGACACCCTAGCTGAACTGAGTGAGTAGGAGAGGAAGGGTACTCTCTATCCCAATAATTAACGAGTCAATATAAGTATTTTATAAGAGGGATTTAAGAAAAATTTTAACTTTTTCTTAATCCTTTTTAATTTTAGGAGATTATACTAGAGTCATCAAAAAAAAGAAAACTCTAAGGAGAATCCTATGAAATTCAATCCAAATCAGAGATATACTCGTTGGTCAATTCGCCGTCTCAGTGTCGGTGTTGCTTCAGTTGTTGTGGCTAGTGGCTTCTTTGTCCTAGTTGGTCAACCAAGTTCTGCACGTGCTGATGTCGTCAATCCGACCCCTGCCCAAGTCGTGCCAGACACTACTTCGGTGAGTGAAAAGAGCGACTTACCAGCAGAGGTTCTCAAAAAATCAGTTGATGTAGCTCTTCCTTCAGAACAGTCTGTTCCAACACCTAAAGCAAGTGTGGATACGACAAGCTCTTCAGAAAAAGCGGATGTAACTGCTAAAGAGCCAGTGGTAGAACCAAAAGAAGAAGTGCAAGCACAACCTGACTCTAAGAAACAAACAGAAGATGCAGTTAAACCTGTGGAAAGTCCTGCGTCTACAGGTTCTGGACAAGACCGTGAAGCCAGTGAAGCGCAACCGGCGACCACTCCAGCTGAAGTGCAAAAAGGTGTGGCTGATAACACAAAAGACACAGTAGATGTCCCAGCCACTTACTTGGATAAGGCTAACTTCCCTGGTCCCTTCACAGCCGGTGTCAATCAAGTCATTCCATATGAATTCTTTGCTGGTGACGGCATGTTGACTCGCCTGATCTTGAAAGCATCTGATAAGGCTCCATGGTCAGACAACGGAACAGCTAAAAATCCTGCTCTCCCACCAGTAGAGAAATTGGGCAAAGGCCTTTACTTCTATGAAGTGGATTTGGCTGGAACCCAAGGAAAATCTGACAAAGAGCTGCTTGATCTCTTGAAACAAAATGGTACTCAAAGCTATAAAGCTACTATCAAGGTGTACGGTGCGAAAGACGGCAAACCTGACTTAACTAATCTGGTAGCGACTAAAGATTTGGATGTCAACTTGAATGGCTTGACTACTCCAGCTGAAGTGCAAAAAGGTGTGGCTGACAATACCAAAGATACAGTAGATGTCCCAGCCACTTACTTGGACAAGGCTAACTTCCCAGGACCATTTACAGCTGGTGTTAATCAAGTCATTCCATATGAATTCTTCGCTGGAGACGGCATGTTAACTCGCCTGATCTTGAAAGCCTCTGATAAGGCTCCATGGTCAGACAACGGAACAGCTAAAAATCCCGCTCTCCCACCAGTAGAGAAATTGGGCAAAGGCCTTTACTTCTATGAAGTGGATTTAGCAGGCACCCAAGGCAAATCTGATAAAGAGCTGCTTGATCTCTTGAAACAAAATGGTACACAAAGCTATAAAGCTACTATCAAGGTGTACGGTGCGAAAGACGGCAAGCCTGACTTAACTAACCTCGTAGCGACTAAGGATTTAAATGTCAACTTGAATGGTTTGACCACTCCAGCTGAAGTGCAAAAAGGTGTGGCTGACAATACCAAAGACACAGTAGATGTCCCAGCTAGCTACCTTGACAAAGCCAACTTCCCAGGCCCATTCACAGCTGGTGTCAATCAAGTCATTCCATATGAATTCTTCGCTGGTGACGGTATGTTAACTCGTCTTATCTTGAAAGCTTCAGACAAAGCTCCATGGTCAGACAATGGTTCAGCTAAAAATCCCGCTCTTCCACCAGTAGAGAAATTGGGCAAAGGCCTTTACTTCTATGAAGTGGACTTGGCAGGCACCCAAGGCAAATCTGACAAAGAGTTGCTTGATCTCTTGAAACAAAATGGAACTCAAAGCTATAAGGCTACCATCAAGGTGTACGGTGCAAAAGACGGCAAGCCTGACTTAACTAATCTGGTAGCGACTAAAGATTTGACTGTTAATTTGAATGGCTTGACCACACCAAATCAGGTTAAAGACTCTGTTGCTAATAACATCAAAAATAGCATTGATGTTCCAGCTAGCTACCTTGAAAAAGCAAATGTTCCAGGTCCATTCTTGGCCGGTGTCAACCAAGTTATTCCATACGAAGCTTTTGGTGGAGATGGTATGTTGACTCGCCTCTTGTTAAAAGCTTCAGACAAAGCCCCATGGTCAGACAACGGAACAGCTAAAAATCCTGCTCTATTGCCACTTGAAGGCTTGGCTAAAGGCCAATATTTCTACGAAGTGGATTTGAATGGCAATACGGTTGGCAAAGATGGTCAGGCCTTGCTGGATCAACTTCGAGCTAACGGAACACATACATACCTAGCTACTGTTAAAGTCTATGGTTCTAAAGATGGCAAACCTGATTTGACCAATCTGATTGCTACTCGTCAAGTAACGATTCAGTTTCGTGGAAAAGAAATGGCGACAATACCATCTCAACAAGGTCAGATGAATACGAAGCCTTCTGAAACAGGCTCTACAGGTACGACTGAGGGTATGATGGGTACAAATCACCATATGTCAGATATGAAAGTAGATCAACCAGCTTCTAGCCCAATGGCTAATATGATGAAAAAAGATGATAAAGCGATGTTACCAAATACTGGGGAAGCTAAAACAGCTACAGCTGGCCTTGGTATCTTTGGTCTAGCCTTGGCAGGTCTTGTTGGACTTTTGGGTTTGACAAGCAAACGAGAAGATTAAGATTCAAATCACTTAAACATTAGGGAAAATAGTGTTATACTAAAGCAAGTATAACACTGTTTTTATCGAAGGAGTGTCAGATGAAAAAGACAATTTTGCTGGTTGATGATGAGATAGATATTCTAGATATTCAACACCGCTATCTTATACAGGCAGGTTACGATGTTTTGGTCGCCCATGATGGTAAGGAGGGCTTAGAGCTTTTCAGAAAAAAATCTATCGACCTCATTATCACAGATATCATGATGCCCAATATGGATGGCTATGATTTTATCAGTGAAGTTCAGTATATCGCTCCGGATCAACCCTTCCTCTTTACAACTGCTAAGACAAGCGAACAGGATAAGATTTATGGCTTAAGTTTGGGGGCAGATGATTTTATAGTCAAACCCTTTAGTCCACGCGAATTGGTTTTAAGAGTGAATAATATCTTGCGTCGCCTTAGCCGTGGAAGAGAGACAGAACAGATCGAGTTTGGTGACTTAGTGATCAACCATGTGACTCATGAGGTTCGCATTGGGGATCAACCTTTGGAATTGACAGTAAAATCCTTTGAACTTCTATGGATATTAGCCAGCAATCCCGAGAGAGTCTTTTCAAAGACGGAACTTTACGAGAAGGTATGGCAAGAGGACTATGTGGATGATACCAATACACTCAATGTTCATATCCATGCTTTGAGGCAAGAGTTGACCAAGTATACGAATTCAAATGCTCCTGCTATCAAAACTGTTTGGGGTTTGGGCTATAAGATGGAAAGACCAAGAGGTAGAAAATGAAATTAAAAAACTATATTTTAGTGGGGTATCTAGTGTCGACTCTACTAACGATTTTGGTCGTTTTCTGGGCAGTCCAACGGATGTTGATCGAGAAAAGTGAAGTTTACTTCCTAGTTGGAATGACCTTGATTGCTAGTTTCATTGGCGCTGCAGTGAGCATCTTTCTTTTGTCGCCAGTGTTCTCTTCTCTGAAACATTTGAAAAAACAAGCTCAGGATATAGCAAGCAAGGATTTCAGCACAGAAATCGAAACTAAAGGCCCATTAGAATTTCAAGAGCTGGGCCAGGCTTTTAATGACATGTCCCACAATTTGCAAGCTACCTTTCAATCACTTGATGAGAGCGAGCAAGAAAAGAGAATGATGATTGCGCAGCTCTCTCACGATATTAAAACTCCCATTACCTCCATTCAGGTTACTGTGGAGGGAATTCTAGATGGAGTGATTAAGGAAGAGGAGCGGCTCCACTACTTAACCACGATTGGTCGGCAAACTGAGCGTCTAAACAAGCTAGTGGAGGAATTGGATGTTTTGACTCTTAATACACAACCTCAAGATACTGCCGATGAAGAAGTCGAAGAGGTCTTTTTAGATCAGTTACTGATTGAGTCAATGAGTGAATTTCAACTCCAGATTGAACAAGAGGAGCGGGATGTTTACATTCAAGTGTCACCTGAGTCGGCGAAAATCAAGAGCCATTCTGACAAACTTTCTCGCATTCTGGTCAATTTGTTAAACAATGCCTTTAAATATTCAGAACCAGGAACCAGAATCGAGGTTCTTGCCCAATTAACAGAACAAGAGCTGACAATCAGTGTGAAAGACGAGGGTCAGGGGATCCTTCCTGAGGATTTGGAAAAGATCTTTAAACGACTTTATCGTGTGGAAACTTCGCGCAATATGAAGACAGGTGGACATGGATTAGGTCTTGCGATTGCACGCGAACTAGCCCATCAGCTTGGTGGCGAAATCACAGCAGAAAGTCAATATGGCTTAGGAAGCAAGTTTACATTCAGCCTTAATTTGAAATAAAGCCGTAAAATCCCTTTACAAATCTAGCTTTTCATGGTACAATAGCCTTTGTGTGAAATAGCAGCAGGAAAGCATGAAGCTCGTCAACAGGTGTCTTATGACAAGTAACCTTGGCTGTTTAGGCGAAGGGCATCTGCACGAATCAGGGCTTTCTAAGTGACTATTTCCACCGAAATATTATTTATATCAGGAGGACATTCACATGTCACGTTATACAGGACCATCTTGGAAACAAGCTCGTCGCCTTGGCCTTTCACTTACAGGTACAGGTAAAGAATTGGCACGTCGTAACTACGTACCAGGACAACACGGACCAAACAACCGTTCTAAATTGTCAGAATACGGTTTGCAATTGGCTGAAAAACAAAAACTTCGTTTCACTTACGGTGTAGGTGAAAAACAATTCCGTAACTTGTTCGTACAAGCTACAAAAATCAAAGGCGGAATCCTAGGTTTCAACTTTATGCTTCTTTTGGAACGTCGTTTGGATAACGTTGTTTACCGTCTTGGCCTTGCGACTACTCGTCGTCAAGCTCGTCAATTCGTAAACCACGGTCACATCCTTGTTGACGGAAAACGCGTTGATATCCCATCATACCGCGTAACTCCAGGTCAAGTGATCTCAGTTCGTGAAAAATCATTGAAAGTTCCAGCTATCCTTGAAGCAGTAGAAGCTACTCTTGGACGTCCAGCATTCGTATCATTCGACGCTGAAAAATTGGAAGGTTCATTGACTCGCTTGCCAGAACGCGACGAAATCAACCCAGAAATCAACGAAGCACTTGTCGTTGAATTCTACAACAAAATGCTTTAATTTTAAGAAATATCTTACAGAAAGCCTACAACAGTGGGCTTTTTGCTTTGTCTTAAAAAACTATAGAACACTTCTTAACTATGAAGGAGGATAAAAAATTTCCCTGCAAAATGAAATTGCAAGGAACTTTTGTTAATGGTTATGGGCAAGCCAGACGGAATATTTTTTCCCAAGCCAGAGAGCAAAGAGGAGATTGATGACGACGATGCTTGAACCGACCAGTGAAAATAGGAAAAATTCGCTAGTCGAAACCTGCCACAAATGCGCGATGTCGATAATCAAATAAGCACTGATAGGAAAACAAAGGATAGAAGTGATGAGAGCAGGGATATACTTACGGAGAAGAATTGATTGTCCAATGTGGAGCAAGAGATGGAGTGCAAAGGCCACAAATCCTCCTAACCAAACTAATTCGAGCGCTCTAGATTGAGTAAAATACGCTAATAAAGTGATGGATAAGACAATGATAAACTCCTCAAAAACAGCAAGGGCAAATCCCTCTGTTGTAATTCCTTTGTGAATCTTGAGAATAGCAGGAGCCTTTTGAGCCAGCAAGGTTTCGTTGAGATGAATCCAAGGGACAAGACCGATAATTTCTTCCATATCGTGAAAGATAAAGAGTAGCGGGAATATCCAAAGATAAAATGCCATAAATCTCTCCTGAAAAGTTATAGATCGCTAACCAATAAAGCAAAAAACGCTCAGTAAGGCGTTTTGAGTTATGCTTATTTAACCTCTGTAACATATAGCTATTGATTTAACTAAAACGCCATGTTTTATTAAGTTTTAATAAGTTTTAAGTTACTAAAAATAGGGTTATTCTGTTTCTGTTGTTTCCGAATTGTTGCCAAAATATTGGAATTTAGCAAAATTTAAGAAGTCTTTATAGAGTTTTTTGGTCTGTTCAGAAATTGCTAAGTTTTCGATTATATTTTCTATGCTTTGTCCGGTTTCCGTTGCCTCTTTGTTGATACCTATAAGTAAGTCTGTAATTTCTAACAGTGCTTCTACTGTTCTGTAATTTTCATCTTCTACATTAGTGACAATATAAGGTCTTCTTATGTCGCTATATCCAACAAGATATTCTATGGATACACTTAATAAATTAGATAATTTAACAATATCTTCTAAACTGGGAGTTCTTTTTCCATTTTCCCAATTTGTGAAGGTATTTTGTTTTACACCGACTTTTTCACCTAGTTGAGCCTGTGTAAGTCCATGCTGTAATCGCAATTCTTTTAATCGTTGAGGTAGTAAAGATACTTTTCCCATAGTTGCTCCGATCTAAAATCTCAAAAAGACGTGTTAAAAACTTGACAAACACTTCAAAACGAGATAAAATAAAATATATCTCAAAAAGACGTATTGATTATATCATATTTTGAGAAGGATTTTCAAGGGGGTAACTGCTTATGATTGTATAAAAATGGTCTTTGAAGAAAAACCTCAAAGACATATTTAATAAAACCATCTTAATTATAACATATATATAGAAAAGAGGAAAGGAGATGCCGAATAAGAATTATTACGAGTATAAAGACATCATGGAAGCCACAGGGAAGTCTTATAGTGCTGTTAAAAAATGGCGGATAAGTATAGAACGCTTATCAGGTTACGAGTTTAAGAAAGTCAAAATAAAGGTCACACGTAAGCACGTAAAAGACCATTATCAATTTACTGAAGAAGAATTTGAAAAGTTTATCAAACTTTCTAAGCGAATTGATGAAACAAAAAACATGACTGAAGCTGTAACTGCTATATGGGGCGACTTGAAGAGTGCTGAAGAAAGGGCACTTAAACAAGACGTGGCTGAATTAAAAAAGTTCAAAGAGAAACAGAAAGAAAGTAACAAAAATACAGCCTTTCAGATTATTTCTTTGAAAAACGATATTAGAAGACTACAAAAGCTAGAAGAACGACTTGAAGCCTTGGAAGAAAAACAGGCAAAAGGGTTCTTCTCAAAATTGAAAAAATAGAAAAGGAAATATAAAAAATGGCAAACAAAAAAATTAAACTTACATCACCTCTTTCACTTAAAGAAGTAGCTCTTGAAAGCTCTCAATTTGATATTCCGAAGAAAATTCAAGTAGATTTTTCCAAAGCTCGACCAAGTAAGAAGTTCAAAGATGGTAAACAGACGGACATTTTGAGCCATTATATTTTAGAGGGAATTGATGAGCGAACCGCTAAAGCCGTAAATGATGGGTTAATTGATCAAGAGGACGTTAAGTCTATCAAGATTGAAGTTCATGGCAGTTTTGAGGAGATTGAAGAAACCATTGAGTTTGGTGGCTCTCTATTCGTTGAGTTGCTAGATGTGCAGGTCAAAGCGGACTGGGTTGAGGGTAGAAATGCAGGATATAAAGCCGTCAAACTAGTAGCCTCTGGGCTAAAACTTGCTATGTAGGTCTAAAATTTCTGTATATGATGGGAGCTGGCCGCCTTGCTCCTGTCGGTTTACAAGTGAGCTAACTAGTAGCTGATAGCAACCGCAAAAAGGGCGGTTCGCCCTGAGCGGTTGCGGGTATCAGCGGGCATCTAGTTGGCTGACTTGTTCCGACAGGGCAATGCAACCAAGCTACCTAAATATGCAGAAATTTTAGTCACAAGAGTTTTTTGAGGAAGTATATGCCCATATGCCCAAAACCTATGCGCGGGCGCCATTCTAGGACTTGACGATAGAATGGTGCAAACCAAGGGTAATCCCTTGATTGGCAAGCTTTCCGAGGACATTACCGAAGGTGTCAGCGTAGCGTTAGGAAAAGCAAAAATGCCAAAAATTAAGGGGTTTTTCTTGGGTTTATGCATGGGCTTATGTATGGGCTTATGCTCGAAAAAATGAAGCATATGCCCAAAACAAAAGAATAAAAAAACAAAAGCATAGAAATAATATGCAAAAAACCTTTCATAAATTGAAAAGGAGAAAGAATGACGAAAAGAATTAGAAATAGACGTTTCTTATTTGAGCAACAACTGAAACCAGACTTTTGGGATTGGGCTGTATCAGATAAGAAATTACTTGAGAATTGGGAAGATAATAAGACAAAGATTTTCAGATTAATCTTTGACCGTATCCGTGAATTAGTTGAAGAAGAGGAATTTGTGGAAGTCGCTTTTATCGTCCATGATAAAGATATTTCTTATGGGACAAAATTGGTTGAACCTCATATTCACGGATATATTGATTTCCCAAGAAGAATGGATTTATCAAAAGTTGCCTTGGCTCTTGGAGTAGAAAAAGAACGTGTAGAAACTCCAAAATCAAGAGGAGGAAGACACCTAACACGTATCAACGCTTTAGCTTATCTTATCCATGCCAAGGATAAAGATAAATATCAGTATCCTGCTAGTGATGTGGAAACATTTGATACGCTTGATTATGAAACCTTTATCAATCAGAATAAAGAAGATTTTGAGAAGTATGCAGCTACGAAAAAGCGTGAGAAATCTGATGAAAGTTTAGATTTGGTATTGTCTAAAGTTTACAAGGGAGAACTTACATATTTTGATATTATGAAAGACGATAATTTGTATTATCTGATGGCGAACAATCGTCAGAAATTCCTTGAGGGCTTTGATATTTTTGGAGAACGTGAAAGTGTTCTACGCTTGGAAGCCTTGCAAAATGGGGAGTATGATTTGACTGTCCTATATATCCAAGGGAAGCCTGGGATTGGTAAGTCTACACTTGCTAGAGATATTGCTTTAGAGGTGCAAGGAGCGCTTGAAAATGCAGGTTTAAGAGGTGGCTCATATTCTGCAAGCTCAAAAAATCCATTTGACAATTACTCAGGAGAGGAAATCCTTATTTTAGATGACTTGCGAGAGGATAGCCTAGCTCCTGCGGATTGGTTGAAGTTATTCGATCCAATCAACTCGGCTAGAATGTCGGCACGCTATCGAAATAAGCTAGTAGTTCCTAGATTGGTGATTATGTCGGCTTATATGTCTCCTAAACAATTTTTCGGACAAATTCAGGAAGAAGATATAAACCAGTATTTAAGACGTGTCAATTACTCTTCTGAAATTGCTAGAAAACATGGAATGGAAGAAAGATTTTATAGTGTTTCAGAAGTTCGAGAGAATAGAGAGAATGGTCATTTTCAACGTCCTGATGGCTCTAGCGTCGTTTTGAACTTTGACTATGAAGATTTGTTTTGTTCGCAAGATAAGGACGATTTTATTCGTAAATTGCTTGAAGATTGTATCTATCCTAGAATATTGCCTAAAAAAGCAAAGGACGTGACAAATGACTAAAAAAATTGTGATGTTCTTTGATGAAAGGTTAAATACTAGCTTTCGTATAGTACGCTTTGGGAAGTGTATACCAGTAAGGCAAGAAATAGATAACATCTATATGTTTCTGAATGATAGGAATTTATGGAATAGATGCAAAAAAAAGATGCGTGAAAATCAATCACACATCAAAATAAAAAACCAAGATAATTATAACATGAAAAGGAGAAAAAAGCTATGTTCGTAACAAAAGAAGATTTAAAAAAATTAGGTTTTGGAAATTATCAGGCTTACAGTTTGATTAAACAGGCTAAGGCTTTGATGGTACAAAAGGGCTTTGCTTACTATAATTCCAAGGGTTTGGGTCAAGTTCCTGTTGAAGCTGTTGAGGAAATTTTGGGTACAAAATTAAATTTTGAGGAAGTGGAAGAATATGCCTAAAATCCCTCATGTATATTATGACAAGGCTAGTAGTTCTTATTATGCGGTTGCTTCTCTAGGTTTTGATGAAGTGACCGGTAAAAGAATGCAGAAAAAGAAAAGAGGGTTTAAAACTCAAACAGAAGCCAAGAAATGGTATGATGATTTTATAGCCAAACACTCGAAAAAAGCTATTGTACATGGTGCAACTTTAACGGTTGAGTTGTTCCTGGAAAAATATTTTGTACCTCACTATAAGAATAAAGTGACAGTTCGGACATTTATGACATTTTCTTCTAAGTTGAAAAGATTGAAATATTTTTATCCTATGAAAATGGTTGATGTTAAACCTATTCATATAAAAAAATGGCATACAGATATCTTGGAAGAAGGCTTATCTAATAACTACTTAAAAGATTTACATCAAACAGTAAAAGAATTATTTGATATGGCTCTTACTTTGGGTGTTGTCAGTGAAAATCCTGCTCGGCAGGTGGGGAATATGAAGAGGACTAGAAAAAAGGTTGATTTTTGGACAAAAGAAGAATTTGAAAAATTTATCAAAACATTTGAAAAAAATGATGTTGTAGAACATTTAAAATATACCTGTTTTCTATTTCTCTTTATGACAGGATTGAGGATCAGCGAATTACAAGCCTTAACGTGGGAAGATGTCGATTTTGAAAATAAAGCTGTACAAGTCAATAAGTCTATGTTTTATCAAAATAAAAATAATTGGCAAATTAACCCTACAAAAACTTTTTCAAGTAATAGAAAAATCTATCTCGATGCCATGACGATTAAGGCGCTATCCTCATGGAAAAATCATCAGAAACAGCTAGGAAAAATAAGTTTTGTCTTTTCTTATAACTGTTTACCTGTGACTAAGACAATGCTTGCTAATAGCATGAAGAAACATGGAGAAATGGCTGGAGTCAAAAGTATCCGTATACATGATTTAAGGCACTCCCACGCAAGTCTATTGCTATCTTTAGGTATGAATGACCTAGAACTTAAAAATAGGTTAGGACATGCGGATATACAGACGACTTTAGGAGTATATTCCCATCTTCGCCCTTCAGCTATGAAAGAGGTAGCGGATAAACTAGAGGGGGTAATATCGCTTTAATTTCAATCACGGCTTTCGTATCACTAGCGAAGTCTGTTATACGAAAACGGAGATTATAAAAAGGTAGCAAGATTACATCTTACTACCTTTTTTGTTGCCAAAATGTTCCCACTCGGCTAGTATTAAGTGTTTAAACGTTGATTTAACGCTATTTTCACTAATTTAACTCTTATTTAACTTCGGTGAACACAACGTGCTTGCGAAGTTTTGGTGAGTATTTCTTCAATTGAAGACGGTCTGGAGTGTTACGTTTGTTTTTAGAAGTAAGGTACAAGCGTTCACCAGATTCTTTGTGTTCAAGTGTAATATTTACGCGCATGGTATCTCCCTTCTATTATTCAGCTGATGCAGCTTTAGCGATTTTACGTCCTTTGTAGTATCCTTTAAGTGATACGCGGTGAGAACGTGAGTAATCTCCAGTAGTTTCGTCAAAGTTTACAGATGGAGCTGTTACTTTGTAGTGTGTACGACGTTTGTTTTTCTTCGCTTTTGAGGTGCGACGTGCAGGTACTGCCATTTTCTTTTCTCCTTTAGGTATTTAAATTCGATTCAATCTACTGATTTTCATCAACCATATTAGAATAACACATTTTTTTTGTAAAGTAAAGTTACTTGACAAAAAAAGATGAAAAAATTAGAAGTCATTCAATCAAATTAATCGAAATTTTCTGAAAATTCAAGAATTTTCTTCTGTTCATTGCCTTTAAAATGTGCTATAATAGTAAAAACTGAAACGGGAGGGATAAGATGACTGAATTAGATAAACGTCACCGCAGTAGCATTTATGACAGCATGGTTAAATCACCAAACCGTGCCATGCTTCGTGCCACTGGTATGACAGATAAGGACTTTGAAACACCGATTGTGGGAGTGATTTCGACTTGGGCGGAAAATACCCCTTGTAACATTCACTTGCATGATTTTGGGAAATTGGCGAAAGAAGGTGTCAAATCTGCAGGTGCTTGGCCTGTGCAGTTTGGAACGATCACGGTAGCGGACGGGATTGCTATGGGAACGCCTGGTATGCGTTTCTCTCTAACATCTCGTGATATCATTGCAGACTCAATCGAGGCGGCTATGGGTGGTCACAACGTAGATGCCTTTGTGGCTATTGGTGGCTGTGACAAGAACATGCCTGGTTCTATGATTGCTATTGCCAATATGGATATCCCAGCTATTTTCGCTTATGGTGGAACCATTGCACCTGGAAATCTTGATGGCAAAGACATTGACTTGGTTTCTGTGTTTGAGGGTATCGGAAAATGGAACCACGGTGATATGACGGCTGAGGATGTGAAGCGTCTCGAATGTAATGCCTGCCCTGGCCCTGGTGGCTGTGGTGGTATGTACACAGCTAATACCATGGCGACTGCTATCGAAGTTCTAGGGATGAGTTTGCCAGGATCTTCATCTCACCCAGCTGAATCAGCTGATAAGAAAGAAGATATCGAAGCAGCAGGACGTGCTGTTGTTAAGATGCTGGAACTTGGTCTCAAACCATCAGATATCTTGACTCGTGAAGCCTTTGAAGATGCCATCACTGTAACGATGGCTCTCGGTGGTTCTACAAATGCCACTCTTCACTTGCTTGCCATTGCCCATGCTGCCAATGTTGACTTGTCACTTGAGGACTTCAATACAATCCAAGAGCGTGTGCCTCACTTGGCTGACTTGAAACCATCTGGTCAGTATGTCTTCCAAGATCTCTACGAAGTCGGTGGTGTGCCAGCAGTTATGAAATATCTCTTAGCGAATGGCTTCCTTCATGGAGACCGTATCACATGTACTGGTAAGACAGTCGCTGAAAACTTGGCTGACTTTGCAGACCTTACACCAGGCCAAAAAGTCATTATGCCACTTGAAAATCCAAAACGTGCAGACGGTCCGCTTATCATCTTGAACGGGAACCTTGCCCCTGACGGTGCGGTTGCCAAGGTATCAGGTGTTAAAGTGCGTCGTCACGTTGGACCTGCTAAGGTCTTTGACTCAGAAGAAGATGCGATTCAGGCCGTTCTGACAGATGAAATCGTTGATGGCGATGTTGTCGTTGTTCGTTTTGTTGGACCTAAGGGTGGTCCTGGTATGCCTGAGATGCTGTCCCTTTCTTCAATGATCGTTGGTAAAGGTCAAGGAGACAAGGTTGCCCTCTTGACGGATGGTCGTTTCTCTGGTGGTACTTATGGTCTTGTTGTCGGACATATTGCTCCTGAAGCTCAGGATGGTGGACCAATTGCCTACCTCCGTACAGGTGATATCGTTACGGTTGACCAAGATACCAAAGAAATTTCCATGGCCGTATCCGAAGAAGAACTTGAAAAACGCAAGGCAGAAACAACCTTGCCACCACTCTACAGCCGTGGTGTCCTTGGTAAATATGCCCATATCGTATCATCTGCTTCACGCGGAGCTGTGACAGACTTCTGGAATATGGACAAGTCAGGTAAAAAATAAACTCAAAAAGCAAGCCATTTTCGGCTTGCTTCTTTTCATCTTCAAAAGTGATTTGCCTGCTTATACTCAATAAAAATCAAAGAGCAAACTAGAAAGCTAGGCGCAGGTTGCTCAAAGCACAGCTTTGAGGTTGGAGATAAAGCTGACGTGGTTTGAAGAGATTTTTGAAGAGTATTAACGGGGCGGCAGTCCAAGGGCAATACGTCCGTAGCGACTGATTCGTGTGATCTTCCAGGCAGGCGACCAGGTAACTTCAACCTTGACATCTTCGATACCCTCGATTTGTTTCAGACCGGCCACGATTTCAATAGGCAGGCTTTCGGCGCAATCACAGGCAGTGTCGGTAAAGGTCATGACAATCTTACAGAGACCTGTTTCATCCAGATTGATTTCATAAATCAAGCCTAGATTGTAAACATCCAATTCCACATCTGTATCAAAAACCTTCTCTAGTTTTTCGATAATTTGGTCTTGTAAGGCCAAAGCGCGGTCATTGATTTTGATATCGTCTCTCATAACAGTCCCTCCACGTGATAAATATCCTCTATTTTCTCATAATTCTGACAATTTGGCAAGTTTTTGATGAATTTTCTGAAAAGACTCTCTTGAGATTTTCTACTCTCGCTGTTTTAATCCCTCTATTTATGGTAAAATAAGACTATTAAGTTTAAAGAGGATTCCCTATGAAATTACAAAAACCTAAAGGAACGCAGGATATTTTACCTGCTGAGTCTGCCAAGTGGCAGTACGTTGAGGGCTTTGCCCGTGAGATTTTCAAGCGCTATAACTATGCGGAGGTGCGTACGCCTATTTTTGAGCATTACGAGGTCATCAGCCGCTCTGTCGGAGATACAACGGATATCGTTACCAAGGAAATGTACGATTTTTATGACAAGGGTGATCGTCATATCACCCTCCGTCCAGAAGGAACTGCGCCCGTTGTCCGCTCTTATGTGGAAAATAAACTCTTCGCCCCAGAAGTGCAAAAGCCAAGTAAGTTCTATTACATGGGCCCTATGTTCCGTTATGAGCGTCCACAAGCAGGTCGTTTGCGTCAGTTCCACCAGATTGGTGTCGAGTGCTTTGGCTCTAGTAATCCAGCTACCGATGTGGAAACCATCGCTATGGCGGCTCATTTCTTGAAAGAAATCGGCATCCAAGGTGTCAAATTGCATCTTAATACTCTTGGAAATCCTGAGAGTCGTGTAGCCTACCGTCAAGCCTTGATCGACTATTTGACACCGCTTAAGGAGACCTTGTCGAAGGATAGCCAACGTCGTTTGGAGGAAAATCCTCTCCGTGTCTTGGACTCTAAGGAAAAAGAAGACAAGGTGGCAGTAGAAAATGCGCCGTCTATCTTGGACTTCCTTGATGCAGAAAGCCAAGCTCATTTTGATGCTGTGCGTCAGATGTTGGAAAATCTGGGTGTAGACTATATCATCGATACCAATATGGTGCGTGGTCTGGACTACTACAACCACACCATTTTCGAATTCATCACAGAGATTGAGGGTAATGACTTGACGGTCTGTGCGGGTGGTCGCTACGATGGTTTGGTTGCCTACTTTGGTGGCCCTGAAACTGCTGGATTTGGATTTGGGCTTGGTGTAGAGCGCCTGCTTCTCATCCTTGAAAAGCAAGGTGTGGCCCTCCCTATCGAGAATGCCCTAGATGTCTATATCGCAGTCTTGGGAGAAGGCGCAAATGTTAAGGCCTTGGAATTGGTACAAGCCCTTCGCCAACAAGGATTCAAAGCAGAGCGTGATTACCTTAACCGTAAACTCAAAGCTCAGTTCAAGTCAGCCGATGTCTTTGCGGCTAAGACTCTCATCACGCTAGGGGAGAGCGAAGTCGAAAGCGGACAAGTGACGGTTAAGAACAACCAAACACGAGAAGAAGTTCAAGTGTCACTTGATGCTATCAATCAAAATTTCTCAGAA
The DNA here is from genome assembly GCF_022749195.1 of Streptococcus oralis. Lineage (NCBI taxonomy): Bacteria > Bacillati > Bacillota > Bacilli > Lactobacillales > Streptococcaceae > Streptococcus > Streptococcus oralis. The sequence continues at coordinate 101,780 of NZ_CP094226.1, forward strand.
ATCTTTGGGAAATTAGGCTTTTAATAGTAGAAAAACTGGTCAGGATCTTATTCCTGACCCTCTTTTTCCTAGGATCAACATTGCTCTTGCTTGCTCAAAAATATCTTTATAAAACCATTACTACCGTTTCTATTTTTGCAAGAGGAATTCACTGATTAGCCCTTTTAGTTGCGACTGTATTCCACATTTTTATCAAAATGATGCGAATAACAATGCTAAGTCTTCATTTCAAATAGGAGTCTTTTATGAAACTACTTAAAAATCTTGGCTGGTTTCTTCTAGCTGTTTTATCCTTTTTCTTTGGCTATGGTCTGGTTCAGAGTATGGCTTTATCAGCGCTTGACCTAGGGGCTTCAATCTTTGGAGTCTTGCCACTTTATGTCGCCCTGTCAGGGGCCTATGTTTATGGAGTTTACAGATGGTATCAGACAGAAAAGGTTAGCATCCAGACAACAGCTTTTAATCGTTATATCTGGTTGCCTACTCTGGTTTTGCTAGTGGCGATTACAGCCCAGTTCTTTTTGCCAGAAGATCCGTCAGTCAATCAACAAATTGTATCACAACTGACAGTTGCTCAGCCTGTCTTTGGTTTCTTTATGGTAGTGGTCTTTGCTCCTCTGACGGAAGAACTCATCTTTAGAGGGATGCTGGCGCGTTATCTCTTTCCTAAGCAAAACAACAGTAAACAGACAGCTCTGTTTCTCCTCGTATCAAGTGTGCTTTTTGCCTTGATTCATTTTCCAGGGACTTTGCAACAGTTTTTAGTTTATGCTAGTCTGGGATTGAGTTTGGGTCTGGCTTATGTGAGCCGAAAAGGGCTTCTTTACAGCATTTCTCTCCACGCTTTGAATAATTTAATCGGCTTTTTGATGATACTCATGCTATAATAGAGTCAGGAGGTCACATGAAACGAGTAATTTTATTAGCAGTGATACAGGCGGTCGTTCTCTTCTTTATCATCGGGGCACTTGCCTATGCCTTTAAAGGCGATTTCTTTTACAACTATCTAGCAGTTGTCTTTGCGCCTATTGCAGGTGTCTTGCGTTTTGCTTCGGCTTATGCGACGGAGATTGTTCTACCTAAAAAGGCAGCTGAGATTGCTGAAAAGCGTAAAAAAGGTTAAGAATCATAATCAGAGAATTCGATGACGTTTTCATCGGATTTTTTGTCTGTTCGTTTTGATTCCTAAAGACAATCAAACTTTTCTGCTGATTTTCATGAAGAGCCTGCGCTTTTATGGTAAAATAGTAACAGAATAAAAGAGGAGAGAAACAATGAAACGTAGTATGTATGCTGGTCGTGTTCGTGAGGGACACATCGGACAAGAAATGACCTTGAAAGGATGGGTTGGCCGTCGTCGTGACCTAGGTGGTTTGATCTTTATCGACCTTCGTGATCGTGAAGGGATCATGCAGTTGGTTATCAACCCTGAAAAAGTTTCTGCAGAGGTTATGGCAATAGCTGAAAGCCTTCGCAGTGAGTTTGTCATTGAGGTGACTGGTCAGGTTGCTGCGCGTGAGCAAGCTAATGATAAGTTACCAACGGGTGCAGTTGAGTTGAACGTGACAGCTCTTACAGTGCTGAATACAGCTAAAACAACGCCATTTGAGATTAAGGATGGGATTGAGGCCAATGACGATACACGTTTGCGTTACCGTTACCTTGACCTTCGTCGTCCAGAAATGCTAGAAAACCTTAAGCTTCGTGCTAAGGTGACCCACTCAATCCGTAACTACTTGGATGAGTTGGAGTTTATCGATGTGGAGACGCCATTCCTTTCTAAATCAACGCCAGAAGGGGCGCGTGACTATTTGGTGCCATCTCGTGTCAATAAAGGGCATTTTTACGCCCTTCCTCAAAGTCCACAAATCACGAAACAGCTCTTGATGAATGCTGGGTTTGACCGTTACTACCAAATCGTTAAATGTTTCCGTGATGAGGACTTGCGTGGTGACCGCCAGCCTGAGTTCACTCAGGTCGACTTGGAAACATCCTTCCTTACGGAGCAGGAGATCCAAGATATTACAGAAGGATTGATTGCGCGTGTGATGAAAGAAACCAAAGGCATCGACGTGACGCTTCCATTTCCTCGTATGAAGTATGATGACGCGATGGCTCTTTACGGTTCTGACAAACCTGATACTCGTTTTGATATGTTGCTTCAGGACTTGACAGAAGTGGTCAAGGGTGTTGATTTTAAAGTCTTCTCAGAAGCACCTGCTGTTAAAGCCATTGTGGTCAAAGGAGCTGCGGATAACTACTCACGTAAAGACATTGACAAGATGACTGAAGTAGCCAAACAGTACGGAGCCAAGGGTCTTGCTTGGGTCAAGGTTGTTGATGGAGAATTAAATGGACCAGTTGCCAAGTTCTTGACTGGTATCCAAGCAGAATTGACTGCAGCACTTGGTCTTGAAGATAAGGACTTGGTTCTCTTTGTGGCAGATACGCTTGAGGTAGCCAATGCAACACTTGGTGCCCTTCGTGGACGTATTGCCAAAGAGCTTGGCTTGATTGATAACGATAAATTCAATTTCCTTTGGGTAGTTGATTGGCCAATGTTTGAATGGTCTGAAGAAGAAGGTCGCTACATGAGCGCCCACCATCCATTTACTCTTCCACAGGAAGAAACAGCTCACGAATTAGAAGGTGATTTGGCTAAGGTTCGTGCCATTGCTTACGATATCGTCTTGAACGGTTATGAGCTTGGTGGTGGTAGTCTCCGTATCAACCAAAAAGACCTTCAAGAACGCATGTTTAAGGCTCTTGGTTTCTCATCTGAAGAAGCCAATGACCAGTTTGGGTTCCTTCTTGAAGCCATGGACTATGGTTTCCCACCACACGGTGGTTTGGCTATCGGGCTTGACCGTTTTGTGATGCTCTTAGCAGGAGAAGAGAATATCCGTGAAGTCATTGCCTTTCCTAAGAACAATAAGGCAACCGACCCAATGACACAAGCTCCATCAACAGTCGCTCTCAAACAACTAGAGGAACTCAGCTTACAAGTAGAAGAAGATGAAACAAGCAAAACGAATTAAGCGGTGGCGCTATTATCTGCGCCGCTTTGCTTATCAGATAAAAATCTTACGAGTTTTACAAAGTATCTCTCGGGAAAAATACGATGAGAAAGTATCGGCTTCTCTGGTTTATGGCTTTCTGTCAGCAGTAGCAGTCAATTTCTTTTTTCAACCAGGACACGTTTACTCTAGTGGTGCGACAGGTCTGGCACAGATTATCTCTGCTTTGAGTAATCACTGGTTTGGGTTTTACATTCCGATATCGCTAACCTTTTATGCTATCAATTTTCCGTTGATGATTTTGGCTTGGTATCAGATTGGGCATAAGTTTACAATCTTTACCTTTATCACAGTATCCATGAGTTCCCTCTTTATCCAGATTGTACCAGTTGTGACATTGACAGAGGATCCCATTATCAATGCCCTTTTTGGGGGTGTTGTCATGGGCTTGGGGATTGGTTTTGCGCTCCGTAACAATATTTCTAGCGGAGGTACAGATATCGTCAGTCTCACCATTCGAAAGAAAACGGGTAAGAATGTCGGTAGTATTTCTTTCTTAGTGAATGGGACGATTATGCTGATAGCAGGATTGACCTTTGGTTGGAAATACGCTCTCTACTCCATGATTACCATCTTTGTCTCCAGTCGTGTGACAGATGCGGTCTTTACAAAGCAAAAACGTATGCAGGCCATGATTGTGACCAATAATCCTGACAAGGTAATCGCAAAAATCCATAAAAAATTGCACCGCGGAGCAACCATGATCCACGATGCAGAAGGAACCTATAATCATGAGAGAAAAGCAGTCTTGATCACGGTTATCACACGAGCAGAGTTTAATGATTTTAAACACATCATGAAACAGGTCGATCCGACAGCCTTTGTCTCTGTATCTGAAAATGTCCACATTCTCGGGCGATTCGTAGAAACAGACAATTAATAATACTCAAAAGACCAGCCTTGGGGCTGGTCTTTATTTTTCGATAATTTTGTGTCCAATCAACTGGCGGTAACAAATCTGTTTATTGTTTTTAGCATCGTTGATGATCTGGAGAATGGTTTCAAAGGAAACGCGCCCAAGTTCCAGACTATTGATATCGACATAAGCTACGAGGTCAAGTCGAGGATTGACAGAGTCGAAACTCAAGACAGGAACATCCAGTTTGTGCTTAGCGATATAGTCACAGACTCCTTCGGCTAGGAGACTGTCGGTTGTGATGATAGCATCAATCTGCGGATCGTGATTGAATAGGAGTTCACTGAACTGATACCCTTTTTCTTCTAGAAATTCGGTCGCAAAGTAGGTTAAGTTGGTATCAATCGGAAGTTGGTGTTGTTTGAGCGCGGACTCATAGCCAGTTAGACGATCTTGCGTTACGAAGAGTCGCTTTGTACCCCCGATGAAGGCAATTCGTTTGCATCCTTTTTTGATGAAATACTCGGTCGCATCAAAGCCCGCTTGTACATTGTCATTATCAACAAGAGGGATAAAGGGTGAAGTGGATTTTCCGAGAATGAGGAAAGGGAACTGCTCATCAGCTACTAACTTGACCAGAGGATCTTCTTCTTCAGCGTAGAGGAAAATCAAACCGTCAACACGCTTGCCATAAACCATCTGAGATATCGCATTGAGACGTTCTTTCTCATCTTTCCCCGTTGCAATCTGAATAGCGTAGTGGTTTTCAGACGCGACTTGGGCAATTCCTCGAAGGACAGATGGGAAGAAAGGATTTTGGTAAAAGGCATCCGAGTCATCAGGAAGCACCAGGCCGATAACCTGAGTATAGCTACTTACCAAGCTACGAGCATTGAGGTTGGGATGGTAGTTGAGTTCCTTCATCGCCTTGCGAACTCGTTTTTTGGTTTCATCACTAATCGTTGATTTATTTTGAATGACGCGGGTAACAGTTGAAGGTGATACACCTGCTACTTTAGCCACATCTTTAATCGTCACGGGCATAAAAATCTCCTATTTATGATAATCTGGATCACGGAAATGTGTCTTGTAAAAAATAGTGACCAGATAAAGAACAAAAAGAATGTTTTGTACAGTGATAAGCGTTGTCATATTTTGGCCAAAAAGTCCCAAAATAAGCGTAATCAGAGTGGGTAATCCTAAACAGTTCAAGATAAAATGGTAGCACTCTTTAAAAGTCCTAAATGAAAAGAGGCGTGATTTTTTGGTGATATAAAGGAGAAGACTAGCTCCAAGAGAGACAATGAAGAAATTCAATCCAAAGAGGAAGCTAGCACCAAGAACGAGAAAGAGACTGATATAGACCCGATTTTGTTGGTACCAATCTTTAGAAATGGCCTGGGTTAGATCTTCCTTACTCTGGAAACTCTCCGTTTGAATCGCGTGGTAGCGAATGCGAGTTAGTTCCTTACTTTCCTTACTGATGACGAGTTCTTCCGTATCAAAATGAAGTTGCAAGTCCTTTGGCAATTCTTTGCTTTGGCTCGGGCCAATCAAAAGAGAAGGCTGCTGATTCTTCGTACCTGAGTAGTTCAGCTTTCCATCAATGATTTGTGCATTCTCTGACAAGTCCATGATCGCTTCATCTGTCAGGGGTGTGTAGACATTATCGATAAAAGTATCCAGTGGATACGTTTCCTGTGAGCTGTTTTGAATGGCAATTGGAATCATGGACAAGCTGATGAGGAAAATGCTAGTAAAGAGGAGTTGAAACCAGTTGAGTCCGAAACGTTTTGACAGGGGCTTACGAAATCCCCAAATACTTGAAAAATATGAAAATGGATATGGAAGCATAGGCATCTTTCTAAAAGTGTTTTCTATATGAGTATTATTATATAGAGAAATGTGCTTTATTTCAAGTCTAGGAGACAAATTGCTTGCTTCAAGAATAGTTTTATAGTCACAAGCTCTAATACTCAATGAAAATCAAAGAGCAAACTAGGAAGCTAGCCGTAGGCAGTACTTGAGTACGGCAAGGCGAAGCTGACGTGGTTTGAAGAGATTTTCGAAGAGTATAAAATGAAAAAGGGTGGCGGGGATATATTATCCCTTGTCGCCACCACTTGTAAGTCCTGAAACAAAGTTCTTTTGTAGGAAGAAGAAGAGAATACAGATTGGAAGCGCGATGAGGATAGCACCTGCTGAGAAGTAGGCAATCTTCAAGTTTTTCACATTGCTGACAAAGGTCTGTAGACCAACGGCAACTGTAAAGTATTCTTTCTCACGAAGCAAGAAACTAGAGAGGATATAGTCTCCGAAAGGTCCCATGAAGGCCCAGAGCGCTTGTACAGCCACCATTGGGCGAACAAGTGGGAGAACAATTTGCCAGAAGCGGCGGAAGTGCCCTGCACCATCAAGTTTTGCTGATTCATCAAGAGACATCGGTACTGTGTCGAAGTAGCCTTTCATCAACCAAGCATTCATCGGGATACCACCACCGACATAGAGGAAGATGAGGAACCAGCTATGGTTAAGGGCGTTCAACATAAGGGCCATAACGAAGAAGGCTGTCAAAGCGGCCATAGTTGGCACCATTTGGATGATCAAGAAGAAGACCAAACTTTGTTTACGAGCCAAGAAGTTATAACGGCTGTAAGCATAACCAGCAAGTACGATGATACTTGTTTGAACAGCCATTGTAATCAAGGCGATAATCAAAGTGTTGAGGTACCAAGTGCCGTACAAGGTTTCGGTGAAGAGCCCTTGGAAGTTGGCAAAGCTAAAGTCGACGTTAGCATCTAGTTTAAAAGCTACGACGTTACCAGTCTTGAAGGCTGACATAATAGTAATCAAAAGTGGATAGATAATCACGATTGAAAGACCAATCAAGTAGAGGTAAGTGAGGGTTTGAGTCAGTCTACGTTTGAGTTTGATTGAGTTATTCATCTTAGACGTCCTCCATATCAAATGCGTGTAGTTTCTTGAATGCGATCATAGAGATAGAGATGACAATGATAGAGATGATCAAGGTAACAGCTGCCGCCATAGAGTATTGAGGAGATGTACCTGTTGTCAAGCGATAAATCCATGAGATCAAGATATCAGTTGAACCGGCTCCACCACCAACGCTACCAGGACCTCCGCCGTTGAAGAGGTACATGATAGAGAAGTTGTTAAAGTTGAAGGTGTATTGGCTGATCAATGTTGGTGCCGCAACAGCCAAGATCATTGGGAAAGTGATGTTGCGGAATTTTTGCCAAGCATTGGCACCGTCAATATAAGCTGCTTCGTAAAGGTCGTTAGGAATAGATTGCAAGATACCCAAGGTCAAAACGTAGATGTATGGGAATCCAAGCCAACCTTGCATCATAATCAAGGCAATCTTAGTCCAAGTTGGGTCTGTTTTCCAAGGAATAAGAGCCCCATCAAGGAAAGGAAGGAATTTAGCCAAGATTGGCAATACTTGAGTGTTGATAGCACCGACACTATCGTTAAACATGTTTGAGAAAGTCAAGATAGTGATGAAGGCTGGAACAGCCCAAGGAAGAAGGAAAATAACACCAAAGATACGTTTTCCTTTAATAAATGGTTGGTTGGCAATGATTGCAGTAAAGATACCAATGACAATCTGCAAAGTAGAAGCAGATAAAGCCCAGATAATAGTCCAAGAAAGAACGGAACCAAAGGCTGAACGGAAGGTACTCAAACTCCAGATGTTAGTGAAGTTCGTCAAACCAACCCAGTCCAATAATTTGTTTGGTGGCAAGTGTTGGAAGTCATAGTTGGTAAAGGCAATCATCAAGGTTACGATAACTGGGAAGATAATCGCAAATGTCATAGCGACGTAAGATGGGATGATCAAGAGGTATGGGAATCCATTCTCATAAATACCTTTGATCATATCTTTAAAAGTACGTGGGACAGGAATTCCATTGTTAATACGTTTTGCGATTGTATGTGCATCTTTAATATTTGAGAAATAAAAGAGCACATAAACGACTACAAAGATTAAATGGAAGGCACCACGAATCAGCATAAAGAGGGAATTATCACGACCTGGCTTGTCACCAAGAGTGATCAAATTGTGCAATTCAGGGGCTGCAAGTGCTAGGAAATAAAGAACAAACACGATAGTTACACCAAGGAAGATAAAACCTTTGGCCTTTTGTTTATTGTAAATCTGTCCTAACCCAGGAATCACTGAAAGCAAGGCTGCTTTGCTAGGTTGTTGGTTTTCCATGAATACTCCTTTCATAGGATACGAGATTGAAGTTTGTCTCCAATCACTAGATAGGCAACTGCAATCATTCGTAAATTTATAAAATCAAAGGGGGATTTGTATTCTCCCCCCTTGTAACGAATTCAATTATTCACCAAATTTTTGTTTGATTGTTTCTTTGATCAATGTTACAGCATCGTTAGCAGCTGTCTTAGCATCTTTTTTACCACTTACAGCATCAAAGAGCATTGTTTTAGCTGGATCCCAAACTGCTGACATTTGAGAAATGTTTGGCATTGGTTGAGCGTTCTTGAACTGTTTGATAACAGCTGTTGTCAACTCATCGTTTTTACCTTCAGCGTATGAACGAGCTTCAGTGTTAGCTGGGATTTCGTTAGTTGCATCGTAGAATGCTTTTTGTTGTTCAGTTGAAACAAGGAAGTCTACAAATTTTTGTGCAGCTTCAAGGTTCTTAGTGCTTGATGGGATGATCCAAGCTTTACCACCACCGAATGGTGTGTAGTCTTTACCATTTGGAAGAGTTGGAATAGTAGCAACACCGTAGTTTACTTTAGCATCTTTGAATGCTTGAGCTTTCCAAGGACCGTCGATGATAGCAGCTGTTTTACCTTCTTGGAATTGTGTTTGGATCAAGTTTGCAGCACCTTCAGTATCTTGCATACCTTTAGGCCATTTTTCGTACCAAGATTTAGCGTAGTTGACACCAGTGATAGAACCGTCGTTTGCAAGACCGATGTCTTTAGCGTCTTTACCGTTTTGTCCGAATACGTAACCACCGTTACCAGCAAGAAGTCCGTATGCGTAGTAGAAGTTTGTCCAGTCAGCTAGGAATGCAGTAGTTTTGCCATCTTCACCAGCGAAAGCGTATTTGCTGTCTTTAGCAAGTTCTTCTAATTCAGCAAAAGTTTTTGGAGCTTCTTTAAGCAAGTCTTTGTTGTAGTACATAACAAGTGACTCAATAACGGCAGGAGCACCGTAAACTTTACCGTCAGCAGCTGTTACAAGAGATTTAGTCTTATCATCTGTTTTAGCGCCGTCGCTCAAAGTAACTTCTGAAAGTTGTCCGTCAGTACCAAGGCTACCTACGCGGTCGTATGGTGCCATCATAACGTCAGCAGCTTGACCTGATTGGTTGTCAAGAGAAAGTTTGTCAAGTCCACCAAGTTGGTCACCTGATTTGATGTTAACTTTTGTACCTGATTCTTTTTCATAAGCTGCAGCAACTTTTTCAGCGTAGGCTTTGTATTGGTCTTCAACGTAGAAAGTGATTTCTTTTGCTTCAGATGAGCTAGTATCAGCTGCTTTATCAGCAGTTTTGCTTCCGCAAGCTACCAAAAGTAAGCTAGCAAGAGTAGCAGTTCCGAGCACAGCAGCGCTCTTCATGAATTTAGATGACATAGTGTATTCCTCCTAAAGAATAACAAAAATAATTTAATGAGAAAACGCAAACGTTTTCTTTTACGAACTTAGTATAGCACAAATAGAAAACGGTTGCAAGCTTTTTTAGCAAAAATTTTAAAAAAATTTTAAGGTTTCAAACATTTATTAAAGCCTTTATATAGGAAAGAACTTAAAATGTTTGTTTTTCTTGAATGGAAAATATATTAGGAAAACGATTGCGTAAATTCGGCTCGGTTTTTCAGAAAATAGAGCAGATATTGGGAATGAATTATCTTAAATCAGAAAATCTTTAAAATTTTTTCGCTTATTTCATAAAATATCAGTGGCAACAAGTTTTGTTTGATTAAAATAATTCAAAAAAATTTTTTAAAAACGCTTGCATTTGTTTTTGAAATGCGTTATACTTAAATTAACGCAAACGTTTGCGCCTTAATTGCGCAACGTTTTATAACAAACACATGAGGTGCTATTATGAAAAAACGTCAAAGTGGTGTGTTGATGCACATCTCTTCTCTGCCAGGAGCATACGGGATTGGATCATTTGGCCAGACTGCCTATGATTTCGTTGATTTCTTGGTTCGTACCAAGCAACGTTACTGGCAAATCCTCCCTCTTGGGACAACAAGCTATGGAGATTCTCCATACCAATCATTCTCAGCCTTTGCTGGAAATACGCATTTTATCGACCTTGATATCTTGGTAGAGCAAGGCTTGCTTGAAGCCAGTGATCTTAAAGGTTTTGACTTTGGTAGTGATGCATCTGAAGTTGACTATGCGAAGATTTATTATGCACGTCGTCCGCTTTTAGAAAAAGCAGTCAAACGCTTCTTGGAAGTGGGTGATGTCAAAGATTTTGAGAAGTTTGCTAAAGACAACCAATCATGGCTCGAACTCTTCGCAGAATATATGGCGATCAAAGAGCATTTTGACAATCTTGCTTGGACAGAATGGCCAGATGCAGATGCTCGTGCTCGTAAAGCTTCAGCACTTGAAAGCTACCGTGAGAAATTGGCAGACAAGTTGGTTTACCACCGTGTGACTCAATACTTCTTCTTCCAACAATGGTTGAAATTGAAAGCCTATGCTAACGATAACCACATCGAAATTGTTGGGGACATGCCTATCTACGTAGCGGAAGATTCAAGCGACATGTGGGCAAATCCACATCTCTTTAAGACAGATGCCAATGGTAAAGCAACTTGTATCGCAGGATGCCCACCAGATGAGTTTTCTGCCACTGGTCAGCTTTGGGGGAACCCAATCTATGACTGGGAAGCAATGGACAAAGACGGTTACAAATGGTGGATTGAACGCTTGCGTGAAAGCTTCAAAATCTACGACATTGTTCGTATCGACCACTTCCGTGGCTTTGAATCTTACTGGGAAATCCCTGCTGGTTCCGATACAGCGGCCCCTGGTAAATGGGTGAAAGGTCCAGGCTACAAACTTTTTGCAGCCGTTAAGGAAGAACTTGGTGAACTGAACATCATCGCAGAAGACCTTGGTTTCATGACAGATGAGGTTATCGAGTTGCGCGAACGTACTGGTTTCCCAGGAATGAAGATTCTTCAGTTTGCCTTCAACCCAGAAGACGAAAGTATCGATAGCCCACACTTGGCGCCTGCCAACTCTGTTATGTACACAGGAACACACGATAATAATACGGTCCTTGGTTGGTACCGTAACGAGATCGATGATGCGACACGTGAGTACATGGCTCGCTACACTAACCGTAAAGAATACGAAACAGTGCCACACGCTATGCTTCGTACAGTCTTTTCATCAGTTAGCTTCATGGCTATTGCAACCATGCAAGACTTGCTAGAACTAGATGAGTCAGCTCGTATGAACTTCCCATCTACCCTTGGTGGAAACTGGTCTTGGCGTATGACTGAAGATCAATTGACACCAGCTGTTGAAGAAACTTTGCTTGACTTGACTACAATTTATCGCCGAATTAATGAAAATTTGGTAGAATTAAAGAAATAAGACATTATCAGGAGACACATAAACATGTTACCATTAAACGAATTTGTACAAAAACGTTACAATAAAACCATTGCAGAATGTAGCAATGAAGAGCTTTACCTTGCTCTTCTTAACTACAGCAAGCTTGCTAGCAGTCAAAAACCAGTCAACACTGGTAAGAAAAAAGTTTACTACATCTCAGCTGAGTTCTTGATTGGTAAACTCTTGTCAAACAACTTGATTAACCTCGGTCTTTATGACGATGTGAAAAAGGAACTTGCAGCTGCAGGTAAAGAGTTGATCGAAATTGAAGAAGTAGAATTGGAACCATCACTTGGTAACGGTGGTTTGGGACGTTTGGCAGCCTGCTTTATCGACTCAATCGCTACACTTGGTTTGAATGGTGACGGTGTTGGTTTGAACTACCACTTCGGTCTTTTCCAACAAGTTCTTAAAAACAACCAACAAGAAACAATTCCTAACGCTTGGTTGACAGAGCAAAACTGGTTGGTTCGCTCAAGCCGTAGCTACCAAGTGCCATTTGCACACTTCACCTTGACATCTACTCTTTACGATATCGATGTACCTGGTTACAAGACAGCTACTAAAAACCGCTTGCGTTTGTTTGACTTGGACTCAGTTGATTCTTCTATCATCGAAGATGGTATCAGCTTTGACAAGACAGACATCGCTCGCAACTTGACTCTCTTCTTGTATCCAGATGACAGTGACCGCCAAGGTGAATTGCTCCGTATCTTCCAACAATACTTCATGGTTTCAAACGGTGCGCAATTGATCATTGATGAAGCAATCGAAAAAGGAAGCAACTTGCATGACCTTGCGGACTACGCAGTTGTACAAATCAACGATACTCACCCATCAATGGTGATCCCTGAATTGATCCGTCTTTTGACTGCACGCGGTATCGAACTTGACGAAGCGATCTCAATTGTTCGTAGCATGACTGCCTACACTAACCACACCATTCTTGCTGAAGCCCTTGAAAAATGGCCTCTTGAATTCTTGGAAGAAGTGGTTCCTCATTTGGTACCAATCATCGAAGAATTGGACCGTCGTGTGAAGGCAGAATATAAAGACCCAGCTGTTCAAATCATCGATGAGAGTGGACGTGTCCACATGGCTCACATGGATATCCACTACGGATACAGCGTTAACGGGGTTGCGGCTCTTCACACTGAGATCTTGAAGAACTCAGAGTTGAAAGCTTTCTACGACATCTACCCAGAAAAATTCAACAACAAAACAAACGGTATCACATTCCGTCGTTGGCTCATGCATGCTAACCCAAGCTTGTCTCACTACTTGGATGAGATTCTTGGACATGGTTGGCACCATGAAGCAGATGAGCTTGAAAAACTCTTGTCATACGAAGACAAGGCTGCTGTTAAAGAAAAATTGGAAAGCATCAAGGCTCACAACAAACGTAAATTGGCTCGTCACTTGAAAGAACACCAAGGTGTGGAAATCAATACAAACTCTATCTTTGATATCCAGATCAAACGTCTTCACGAGTACAAACGCCAACAAATGAACGCTTTGTATGTGATCCACAAATACCTTGATATCAAGGCTGGTAACATCCCTGCTCGTCCAATCACAGTCTTCTTTGGTGGTAAAGCGGCTCCTGCCTACACAATTGCCCAAGACATCATTCACTTGATCCTTTGCTTGTCAGAAGTGATTGCTAACGACCCAGCAGTAGCTCCATACTTGCAAGTGGTTATGGTTGAAAACTACAACGTTACTGCAGCAAGCTTCCTTATCCCAGCATGTGACATCTCAGAACAAATCTCACTTGCTTCTAAAGAAGCTTCAGGTACTGGTAACATGAAATTCATGTTGAACGGAGCTTTGACTCTTGGTACTATGGACGGAGCTAACGTGGAAATCGCTGAATTGGTTGGCGACGAAAACATCTACATCTTCGGTGAAGATTCAGAAACTGTTATCGACCTTTACGCAAAAGCAGCTTACAAGTCAAGCGAATTCTATGCTCGTGAAGCTATCAAACCATTGGTTGACTTCATCGTCAGCGACGCTGTTCTTGCAGTAGGTAAGAAAGAACGCTTGGAACGTCTTTACAACGAATTGATCAACAAAGACTGGTTCATGACTCTCCTAGACTTGGAAGACTACATCAAGGTGAAAGAGCAAATGCTTGCTGACTACGAAAACCGTGACGCATGGTTGGATAAAGTCATCGTCAATATTGCCAAAGCAGGATTCTTCTCATCTGACCGTACAATTGCTCAGTACAACGAAGATATCTGGCACTTGAACTAAGATTCTTTTACAAAAACAATGAAAGATGAGAATGTCTTTCATTGTTTTTTACTAGGTTATAAGTTTAATAGAAAATCGACAAATATTTTCATTCATGACTTTTGTAGTATCTCTTAATCATGAAGATATTTGGTTGTTAGCCTACTGTAGGGCAAGTAGATAAATGTTTGGCTCCCATATTACAACTTACAGACTTTAAACAATAGCTAAAAACACTAAAATATAATATAATTTAGTTTTAGGAGGGATGATATGGTAGAGAAAAAATATCGTTTAAACCGTGAGGGAGATCATTTTAAAGTTACAGAACAAGCGACTGCAGTAGGAGAAGAATATTCAACTAAAAAGAAAAACTATTCATTTATCTTTTCTAGTATAAAGGCAATTTTTGGCTTCCTATTTTCAGCAGTTAGAATTCTATTTTCAATTATTAAAATTGCACTGCTGTTTTTAATTGCAACACCGGTCTTGTTTATGTCCGTATTATTTAATTGGATTAAATTGTCAATTTTGTTTGCAATTTTTTGGTTTATTGTATATGATGTATATGATACATTTATTTTAAATCATACAGCACTTGGTATCCAGCCATTTAATGGTACTATTGTTTTAATTATTATGGGGCTAGGTTTAATAGCATCACTTATAGTAACATTTGCTGAAATGAAAGAATAGCTAGCTACAGTAGACTTGTAAATAAAATACTAAAGGGATTCGGTAGCTATTTACTGAATTAATCTAAGTAGAGTCATCAAGAGTAGAGCTGCACTTTTAAAACCCCATACCTCAAAAGAGGTATGGGGTTTATATCTTATTAAATGCAGGCTTACACTGCTTTCCCAACTAAAATCTCTGCTTCGATGGTAATCTCAGTCAACTGGCTCCAGTCAATCATGGTATGGTCAACGTGAAAGAGTAAGGGTGTCATGGCAAGCAGAGCTTGGCGTTGCTCTGCTGTGATATGCTTTGTTAGGGAAGCTATTTGGCTAGATTGGATGCTGAAGTGTTCCTGGAAATGTTCTTTGATATCTTGATTAGAATAGTCCTTCTTTGTCAGCTGGTCCTGCACCATTTGACGGATTTCTTTGAGGTGATTTTCAGTTGGGATGACCTTGATTAAAATACCGTCTTTGGATAAAACGCGGCGAAATTCACCATAGTTGGCAGGGGAAAAGATATCAAGCAGGATATCCATGCTAGCGTCTTTTATAGGAAGAAGAGCCAGGTCACCAACAAACCAGTTGACCGCCCAGTTGGGTTCGCTCTTGGCAGCGATTTGAACGGAATCTTTGGAAATATCAAAGGCGTAGAAAGTTTTGTCAGGATGACTTTCTTGGAGTTTGCGAGAGTAGAAGCCTTCGCCACAACCGATATCCAAGATAGTTTTGGCAGTTTCTAGTCTTGCAAGCAGGTCTGAGATGGTTTCTAAGATAGTTTGATAAAAGCCAGCTTCTAGGATTTCTTGGCGGTTTTGAAAGTTCTCCTTGTCATAGTTGGCAGATTGCTTGATTTGAGGAGCTAGATTGACATAGCCGAATTTTGCTAAGTCAAAAGAATGGCGATTGCTACACTTGAGACTAGTTTCGACCAAGGTCAGTTTTTCTTGGCAGATAGGGCAGGCAAAGGAGTTAGCAGTAGCAAAGCGCTGGAGTTTGGGTTTGAGGTTTGTATTCATAGTTTTAGTCTAGCAAAAAAAGGACTGGATGGCAAATGCCTCCAGTCTGCTTTTTTAGTATGTAAGAACGAAGTATTTTTTCTTCCCGCGCCGGATAACAGTTAGTTCGTTTTCTAACTTATCTGCGTCACTCAAGACATAGTCAAGGTCTTGGATACGGTCGCCGTTGACGTAAATAGCTCCGTTTTGGACATCTTCACGGGCTTGGCGTTTTGAATTCACCACACCAGATGACACGAGGAGTTCCACGATATTGTGGTTTTCGTCTGCTTGTACTTGGTAGTTTGGCACTCCACGAAGTCCTTGTTTGAGTTCTTTAACAGAAAGATTTTTGATGTTTCCGGCAAAGAGTTGCTCTGTAATATTGAGGGCTTCTTTGTAGGCTTCTTCGCCGTGGACAAGTGTCACGACTTCACGAGCGAGGACTTTCTGAGCCAAGCGTTCGTGTGGAGCCGCTTCAAACTGTTTGCGGATCTCTTCAATCTCATCAAGTGACAAGAAGGTAAAGATCTTCAAGAAGCGAACAGCGTCAGCATCCATGACGTTCATCCAGAATTGATACATTTCGTATGGAGAAGTCTTTTCAGGATTGAGCCAGACTGCGTTTCCTTCTGATTTACCAAATTTCTTACCAGTTGCGTCTGTGATGAGTGGAACAGTGATAACGTGACCAGTCTTGTCAGCCTTACGACGAAGCAATTCGGTACCAGCAGTCATATTACCCCATTGGTCAGAACCACCGATTTGAAGGGTTACATTGTGCTCTTGGTTAAGGACAAAGAAGTCATAACCTTGCATGATTTGGTAGGCAAACTCAGTGTAAGAAATCCCTGTCTCGATCCGTTTTTTCACAGACTCCTTGCTCATCATGTAGTTGACAGTGAAGTATTTTCCGACATCACGGAGGAAGTCAATGAAGCTGATGCTGCCAAACCAGTCGTAGTTGTTGACCATGACAGCCTTGTTTTCGCCATTTTCAAAGTCAAGAAAGCGAGAAAGTTGTCCTTGGATAGACTTGACCCAGCCCTCTACTGTGTCTTTTGTTTGGAGACTACGTTCAGCATCTTTGAAGGACGGATCTCCGATGAGACCTGTAGCACCGCCAACGAGCGCATAAGGTTTGTGACCTGCTAGTTGCAAACGACGACTGGTCAAGATTGCGACAAGGTGGCCTAGGTGAAGACTGTCAGCAGTTGGATCGTAGCCAGTATAATAAGAAACTTGACCTTCTTCTAGGGCTTTACGCAAAGCTTCTTCATCAGTCGTTTGAAAAATCAAACCACGCTCTTTTAGCTCATCAAAAATGTGCATGTGTCTTTTCTCCTTTATAAAATATTGTTTCTACCTATTGTATCACAAACTTGATTAATAGCCTAGTGGAATAGGGAAGAAAGTGGCTATTTTATTGAAAGTTTCCCTTTTATGGTATAATAGAGAAAGCGAGGACATTCATGAAAGAAAGAATTAATGAATTAAAAACAAAAATGCTGCATTTTTTCCAGCAGCTGATGCAACGAATTGCAAAATGGAAGAAAAGACTAGCAGAAAAAATAGCTAATAAGAAAACCAGTAAAAAGGGGACCTCTTCTGACAAAGTTAGAAAGGCAGGGTCTATTTTTGCTAAGGTTTTGAGTGGGTTTAAAATAGTTTTTAACACTCTCTTTATCTTAGGTTTTATCGGTGGACTGTTTGGCGCTGGTGTAGCTATGGGTTATGGAGTCGCTCTATTTGACAAGGCTCAGGTGCCTCAAGCAGAAGAGTTGGTCAAGCAAGTGAAGGATATTGCCTCTATCTCAGAAATCACTTATTCTGATGGCAGTACCATTGCCTCAATCGAGGGTGATTTATTGCGCACTTCAGTCGCTTCAGATGCTATCTCAGATAACCTTAAGAAAGCCATTGTTGCGACAGAGGACGAGCATTTCAATGAGCACAAGGGAGTTGTGCCTAAGGCCGTTATTCGTGCGACTTTGGGAACCTTTGTCGGTCTAGGTTCGTCTAGTGGTGGTTCGACCTTGACCCAGCAGGTCATCAAGCAACAAGTAGTGGGGGATGCTCCAACTCTAGCTCGTAAGGCTAAAGAGATTATTGATGCTCTTGCTTTAGAGCGGGCCATGGGTAAGGATGAGATTTTGACAACCTACCTTAACATAGCTCCTTTTGGTCGCAATCATAAAGGCCAAAATATTGCAGGTGCCCAGCAGGCTGCAGAAGGAATCTTTGGGGTCAATGCTTCGGATTTAACGGTCCCTCAAGCAGCCTTTATCGCAGGATTGCCACAGAGTCCAATCAGTTATTCTCCTTATGAATCTGATGGTAGTATGAAGAGTGATGAGGATATGGCTCTGGGAATCAAGCGTGCCAAGGATGTCCTCTACAACATGTACCGGACAGGGGCTCTAAGTCAGGAAGACTACGATAAGTACAAAGATTATGACTTTAAGAAAGACTTCCTACCATCAGGTAGTGTTAGTGGTACTTCACGTGACTATCTCTACTATGCAACCTTGGCAGAAGCTACTGATCGCATGTATGATTACCTCGTCCAACGAGATAATGTTTCTGCGCAAGAATTAAAGAATGAGTCCATTCAGAAATCCTATCGTGATTTAGCCACTAAGGAAATTGAAAATGGTGGATATAAGATTACGACAACTATCAATAAAAATGTTCATGCTGCGATGCAAAATGCGGTTGCGACCTACGGCTATCTGCTAGATGATTCGACAGGCCAGCCTGAGGTGGGGAATGTCCTCATGGACAACCAAACGGGAGCTATCCTTGGATTTGTTGGTGGTCGTAATTATCAAGAAAATCAGAACAATCACGCTATTGACACTAAGCGTTCTCCAGCTTCAACCACGAAACCGATATTGGCCTATGGTATCGCTATTGACCAAGGTTTGATGGGGAGTGCAAGTATTTTATCAAACTATCCTACCAACTTCTCAAATGGGAATCCCATCATGTATGTCAATAGTCCTGGTACGGGCATGATGACATTGGGAGAAGCCCTTAACTACTCATGGAATATCCCAGCCTACTGGACGTATCGTACGCTTCAAGAGAAGGGTGTTGATGTTAAGGGATATATGGAAAAAATGGGTTACGAAATCCCAGAATATGGGATTGAAAGTTTACCGATGGGTGGAGGAATAGAGGTTACAGTTGCCCAGCATACCAACGGATATCAAACTCTGGCCAACAACGGAGTTTACCATAAGAAACATATGATCGCTAAGATTGAGTCAACGGATGGTCGAGTGGTATACGAGCACAAGGATGAGCCAGTCCAGGTTTATTCAAAAGCGACAGCAACCATCATGCAAAGTCTCCTTCGGGATGTCATTTCATCTCGGATTACTTCAAGTTTCCAGACGGACTTGACGACTATCAATCCATCCCTAGCTAGTGCTGACTGGATCGGAAAAACTGGTACGACCAATGAAGATGAAAATATGTGGCTCATGCTTTCTACACCTCGCTTGACTTTGGGTGGCTGGTTAGGTCACGACGACAACCGACCACTAGCTAAAGGAGCAGGCCACTATCGTAATGCCAACTATATGGCCCACTTGGTCAATGCTATCCAACAAGCTGAACCTGGAATATGGGGGAATGAGCGCTTTAATCTGGATCCAAGTGTGACCAAGTCACAAGTTCTTCGTTCTACAGGACAAAAACCGGGTAAGGTTTCTATCAATGGGAAAGAAATAGAAGTTTCTGGATCAACAGTAACGAGCTACTGGGCGACTAAAGAAGGTGCCCCAGTGACCACCTATCGCTTTGCTATTGGAGGAAGCGATGCAGATTATCTGGACGCATGGAAGAATATTCTAGGAAGCATTCCAGCAGTGACTCCTCCAAGCTCAAGTTCAAACAGTAGCAGTAGTTCTGGAAGTTCAAGTTCGAGTGGAAATACTCAAAGTGGTTCTTCAGGACGTTCACGTTTATTTAATCGTTAAGAAAGAGTAGTAGCAAGATTAGTAATTTCTCCTTGTTGCTACTTTTTTCTTTGTTGGTTTCGTGTTACAATAATAATATGAATCATTATCAGAAAAAGATTGTTAAGGGAACAGTATACTCGCTACTCTCAGGCCTAATCTGGGGGATTTGTGGGATTTTAGGAGAGTATTTTTTCACTCATTATCCAGTGTCTTCTGGATGGATTACTTCTATGCGTTTACTAGTGGCAGGGAGTTTGGTTTTAGGTTTATCTGCTTTTCAGTTGCGTAGCCGCTTGTTGGACATCTGGCGAGATAAGAAAAATTATCTACCTTTTTTAGCCTATGCTATTCTAGGTATTTTTTCTGTGCAGTTTTTCTTCTATCTCTGCGTTGAGTATTCCAATGCGACGACGGCGACCATTTTGCAATTTATCAGCCCAGTTTTTATCCTGTTTTACAATCGAATCATTTACCAGAAGAAGGCTTCTATTACAGCTGTGTTCTATGTTTTGATTGCCATGCTAGGTGTTTTTTTGATGGCTACAAAAGGGGATTTGTCCCAGTTATCCATGACACCTTTGGCTCTAGTGACAGGTTTGCTCAGTGCAGTAGGGGTCATGTTTAATGTTATCCTTCCTCAGCGTTTTGCACGGCGCTACGGATTTGTTCCGACTGTTGGTTGGGGGATGATTCTGGCAGGTCTCTTTAGTAATTTCCTCTACCCTATTTATCGGATAAGTTTTCAAGTGGATCTGGTAAGTGTGCTGATTTGTCTGACGATTGCCGTGTTTGGTACTGCTTTTGCTTTCTTCCTATCTATGAAGGCTGTGTCACTCGTTTCCCCGCTGGTTGTATCAGTGGTGAGTGCTAGCGAACCGCTCTCTTCAGCTTTATTAAGTGTTCTTTTTCTGGGATTGGTCATGGATGGTTTTTTGGCTTTAGCTATGGTGTTGATTATCGTTCCGATGATTTTCTTATCTGTAGAAGAAGCAAAACAAGCCAGATAAAGATGATTATTTGATAGTTGAGGCTTCAAATTTGAGGCCTTTTTTGGTAGAATAGGTATCATTATAACGAACCAGGAGGCACCTATGACTGCTACAAAAATGAACGCTCAAGAAATTATCCGATTTATCGCCAATGCTGAAAAGAAAACCAGTGTCAAAGTAACCTTTGAAGGGGAACTCGCAACTGCTGTACCAAGCTCTGTTGTCAAACTAGGGAATGTTTTATTCGGAGACTGGAAGGACGTGGCTCCGCTTCTTGAAGGTTTAGTAGAAAATCAAGATTATGTTGTCGAGCAAGATGCTCGTAATTCTGCAGTTCCTTTGCTGGATAAACGTGCTATCAACGCTCGTATCGAGCCAGGTGCGATTATCCGTGACCAGGTGGAAATTGGTGACAATGCTGTTATCATGATGGGAGCTGTTATCAATATCGGTGCTGAAATCGGTGCTGGAACCATGATTGACATGGGTGCCATCCTTGGAGGTCGTGCTATCGTTGGGAAAAACAGTCACGTTGGTGCAGGTGCAGTTTTGGCGGGTGTGATTGAGCCAGCTAGCGCTGAACCAGTCCGTGTCGGAGATAATGTTCTTATCGGTGCCAATGCAGTGATTATCGAAGGAGTCCAAATCGGTAGTGGTTCAGTTGTTGCAGCAGGAGCTATTGTTACCCAAGATGTCCCAGAAAATGTGGTTGTAGCAGGTGTTCCGGCTCGTATCATCAAAGAGATTGATGCCCAAACCCAACAAAAAACAGCGCTAGAGGATGCGCTTCGTACCTTGTAATTGTAAAAGTAAAAAAGAGGCGGAACCCTTTTTCCAGCCTCTTTCTTCTATCAAAAGGAGGATCGATAGATGTTAGATTTGATTCAGACTAGACGAGATTTACACCAGATTCCAGAGATTGGCTTGGAAGAGTTCAAGACACAGGCTTATTTGCTGGATGTGATTGAAAAATTGACTACGGGCAAGAACTTTGTTCAAGTTCGTACTTGGCGGACAGGAATTTTGGTCTACCTGCAGGGAAGTCAGCCGGAGCGAACTATTGGTTGGCGAACAGACATTGATGGTCTGCCTATCGTCGAACAAACAGGACTGCCTTTCGCCTCTCAACACCAAGGTCGCATGCATGCTTGTGGCCATGATTTTCATATGACCATTGCCTTAGGCTGTCTCGAGCGCGCCCTTGAGGAGCAACCCAAGAATAATTTGCTCTTCCTATTTCAGCCTGCTGAAGAAAATGAAGCTGGTGGCATGCTCATGTATGAGGATGGTGCTTTTGGGGACTGGCTGCCAGACCAATTTTATGGCCTTCATGTTCGTCCAGATCTAAAGGTTGGACAGATTGCGACCAATACACACACTCTCTTTGCAGGGACCTGTGAGGTGAAGATTCGTTTCAAAGGAAAAGGAGGACATGCAGCTTTTCCGCATGAAGCCAATGACGCCTTGGTGGCTGCTAGTTACTTTGTGACACAGGTACAGTCAGTTGTTAGCCGCAATGTCAATCCAATCGAGGGAGCGGTGGTGACCTTTGGCCTTTTCCAAGCTGGAACAACCAACAATGTCATTACAGACACAGCATTTTTACATGGAACCATTCGCGCCTTGACTCAGGACATGAGCCTCTTGGTACAAAAAAGAGTCAAGACAGTCGCAGAAGGTGTTGCAGCAGCCTTTGATATGGAAGTCGAAGTAGAACTCAAGCAAGGAGGCTACCTACCTGTTGAGAACAATCCAGCCTTGGCGCGTGAACTGATGGACTTTTTTGAAGAGAAAGACGGAATCGAGTTGATTGATATCGAGCCTGCTATGACTGGTGAGGACTTTGGTTATCTCCTTTCGAAGGTAGATGGCGTTATGTTCTGGCTAGGTATCGATAGTCCCTACGCTCTTCATCACCCTCAGATGAGTCCTAAGGAAGAATCCATAGCCATTGGGGTAGATGCAGTCTCTAGTTTCTTAAAAAAGAAGGCAGCAGAGTAGAGGAATTGTCTATGAAAGCAGAACTACGCAAGAAAATTTTGCAAGAAATGAAGGCTCTATCTCAGGAGCAAAAACAGGCTATGGATCGAGCTTTAACCGAGCGTTTCTTGCAACATCCCTTTTACCAAGAAGCTAAGGTCATCGCAACCTATCTCTCCTTCCCTCATGAATTTCAAACGCAAGAACTGATTGAGCGGGCGCTGAAGGACGGCAAGAAGGTTTTGATACCCAAAACCTATCCCAAGGGGCGCATGGAGTTTGTGGTCTATCATCCGCAGCAGTTGGCAAAAACTTCCTTTGGTTTACTGGAACCGCAAGGAGACTTGGAAGTGGTGGATCCGTCTCAGATTGATTTAATCCATGTTCCGGGTTTGGCTTTTACAAGAGAGGGGTATCGGATCGGATATGGTGGAGGATATTATGACCGCTATCTGGAACATTTTGCTGGGCATACCATGAGTACAATCTATCCTTGTCAAGTTCAGGAGTTTAACTTTGAAAACCATGATATTCCCGTACAGGAGGTGCTAATCTATGAAGGAAATCTTTGATAAACGTTATCCTGTGACTAGTTTCTTCCTCCTAGTAACAGCTTTGGTATTTCTTTTGATGTTGGTTCTTACAGGTTTAAATTTTGAACGAGCAGATACCTTGCTTCAGTTTGGAGCCATGTATGGACCAATCATTCGTCTGTTCCCCGAGCAGATATGGCGCCTTTTTTCGGCTATATTTGTGCATATTGGATGGGAACATTTCATTGTCAATATGATTTCACTCTACTTTCTTGGACGACAGGTGGAGGAGATTTTCGGCTCTAAGCAGTTCTTCTTTATCTATCTCTTATCTGGAATGATGGGCAATCTCTTTGTTTTTGCTTTCACACCGAAAGTCCTAGCAGCAGGTGCCTCCACTTCTCTCTATGGATTATTTGCTGCGATTATCGTCTTGCGTTACGCAACTCGCAACCCCTATATCCAGCAGTTGGGGCAATCCTATCTGACACTTTTCGTGATCAATATCATTGGAAGTATTCTGATTCCAGGAATTAGCCTAGCAGGCCATATTGGTGGGGGAGTAGGCGGTGCCTTTCTAGCAGTTATTTTTCCAGTCAAATGGGAGAGAAGGATGTACAGTACTAGCCAGCGAATCGGGGCAACCGTACTTTTTATCGCACTAGCCGTTTTCCTTTGCTATAAGGGAATGACCTATGTGTAGGGGATTAGTTAAAAAGCTACTCATTTTTTGAGTAGCTTTTTTTGGAACCATTCGAAACAACACAGCTCTAAAACCAGCGCCAATTTGGAAGTATTTGTCAACGCGTTTTGGAACCATTCGAAACAACACAGCTCTAAAACTGTCTGGAAGTGGCAAATAAGCTTGTTCAGGTTTTGGAACCATTCGAAACAACACAGCTCTAAAACTATCCTGATAACTTATTTCTTTAATTTCCATGTTTTGGAACCATTCGAAACAACACAGCTCTAAAACCAATCATATCTCCCATTACTTCTGGATTTAGTTTTGGAACCATTCGAAACAACACAGCTCTAAAACTATAGATAATTCTATTAGCGGCGGACTCAAGTTTTGGAACCATTCGAAACAACACAGCTCTAAAACTCTTTAACAAACTGTTAGCTAATGAAGCGTGTTTTGGAACCATTCGAAACAACACAGCTCTAAAACGCGCTGGCGCTGGATGATGCTACACGCCTAGTTTTGGAACCATTCGAAACAACACAGCTCTAAAACAAACTTCTGAAGAAGTCAAAGCTTGGGACTGTTTTGGAACCATTCGAAACAACACAGCTCTAAAACACTCAGGATGAAATGAGTCAGCTTTTAAATGTTTTGGAACCATTCGAAACAACACAGCTCTAAAACAATTACTTCTTTATCTTTGTTTCCTCTAGTGTTTTGGAACCATTCGAAACAACACAGCTCTAAAACAAAAAATTCATTTGATTATAAATATCCCATGTTTTGGAACCATTCGAAACAACACAGCTCTAAAACGCAAGATTTAATGAAGTCTATAGATGATGAGTTTTGGAACCATTCGAAACAACACAGCTCTAAAACGCCAGTCATTGAAGGATTGTTTTACTCTGAGTTTTGGAACCATTCGAAACAACACAGCTCTAAAACTCAATCTTCTCAATGATCTTATCAAGTTTGGTTTTGGAACCATTCGAAACAACACAGCTCTAAAACCCAGAGATAGTCCAGTACAATAAAGTGGGTGTTTTGGAACCATTCGAAACAACACAGCTCTAAAACATGTCTACCACAATGAGACACAGATTCCTTGTTTTGGAACCATTCGAAACAACACAGCTCTAAAACATGTCTACCACAATGAGACACAGATTCCTTGTTTTGGAACCATTCGAAACAACACAGCTCTAAAACTGATACCAACTCCGAAATCATCTTTTATCTGTTTTGGAACCATTCGAAACAACACAGCTCTAAAACCCAATTGTTTTTCTTTCTTAATGTTTTCTAGTTTTGGAACCATTCGAAACAACACAGCTCTAAAACAGGATGAATGGGATATTTATAATCAAATGAGTTTTGGAACCATTCGAAACAACACAGCTCTAAAACTGATATTTGAAGGGAAAATTATTTGAAATAGTTTTGGACCATTCGAAACAACACAGCTCTAAAACTCAATCCAGCTCTTAATACCTGAAAGAACAGTTTTGGAACCATTCGAAACAACACAGCTCTAAAACTCTTTGTAGATAATTTTCTCAACTACCTGAGTTTTGGAACCATTCGAAACAACACAGCTCTAAAACTTCCAGAACTTGACAGTAAGCAAGATGTTTGTTTTGGAACCATTCGAAACAACACAGCTCTAAAACCTACGGTGACGGTGCGCTTCGCTACGTCGTGTTTTGGAACCATTCGAAACAACACAGCTCTAAAACTTGTCGCTCTCGTAGTTGTCGTTCCACGTAGTTTTGGAACCATTCGAAACAACACAGCTCTAAAACGCCAGACATCTATCAAAATTTCAGAGAAAGGTTTTGGAACCATTCGAAACAACACAGCTCTAAAACCTCGTAGAAAAATTTTTCTCACGAAATTTCGTAATCGCGCCATTCGTCCCAGCCAGACTTCAGCTCGTCAGGTTCCAATTGTTACCCTTATTATACCATATTTTCAGGGTTCAAGAAATAGTCTTGATCCAGCACATATTGAGGAAAATCATAGACTTTTCGAGGTTCGACAAATAAGACCCTTAGTTGATTGAGTTGGATATACTCTATCAGATTTACTAACTCATCCTTTGCTAGATAGGCGGTCGCATTGATGAAGACAAGGAGTTTCTTTTTGGAAAGATATTTAAAAACCTGGACAATTTCTAGCATCTTTTCGAAAGGTGTATCACTCAGAGTTTCAACTTTGACCCCTAGAGCATCGATCAACTCCAGAATGGTGATTTCGTCGTACTCTAGGTCTAATTCGTTTTCCAAGCACTCAAATGCCAGTAATTCTGTAATCGTAGAAACCAGCTTTTCAATCATGGATTTGACTTCGGGCTTGTCATTGAGCTGATTTTCAAGATCTGCATGTATCAACTTGAGCATGGCGGGTGAGTTGAGATTGTATCCTAAGACATCCGTTATCACTAGTAACTCGGCCTCTTTCATAGCTTTTAGATTTCTATCAAACAACTTTAACTCTCCATCATCAGTGTACTGGTAGAACTGCTTGACGATAGTCGAAAAGGTAAACTGGTCTTCCAGGACTAAAAAGGTTGCATTTTCAATAGCCAATGGTTCATCCAATAATGGGAAATTAATCTTCATCTCCAGGCTCCTCTCCTAGAAAAACTAAACGTGCGTCGGAGTTTGCTACGCTGGTATTTCGCTCGCCATTTAAGTAGATCATACGAGAAAACTGCTTTTCTGTAACGGTTAAGAGAGTAATGTTTCCTTTTTTAGGATTATGAGTCTTGAGTCGCTCAATCATGGCGTTATTAGCAGAGTTGTTGAGCAAGAGCTTGCTATAGATAGAGAATTGGTGCATGATAAATCCTTCATCTATGAGGAACTTG
This sequence comes from Streptococcus oralis, assembly GCF_022749195.1. NCBI lineage: Bacteria > Bacillati > Bacillota > Bacilli > Lactobacillales > Streptococcaceae > Streptococcus > Streptococcus oralis. The sequence goes on from NZ_CP094226.1 coordinate 128,310, forward strand.
CGAAATTTCCGATAGGCCTTGCGTTCCTCTGCGGTATCAACGGGCATATCAAACATTAAAATCATACGCATATATCGATAACTCATATCCTAAACTCAGGAACTCCTTTCTCTGGTTGATTGAGAGCCTGGATGACTTTCTTAGTATAGTCACTGACGATATTGGACAGGTACATATCTTTGCCATTGTAGTGGAAGGTATCTGAGAAAATAGTGAAAAGTTCTTGTTTGATTTTGACAAAAGAACTGTTTCGATTTTCATAGACGATTCTGTCAATAATCGGACGGAAAGGCTCCATAATATCGCTAGCGAGGTTGAATTGATTAAACTGATTAGCATGTTTCAATCCAAACTGAGTCATACAACCAGACAAGACAATTTCACGCGCAAACATACTCAAAATTAAGGTGTAACCATAGTCCAAGGCAGCATTGACATCATTATCTTGTTCACGGCTAAAATCGTTTCCAAACAAAGTGTTAAAATAAATCCGAGCAGCATGACCCTCACGATTGCTAGGGTCAAATAAATCCAACCCATGATAGAGATCGATGACTGACTGGCTCTTTTCCAGAAAACCACAACTCCCTAGATAAAAAGCCTGATTGAGAATTTTTTGTGCAATGATGGTTGTCCAGATTTCCGCCTTTACATCTTCATTCCAAGCAATTTGCCGAGAGAGTTGCAAACTGGAATCGTGCCGACCGTAGTAGGGCATTAAGTATGCCGTTGGCAAGCGTTTGTCATCACAAAAGATGACTAGAATATTTTCATCCACCAAACGTTTAATCAGCATAGTGGAGAGAACGACATCCGTCGTCTCTAAAAGTAGGATGTCCACCTCGGACAGGTGAATCAACTCTGTCCGAGAGGCATCTTTAAAAATCAAGTGATTGTTCTTGTAGGAGAGCTTAGAGTGTGTATTGACAACAACGGTTCTCCATCCCATTAGTCTTCTCCTAGTTTGCTTAAGTCAATCCGAGTCTCGTAGAGACCAGTGATGGATTGGTGGATGAGGGTGGTATCTAAAAATTGTGAATTTGGCTTATATCTTACACTTGATTGACTAATTTCAACACCAAGGAATTTAAAGGCTCCAGGAGCTCCAAATGAGGTGAGTTTCAAGAGCGAGATAAATGATTCGCTTAACTGATAAATGTCGTTATCGGCTTGCTCAAATGCTTGGCGTAATAATGACTCAACATTTGGTTTTTGGATGTATTTTTTAGATAAAGAAATGATTATTGTTAGTAATTCTTTAAATTCATTTTGATGTGCTTCTACATACTGTTTATGAATTGGTTCACTAAATTTATTAATTCGCTGTGCGTGGTAAAGCAAAGCGGTGAAATGGTAAGGTAAGATCAATTCGTTACCTTTTTGCAACTCAATAGAGCTTGCTAATAATCTTCGTTGTCCACCATTGAACTCAAAGAGACTATACTTAGGTAGTTTTATAATAAGATTAGGATTGATATTTTTATATCCACATTCTTCAAGGTAGGCGATTGAATTTACTTCAAATTTCTTTTTATCTTGAATGGTTATTCCAACCATCTCTTTGATTCTCTTTAATTTTTTGGTCTTTCCTTTTTCAATATCTGCTATAACAAGAACTGAATAAGCGATTGTAGGTCTTGCATAGCCACCATATTTTTCAGGTGATAGACCAGATTTGATAGGGATTAGTTTACTTGCGTCAACTACTTTTTTCTTGGACACAATATTGTTATCAAACAGACCGCCATTTTGTCCAACGGTTTGTTCTTCTGTTTTCTTCACAATATTCACTTGAGGATAGGAAAGTACTTTTTTGATGGTTGCGAAATCTTTTTCCTTATTCCAAGCTATTTCTCCAGTGTCTTTGGAGTATTCGATATTCTCTCTTTTTACGATGGTTCCGTCTGCGTAATGTACTTCCTCTTTAAAGAAGTTCAACAAGTTTGAGTAGAAGAAATACTTTTCAGTTGCTTTTTCGATTTCTTTAGGGTCTTTGGATCTTGAGATGTATCTCTTAAGATCGTACTTTTGATAGTCACCATAGACGAATTCAGGTTCTAGTTTAGGATATTTCTTAAGGATAGCCTTAGCAACCACTGCATTTAAATAGGCATCATGCGCGTGGTGGTAGTCATTGATCTCCCGCACCTTGTATAACCTAAATTCTTTACGGAAGTTGGAAACCAGGTTGGATTTCAAAGTGATGATTTTGACATTACGGTTCTTCTTATCCTTCTCAGTCACTTCTTTATTGAAACGGGCATCCAAAATCTGTGCAACATGTTTTGTGATTTGACGTGTTTCAACTAACTGGCGTTTGATAAAGCCAACTTTATCAAGCTCATTTAGCCCGTCTCGCTCTCGCTCTGCTTTGGTTAGATTATTAAATTTACGTTCTGAAATCAATTTAGAATCCAATAATTGTTGCCAAAAGGCTTTTCTTTTTTGAACGACTTCTAGGCTAGGAACATTATCGGATTTCCCACGATTATCCTTTGAACTAGTTAAGACACGGTTATCAAGAGAATCATCCTTGATAAAGGCCTGTGGGATGATGTGGTCAATGTCATAGCTGCTCAGTTGGTTGATATCAAGAGCTTCTCCAGTGTACATATCCTTCCCATTTTGGAGATAGTAAAGGAAGAGGCGGTCGTTTTGAAGTTGATTATTATCTGTTGGATTTTCTTTTAATATATTTGAATCAAGCCCGGATGCTAATATTTTCAGTGAATCTTCAATGCGCTTATATCTCTGTTGGGAATTCTTTTTCCCTCTGGCAGTAGTCTGATTTTCTCTTGCCATTTCAATCACAATGGACTCGGGAGCATGGCCCATAACCTTAACAAGTTCATCAACAATCTTAATACTTTGCAAAATTCCCTTTTTAATGGCAGGGCTTCCTGGGAGTTCTTGGACAACTTGTTTCACATCATTTGTCTTCCCAATCACTTGTGCTTTTTGGATAATTTCTTTGAAAGAAAGCCCGTCATCATGGATTAACTGCATAAAGTTGCGATTGATTTCACCGTCATCAATCAAGTAGTCGAGAATCGTTTTGCCGCTTTTTTTATCACGGATACCGTTAATCAGCTTGGCAGAGAGTTTTCCCCAACCAGTATAGTGTCGACGAGTTAGTGCTTTGATTACTTTTTCATCAAAGAGAGAGTCATATTGAGCAAGGCGTTGCTTAATCATCTCACGGTCTTCAAAGATTGTGAGAGTATGGACGATATTTTCAAGAATTGCTTCATTTTTAGCATCATCCATAAACTCCTTATCCTTGATAATTTTGAGTAAATCATGATAAGTAGAAAGACTAGCGTTAAATTGTTTTTCAATTCCTTTTAGTTCGATTCCATCGTAGCCATCAACATTGTGTAGATAATGAATGATGTCTTTTTCAGTTACTTTTCTTTTATCCTCGGCCTTAAAAAGAGCATAAAAAATATCTTTCTTTTGCCCGCTATCAAGGAATTGATAGTCTCTCAATCCCTCTGCAATAAATTTTACTTTTGTTAATTCATTATAGACAGCAAATGTTTCATACAACAGGCTGTGCTTAGGCAAAACTTTTTCCTCTGGTAAATACAAGTCATAGTTAGTCATCTTATTGATGAAGTCTTCCGCAGAGCTTGCTTTATCAACAATTTCTTCAAAATTCCAAGGTCTTATTGCTTGGTCAGAATTTCGAGTAAGCCAAGCAAAATCACGATTGCCACTAGCCAATGGGCCAACGTAGTAAGGAATACGGAAAGTTAAGATTTTCTCTATCTTTTCTTTATTGTCCTTCAGAAATGGATAATATTCTCCTTGCTGACGGAGAATGGCATTCATTTCTTGAAGATGAATTTGATGAGGAATAGAACCATTATCAAAAGTGCGTTGTTTTCTCAAGAAATCTTCACGTTCGATTTTATCAAGGAAATAATCTGTTCCTTCGAATTTAGAGAGAAGATTTTTGATATATTTGTAAAATGCTTCTTGTGTGGTCTTGCCATCGATATATCCAGCATACCCATCTTTAGATTGGTCAGAAAAAACTTCATCATATTTTTCTGGAAGATTGTTTTTGATGAATTGTTTTAAAGCTGCCAAGTCTTCTTCATGTTCTTTGAATCGTATGACCATTTTTGTTGATAAAGGCGCATGTGGTGATTCGTCTGAAACGATACCTGCTAATAAGATACCATCACTTAGATTTTTCACTGCAGAAAAGAGCTCGATGAAATTTTCTCCGATTAGTACAAGGAGATTTCCAAGATCTTCTTCATAGCTCTCCGATGATATTTGTAATTTAGCATCGTTCTCTAAGCTAAAATTTGTTTTAAAATTAGGTGTCAATCCTAGAGCTAGTCCAATTAAATTACCAAATAAGGTATTCTTCTTTTCACTTGGGTAGTTCTTAAGAAGTTGTTCCTGTTTTTCGGACTTAGGGATTTTAGCAGTTAGAATTTCTGTGACATTCAGTTTGATTTTGGAAAAGGAGGTTTCTTGAACATTATCAAATTCTTCAACGAATTTTTCAAACAGTCCTTGTATGTCATTATTTTGAACTTTAAACTTGGGATCATCAATCAAAAAATGTCCGCGGTATTTAATCATGTGAGCAAGAGCTAGATAGATCAAACGCAAATCTGCTTTTTCATTTGCCTCCGCCAGTTGCTTTCTCAAATGATAGATAGTTGGAAATTGCTTATGGTATTCTTTTTCTTCTGCCAAGGTAGCAAAAATAGGGTATTTACTCCCTCTTTTATCCTCAGGAATTAAAAAGGAGTCATCCAATCGATGAAAGAAACCACTATCCAACTTGCTCATTTCCTCAGCGAAGATTTCTTGAAGATAACGAAGACGATTTTTTCGACGGGTATAGCGACGACGTGCAGTTCGTTTGAGGCGTCTATCCTCAGCGGTTGTCCCTTCATCAAATAATAAAGCTCCGATGAGGTTTTTCTTGATAAAGTGTTTATCAGTATTACCCAGAACTTTCATCTTTTTCGATGGCACCTTATAGTCATCTGTAATGACGGCCCATCCGACGCTGTTAGTTCCGATATCGAGTCCGATAGAGTAAGGTTTATTGCTCATTTAGTCTTCTCCTTTGAGTTATACTCTTTAAGTTCTAATTAGTAAAGGCTAATATATTAACTTTAGCTAAATTATATATCTTTTGACTATTAAAATCAAGAAATTGTAAAACGTTTTCAATATGTAAATTTTTAACCTTATAAAATGAAGTGTTATTCTATTTTATAACGATTTCTTCTTGCAATTTTTAAAAGAATAGTATACAATACGGTTGTTGGAATTATTCGAAACAACACAGCAAGTTAAAATAAGGCTTTGTCCGTACACAACTTGAAAAAGCGAGCACCGATTCGGTTGCTAATAAGTCATCTGCAAAGATGGCTTTTTTATTGCAAGCTTCAACAAAAAACAAAGCCCTTATTTAAGAGCTTTGTTTTTCTTCTATTCCCCCTCAGCTAACTCTTTTCCGAGTTGGATGAGGTAGTCTTTCAAGTCGTTTTTGACTTGTGGGTGTTTGAGAGCGTAGTCAATGGAGGTTTTCATAAAGCCAAACTTGTCTCCGACATCGTAACGAGCCCCTTTGAACTCACGAGCAAATACACGTTGTGTTTTATTGAGGGTATCGATTGCATCTGTCAGCTGAATTTCATTTCCTGCACCTGGAGCTTGGTTTTCGAGGATTTGGAAAATTTCAGGTGTGAGGAGGTAGCGTCCGATGATAGCAAGGTCGCTAGGAGCATCCTCTGGCGCAGGTTTTTCAACGAAGGTTTCAACGCTGTAAAGACCGTCTTTCCCTTCTCCTTGCGGAGCAATAACCCCATAAGCAGAGACTTCGTCGTGAGGGACTGGCATGACAGCGATAGTAGACGCGTGGGTACGCTCGTAGTCATCCATGAGTTGTTTGGTAAGCGGAACAGCCTTTTCGTCCGTGATATCCATTAAGTCATCGCCAAGCATAACGACAAAAGGTTCATTTCCAACGAAAGCTTTGGCTTGCAAGACAGCATCTCCGAGACCACGTGGATGTGTTTGACGGATAAAATGCAGGCGCATGCCAGTTGTCTCATCAACCAGCTTCAAAAGATCTGTTTTCCCTTTTTCTTTGAGGTTATATTCCAATTCAAAGTTTGAGTCGAAATGGTCCTCGATAGAACGTTTTGACTTACCCGTAACAACCAAGATATCTTCGATGCCAGATTTGAGGGCTTCTTCAACGATAAACTGGATAGTTGGCTTGTCTACGATTGGCAACATTTCCTTGGCCAAGGCCTTAGTTGCTGGGAGGAAACGAGTTCCCAATCCAGCGGCAGGGATGACTGCTTTTCTGACTTTTTGTTTCATGATGTTCCTTTCTATAAGGGTCTACGACCATTCGTTTTCTGCTTTAAATTCATTGCTCATGATGTCAGTGATTGCTTCTTTGATATTGACACCTTCGTAGATGACTCGGTAAATAGCCTGTGTGATTGGCATGTAGACACCCAATTCCTGAGCCAGTTCGTAAGCTGCTCGAGTTGTTGAGATGCCTTCGATGACCATACCCATGTTTGCTTCGATGTCTGCGAGGGATTCTCCACGACCGAGAGCATCACCGGCCCTCCAGTTACGAGAGTGGACAGATGTCCCCGTTACAATCAAATCTCCAACTCCAGAAAGACCGCTATAAGTCAGAGGATTAGCTCCCAGAGCGACCCCTAGACGGGTGATTTCAGCCAAGCCACGGGCAATGATAGCCGCCTTGGCATTGTCGCCAAATCCTAGTCCATGTAGTGCCCCAGCGCCAACTGCGATGATGTTTTTGAGAGCACCAGCGGTTTCAACCCCGATAACATCCGTATTGGTATAGAGGCGGAAGTAGTGATTGCTAAAGAGATTTTGGACGTACTGGGCCGTTTCAAGGTCTTTAGACGCTGCAGTGATCAAGGTAATATCCCGCACAATCGTTTCCTCAGCGTGGCTAGGTCCTGAAACAACGACGACTTCACTACGGAGATCGACTGGAATTTCCTCTTCAAGAATAGTTGATAGACGTTTGTGGCTATCTGGTTCCAATCCTTTGGAGGCATGCATGATGACAACCTTGTGATTGAGCACCTTTGCTACTTGTTGGGCAACCAGTCTTGTTACTTTTGTTGGGACTACAAATAAAACAGCATCCACATCCTTTAATGTTTCTTCCAAGTCATGATAGGCTTTGATTTTTTCGTCGAGTAGGATATTTTTGAAGTAGCGTTTGTTTGTATGTTGGTTATTGATTTCATCAATTTGGTCAGAAATATTTCCCCAAATTCGAACTTCGTGTCCATTGTCGTTTAGGACCTGCGAAAGGGCAGTTCCCCAAGAACCAGGACCCAAGACAGCGATGGTTTGTTTCTTCATCTTTTCCTCCTTGTAAGAGTTCTTCCTTTCATTTTACCATAAAAAGCCTTTTCATGCATCACCTGTAGATGAAAGCGCACTAATTTATAATAAGGAGACTTCTTTGACAAGATGCCTCTTTTTTGCTAGAATAGCATCAATATGAACGAATGAGAAGGAGCTGACGCAGGATGTCGCTCCCTTTATCTATTTTATTAGGAGGAAATATGCTGATTAAAAAAATAAAAACCTATAAATGGCAGGCCTTGGCATCCCTAGTGATGACAGGCTTGATGGTTGCGAGCTCGCTCTTGCAACCGCGCTATTTGCAAGAGGTGTTAGAGGCTTTGTTGGCCGGACAAAATGAGGCTATTTATAGTATTGGTGCATGGCTGATAGGAGTTGCCCTAGTAGGTCTCGTTGCAGGTGGGGTCAATGTAACACTTGCAGCCTACATTGCTCAAGGAGTGTCTTCGGACCTTCGTGAAGACGCTTTTCGCAAGATCCAGACTTTTTCTTATGCCAATATCGAGCAATTCAATGCGGGTAACCTTGTTGTCCGTATGACCAATGATATCAACCAAATTCAGAACGTGGTGATGATGGCTTTTCAAATCCTCTTCCGTCTCCCTCTTCTTTTTATCGGTTCCTTTATCTTGGCGGTTCACACTCTTCCGTCACTTTGGTGGGTGATTGTCTTCATGGTGCTCCTAATCTTTGCACTAACAGCCATCATGATGGGGATGATGGGGCCACGATTTGCTAAGTTTCAAACCCTTCTTGAACGGATTAATGCTATCGCCAAGGAAAATCTACGTGGTGTGCGCGTGGTCAAATCCTTTGTACAGGAAAAAGCACAATTTGACAAATTTACCGAGGTTTCTGATGAACTTCTCGGCCAAAATCTTTATATCGGTTATGCCTTCTCAGTTATAGAACCCGTTATGATGCTAGTCGGCTATGGAGCGGTCTTCCTCTCTATCTGGTTGGTGGCTGGAATGGCTCAGTCAGATCCGTCTGTAGTGGGCTCGATTGCTTCCTTTATCAACTATCTCAGCCAGATTATCTTTACCATCATCATGGTTGGATTTTTAGGAAATTCTGTCAGTCGTGCCATGATTTCCTTGCGTCGTATCCGCGAAATTCTAGATACCGAGCCAGCGATGACCTTTAAAGATCTCCCAGACGAAGAGTTAGAAGGAAGTCTCTCTTTTGAAAATGTGACCTTCACCTATCCTAATGACGATGAGCCTATGCTGAAGAATGTAACCTTTGATGTTGCGCCTGGTCAGATGGTGGGTGTGGTTGGAGCGACTGGAGCAGGGAAGTCTACCTTGGCTCAGTTAATTCCACGACTGTTTGATCCACAGGAGGGCTCTATCAAGATTGGTGGAAAGGATATTCGAGACGTCAGCGAGGGAACCTTGCGTAAAACAGTTTCCATCGTCTTGCAACGTGCTATTCTCTTTAGCGGGACCATTGCAGATAATCTTCGTCAAGGAAAAGGCAACGCCAGCGTGTCAGAAATGGAACGTGCAGCACGGATTGCCCAAGCCAGTGAATTTATCGGACGCATGGAAAACAAATTTGAGAGTCAGGTTGAAGAACGTGGCAGCAACTTTTCTGGTGGACAAAAGCAACGGATGTCCATTGCCCGTGGGATTGTCAGCAATCCCCGTATCTTGATTTTTGACGATTCAACTTCAGCCCTAGATGCTAAGTCAGAAAGACTCGTACAGGAAGCTTTGAACAAAGATCTGAAAGGGACAACAACCATTATCATCGCTCAAAAGATCAGTTCAGTCGTCCATGCAGACAAGATTTTGGTCTTGGATCAAGGACGCTTGATTGGAGAAGGAAGGCATGCAGACTTGGTAGCTAGCAATGCTGTCTACCGCGAAATCTACGAAACACAAAAGGGAAAGGAGGAATAAAATGAAAACCGTTCGATTTTTCTGGAATTATTTTAAAGTTTACAAGTTCTCCTTTGTCATTGTGATTCTGATGGTTGCAGTTGCGACGATTGCCCAAGCCCTCTTTCCAGTTTTTTCAGGTCAAGCAGTAACAGAGCTAGCTAACCTAGTTCTAGCTTATCAAAATGGGACTTCCGAACTAGCCTGGCAGAGTTTATCGGCTCTGATGCTGAATCTAGCTCTGGTTGTCCTCGCCTTAGTAGTATCCAGTTTGATTTACATGACCTTTATGACCCGTGTGATTGCTGAGTCAACAAATGAGATGCGTAAGGGACTCTTTGGCAAACTTTCTCGTTTGACGGTTTCTTTCTTTGACCGCCATCAGGATGGTGACATCCTCTCTCGCTTCACGAGTGACTTGGATAACATCCTTCAAGCTTTCAATGAAAGCCTAGTTCAGGTTATGAGCAATATTGCACTTTACATCGGTTTGATTTTTGTCATGTTTTCAAAAAATGTGACCCTAGCCCTGATAACAGTAGCCAGCACCCCAGTGGCCTTTCTCATGCTGGTCTTCATCGTGAAGATGGCCCGCAAGTACACCAATCTCCAACAAAAAGAGGTAGGGAAACTCAACGCCTACATGGACGAGAGTATTTCTGGACAGAAAGCTGTTATCGTACAAGGAATTCAAGATGACATCGTAGCAGGCTTTGTGGAGCAAAATGAGCGCGTGCGTAAGGCAACCTTTAAAGGGAGAATGTTCTCAGGCATCCTCTTTCCAGTTATGAATGGGATGAGCTTGGTCAATACGGCCATCGTCATTTTTGCAGGTTCGGCTGTCTTGCTGAACGATCCAAGTATCGAAACAACGACAGCCCTAGGTTTGATTGTCATGTTTACCCAATTTTCTCAGCAGTATTATCAGCCGATTATCCAGGTGGCTGCGAGTTGGGGGAGCCTCCAGTTGGCCTTTACTGGGGCGGATCGTATCCAAGAAATGTTCGATGCAGAAGAAGAGATTCGTCCGCAAAATGCGCCTGCCTTTACGGAATTGCGAGAAGGCGTTGAAATCAGTCACATTGATTTCTCTTATGTGCCAGACAAGCCGATTTTAAAAGATGTCAGCATTTCAGCTCCTAAGGGGCAGATGATAGCAGTTGTCGGTCCGACTGGTTCGGGAAAAACAACTATCATGAACCTCATCAATCGTTTCTACGATGTGGATGCAGGTAGCATTTTCTTTGATGGAAAAGACATCCGTGACTACGACTTGGACAGCCTGCGGAGTAAGGTCGGTATTGTCTTGCAGGATTCGGTCTTGTTTAGTGGAACGATTCGTGACAATATCCGCTTCGGTGTGCCAGATGCTAGTCAGAAAATGGTCGAAGCAGCTGCCAAGGCAACTCATATTCATGACTACATCGAAAGCTTGCCTGACAAGTATGATACCCTTATTGATGATGAGCAAAATATCTTCTCGACTGGGCAGAAACAATTGATTTCCATCGCTCGGACCTTGATGACAGATCCCCAAGTCCTAATCCTAGATGAAGCGACTTCCAATGTGGATACCGTAACAGAAAGCAAAATCCAGCATGCTATGGAGGCAGTTGTAGCAGGACGAACCAGTTTTGTTATTGCCCATCGTCTCAAGACCATCCTCAATGCCGATCAGATTATTGTCCTCAAAGATGGAGAGGTCATTGAACGTGGAAATCATCACGAGTTGCTCAAACTTGGCGGTTTCTACTCAGAACTGTATCACAATCAATTTGTCTTCGAATAAAAAAGAAGTTGTCCTTATTGGGCAGCTTTTTCTTGTCCATAAAAAATACTTATCACGGTCTTTAAAAAAACATATTAGACAGGAAAGGGTTGGAGTGATAAGATAAGACTGTCGCAAGAAAGTCGAAAGGAGATACATCATGGCTAGAACGGTTGTAGGAGTTGCTGCAAATCTATGTCCTGTAGATGCAGAAGGGAAAAACATCCACTCATCTGTATCCTGTAAATTTGCAGAGAGCATTCGTCAAGTCGGTGGTCTTCCTTTAGTAATTCCTGTAGGGGATGAGTCCATTGTTCGCGATTATGTAGAAATGATTGACAAACTCATCTTGACAGGTGGGCAAAATGTCCATCCTCAGTTTTATGGAGAGAAAAAGACTATTGAGAGCGATGATTACAACCTTGTACGCGATGAGTTTGAACTAGCTCTCTTGAAAGAAGCGCTCCGTCAGAATAAACCAATTATGGCAATCTGTCGTGGGGTTCAGCTTGTCAATGTTGCTTTTGGTGGCACTCTCCACCAAAAAATTGAAGGTCACTGGCAAGGCTTGCCTTTTGGAACATCTCATTCTATTGAGACAGTAGAAGGAAGCGTGGTGGCTAAGTTATTTGGCAAAGAAAGTCAGGTTAATTCAGTGCATCGTCAGAGCATTAAAGATCTAGCACCCAATTTCCGTGTGACAGCGGTGGATCCTCGAGATCAGACAGTCGAAGCAATTGAGTCTATCGATGAGCATCGTATTATCGGTTTACAGTGGCACCCAGAGTTTCTGGTCAATGAAGAAGATGGCAATTTAGAACTATTTGAGTATTTATTAAATGAATTGTAACGGTTAGAGTCTCTAGCCGTTTTTATTCGTTCTTTCAGATTTTTTATATTTTAGCAAATTTACGCAAACGTTTGAATTCTGATAAAAATTGGGCAAATTCAATAAAAAAGCTTGAAAAAATCGAAGGTAAGCGTTATGATAGAAAAGAAGAAATTTTGGAGGATTATCATGTCACATATTAAATTTGATTATTCAAAAGTTTTAGACAAATTTGTTGCCCCACATGAAGTGGAATACATGCAAGCACAAGTAACAGCTGCAGACGAATTGATTCGTAAAGGAACTGGTGCTGGTAGCGACTTTTTGGGTTGGTTGGACCTTCCTGAAAACTACGACCGCGAAGAATTCGACCGCATCTTGAAAGCTGCTGAGCAAATCAAATCAGATAGCGATGTTTTGGTTGTAATCGGTATCGGTGGATCTTACCTTGGTGCCAAAGCAGCCATCGACTTCTTGAACCACCACTTTGCTAACTTGCAAACAAAAGAAGAACGCAAAGCTCCACAAATCCTTTACGCAGGAAACTCAATCTCATCTACTTACCTTGCTGACTTGGTAGAGTACGTAGCTGACAAAGACTTCTCAGTAAACGTGATTTCTAAATCAGGTACAACAACAGAACCAGCTATTGCTTTCCGTGTCTTCAAAGAACTCTTGGTTAAGAAATACGGTCAAGAAGAAGCTAACAAACGTATCTATGCCACAACTGACCGCCAAAAAGGTGCTGTTAAGGTTGAAGCAGATGCCAACGGTTGGGAAACATTTGTGGTTCCAGACGACATCGGTGGACGCTTCTCAGTATTGACAGCAGTTGGATTGCTTCCAATCGCAGCATCAGGTGCAGACATCAAAGCCCTTATGGAAGGTGCGAACGCAGCTCGTAAAGACTACACTTCAGACAAACTTTCAGAAAATGAAGCTTACCAATACGCAGCAGTTCGTAACATCCTTTACCGTAAAGGCTACGCTACTGAAATCTTGGTAAACTACGAACCATCACTTCAATACTTCTCAGAATGGTGGAAACAATTGGCTGGTGAGTCAGAAGGGAAAGACCAAAAAGGTATTTACCCAACTTCAGCTAACTTCTCAACTGACTTGCACTCATTGGGTCAATTTATCCAAGAAGGAACTCGCATCATGTTTGAAACAGTTGTCCGTGTTGACAAACCACGCAAGAACGTGATTATTCCTAGCTTGGAAGAAGACCTTGACGGACTTGGTTACCTTCAAGGAAAAGACGTTGACTTTGTAAACAAAAAAGCGACTGATGGTGTTCTTCTTGCCCATACTGACGGTGATGTGCCAAACATGTACGTAACTCTTCCTGAGCAAGACGCTTTCACTCTTGGTTACACTATCTACTTCTTCGAATTGGCAATTGCCCTTTCAGGTTACTTGAATGCCATCAACCCATTTGACCAACCAGGTGTTGAAGCATACAAACGCAACATGTTTGCCCTTCTTGGAAAACCAGGATTTGAAGAATTGAGCAAAGAGCTTAACGCACGTCTATAATAGAAGAAAAGAGTGGCTTGCCCACTCTTTTTACTCTCTTTATTCGTAGACATTGGACTCAGGCGAGACTTGTGATATAATATAGAAAGCAAAAAGGCAGACGCCTAGAGACTTTATAGGAGAAACTATGTCAAAAGATATCCGCGTACGCTACGCACCAAGTCCAACAGGACTACTACACATCGGAAATGCCCGTACAGCATTGTTTAACTACCTTTACGCACGCCATCATGGTGGAACTTTTATCATTCGTATCGAAGATACTGACCGTAAACGCCATGTCGAAGATGGGGAACGTTCACAGCTTGAAAATCTTCGCTGGTTGGGGATTGACTGGGATGAAAGTCCAGAAACTCATGAAAACTACCGCCAATCAGAGCGTTTGGAACTCTATCAAAAATACATCGACCAATTGCTAGCCGAAGGAAAAGCCTACAAATCTTACGTTACAGAAGAAGAGTTGGCAGCTGAACGCGAACGCCAAGAAGCAGCTGGCGAAACACCACGTTACATCAATGAATATCTTGGCATGAGCGAAGAAGAAAAAGCAGCTTACATCGCAGAACGTGAAGCAGCTGGTATCATCCCAACTGTTCGTTTGGCTGTCAATGAGTCTGGTATCTACAAATGGCACGATATGGTCAAAGGTGATATCGAGTTTGAAGGTGGCAATATCGGCGGTGACTGGGTGATTCAAAAGAAAGATGGTTACCCAACTTACAACTTTGCCGTTGTGATCGATGATCACGATATGCAGATTTCTCATGTTATCCGTGGAGATGACCACATTGCCAACACACCAAAACAACTCATGGTCTATGAGGCTCTTGGTTGGGAAGCTCCAGAGTTCGGTCACATGACTTTGATCATCAACTCTGAAACGGGTAAAAAATTGTCTAAACGCGATACCAATACCCTTCAATTTATCGAAGATTACCGTAAGAAAGGCTATTTGCCAGAAGCAGTCTTTAACTTTATCGCCCTTCTTGGTTGGAACCCAGGTGGTGAAGATGAAATTTTCTCACGTGAGGAATTGATTAAACTCTTTGACGAAAACCGCCTCAGCAAGTCTCCAGCAGCCTTCGACCAGAAGAAACTAGACTGGATGAGCAACGACTACATCAAGAGAGCTGATCTAGCTACTATCTTTGAAATGGCCAAACCATACTTAGAAGAAGCAGGACGTTTAACTGACAAGTCTGAAAAAATGGTAGAACTCTACAAGCCACAAATGAAGTCGGTAGACGAAATCGTTCCACTGACAGACCTTTTCTTCTCAGATTTCCCAGAGTTGACAGACGCTGAGCGCGAGGTCATGGCAGGAGAAACCGTTCCGGTTGTTCTAGAAGCCTTCAAAGCAAAATTAGAAGCAATGACAGACGAGGAATTTGTGACAGAAAACATCTTCCCACAAATCAAAGCAGTTCAAAAAGAAACGGGTATTAAAGGGAAAAACCTCTTCATGCCGATTCGTATTGCCGTTTCAGGTGAAATGCATGGACCAGAACTTCCAGATACGATTTACCTATTAGGTCGTGAGAAATCTATCCAGCATATCGATAATATGCTCAAAGAGATTTCTAAATAAAAGGACTTCCGATGGATACATGGGGAAAGATGTATAAAGAAGCACGAGCCTTATTCAATCCTCATGAAGTTTCTGACTTTGTTTATGCTAACCATGTTGTTGCTGCAGTAGAAGCAGAAGATGGTCAGATCTTCACAGGATTTTGTATGGAGGGCATTTGTGGCGTTTTTCATCTCTGTGCAGAACGAGCAGCTCTCTTCAATATGTATCAATTTTCAGGACAGACCAAAGTTAAGAAAATCCTCGCCTTTCGAGATAAACCTCCCTATGGTGAAGGATCAGGTATGCCCTGTGGCGCTTGCAGAGAATTTCTCTTAGAATTGAATGCTGAAAACAAAGAAGCAGAGTTCATGATGAACTACGAAACAAGAAAAACAATCAAAGTTGCCGAGTTGATTCCTTACTGGTGGGGAGAGGAACGTGCGACTAATTGGCAAGATAAATAGAAGGAGTCAGTTTAACTGGCTCTTTTCCCTAATCTTTTCAGAATTTCGGTAAAGAGGAAAAAAGTTCTTGACAAAGGTAAAAAAGTAGGTATAATAGAAAGAGTTGAAAAGCTCAAGGTCCGTTGGTCAAGGGGTTAAGACACCGCCTTTTCACGGCGGTAACACGGGTTCGAATCCCGTACGGACTATGGGTATATTGTGGTAAAAAAACTTGGAAAAAAGTTTAAAAAATCTGTTGACAGAGACAGATGGCTGTGATATACTAATATAGTTGTCGCTTGAGAGAGAATGAGTGACAAAGACCTTTGAAAACTGAACAAGACGAACCAATGTGCAGGGCACTATAACTGAGGTTATAGTACTGAACAATGAAAAAAACAATAAATCTGTCAGTGACAGAAATGAGTGAGAACTCAAACTTTTAATGAGAGTTTGATCCTGGCTCAGGACGAACGCTGGCGGCGTGCCTAATACATGCAAGTAGAACGCTGAAGGAGGAGCTTGCTTCTCTGGATGAGTTGCGAACGGGTGAGTAACGCGTAGGTAACCTGCCTGGTAGCGGGGGATAACTATTGGAAACGATAGCTAATACCGCATAAGAGTAGATGTTGCATGACATATACTTAAAAGGTGCAATTGCATCACTACCAGATGGACCTGCGTTGTATTAGCTAGTTGGTGAGGTAACGGCTCACCAAGGCAACGATACATAGCCGACCTGAGAGGGTGATCGGCCACACTGGGACTGAGACACGGCCCAGACTCCTACGGGAGGCAGCAGTAGGGAATCTTCGGCAATGGACGGAAGTCTGACCGAGCAACGCCGCGTGAGTGAAGAAGGTTTTCGGATCGTAAAGCTCTGTTGTAAGAGAAGAACGAGTGTGAGAGTGGAAAGTTCACACTGTGACGGTATCTTACCAGAAAGGGACGGCTAACTACGTGCCAGCAGCCGCGGTAATACGTAGGTCCCGAGCGTTGTCCGGATTTATTGGGCGTAAAGCGAGCGCAGGCGGTTAGATAAGTCTGAAGTTAAAGGCTGTGGCTTAACCATAGTACGCTTTGGAAACTGTTTAACTTGAGTGCAAGAGGGGAGAGTGGAATTCCATGTGTAGCGGTGAAATGCGTAGATATATGGAGGAACACCGGTGGCGAAAGCGGCTCTCTGGCTTGTAACTGACGCTGAGGCTCGAAAGCGTGGGGAGCAAACAGGATTAGATACCCTGGTAGTCCACGCCGTAAACGATGAGTGCTAGGTGTTAGACCCTTTCCGGGGTTTAGTGCCGCAGCTAACGCATTAAGCACTCCGCCTGGGGAGTACGACCGCAAGGTTGAAACTCAAAGGAATTGACGGGGGCCCGCACAAGCGGTGGAGCATGTGGTTTAATTCGAAGCAACGCGAAGAACCTTACCAGGTCTTGACATCCCTCTGACCGCTCTAGAGATAGAGTTTTCCTTCGGGACAGAGGTGACAGGTGGTGCATGGTTGTCGTCAGCTCGTGTCGTGAGATGTTGGGTTAAGTCCCGCAACGAGCGCAACCCCTATTGTTAGTTGCCATCATTCAGTTGGGCACTCTAGCGAGACTGCCGGTAATAAACCGGAGGAAGGTGGGGATGACGTCAAATCATCATGCCCCTTATGACCTGGGCTACACACGTGCTACAATGGCTGGTACAACGAGTCGCAAGCCGGTGACGGCAAGCTAATCTCTTAAAGCCAGTCTCAGTTCGGATTGTAGGCTGCAACTCGCCTACATGAAGTCGGAATCGCTAGTAATCGCGGATCAGCACGCCGCGGTGAATACGTTCCCGGGCCTTGTACACACCGCCCGTCACACCACGAGAGTTTGTAACACCCGAAGTCGGTGAGGTAACCTTTTAGGAGCCAGCCGCCTAAGGTGGGATAGATGATTGGGGTGAAGTCGTAACAAGGTAGCCGTATCGGAAGGTGCGGCTGGATCACCTCCTTTCTAAGGATAAGGAACTGCACATTGGTCTTGTTTAGTCTTGAGAGGTCTTGTGGGGCCTTAGCTCAGCTGGGAGAGCGCCTGCTTTGCACGCAGGAGGTCAGCGGTTCGATCCCGCTAGGCTCCATTGGTGAGAGATCACCAAGTAATGCACATTGAAAATTGAATATCTATATCAAATAGTAACAAGAAAATAAACCGAAACGCTGTAGTATTAAAAGAGTTTATGACTGAAAGGTCAAAAAATAAGGTTAAGTTAATAAGGGCGCACGGTGGATGCCTTGGCACTAGGAGCCGAAGAAGGACGTGACAAACGACGATATGCCTTGGGTAGCTGTAAGTAAGCGATGATCCAGGGATTTCCGAATGGGGGAACCCAACAGGTACTACCTGTTACCCGCATCTGTTAAGGATGTGAGGAGGAAGACGCAGTGAACTGAAACATCTAAGTAGCTGCAGGAAGAGAAAGCAAAAGCGATTGCCTTAGTAGCGGCGAGCGAAACGGCAGGAGGGCAAACCGAAGAGTTTACTCTTCGGGGTTGTAGGACTGCAATGTGGACTCAAAGATTATAGAAGAATGATTTGGGAAGATCAGCCAAAGAGAGTAATAGCCTCGTATTTAAAATAGTCTTTGTACCTAGCAGTATCCTGAGTACGGCGGGACACGTGAAATCCCGTCGGAATCTGGGAGGACCATCTCCCAACCCTAAATACTCCCTAGTGACCGATAGTGAACCAGTACCGTGAGGGAAAGGTGAAAAGCACCCCGGGAGGGGAGTGAAATAGAACCTGAAACCGTGTGCCTACAACAAGTTCGAGCCCGTTAATGGGTGAGAGCGTGCCTTTTGTAGAATGAACCGGCGAGTTACGATATGATGCGAGGTTAAGTTGAAGAGACGGAGCCGCAGGGAAACCGAGTCTGAATAGGGCGCTTTAGTATCATGTCGTAGACCCGAAACCATGTGACCTACCCATGAGCAGGTTGAAGGTGCGGTAAGACGCACTGGAGGACCGAACCAGGGCACGTTGAAAAGTGCTTGGATGACTTGTGGGTAGCGGAGAAATTCCAAACGAACTTGGAGATAGCTGGTTCTCTCCGAAATAGCTTTAGGGCTAGCGTCGACATAAAGATTCTTGGAGGTAGAGCACTGTTTGGGTGAGGGGTCCATCCCGGATTACCAATCTCAGATAAACTCCGAATGCCAATGAATTATGGTCGGCAGTCAGACTGCGAGTGCTAAGATCCGTAGTCGAAAGGGAAACAGCCCAGACCACCAGCTAAGGTCCCAAAATAATTGTTAAGTGGAAAAGGATGTGG
This sequence comes from Streptococcus oralis, assembly GCF_022749195.1. Classification (NCBI taxonomy): domain Bacteria; kingdom Bacillati; phylum Bacillota; class Bacilli; order Lactobacillales; family Streptococcaceae; genus Streptococcus; species Streptococcus oralis. Next base: position 147,058 of record NZ_CP094226.1, read on the forward strand.
GGTTGCACAGACAACTAGGATGTTAGCTTAGAAGCAGCTATTCATTCAAAGAGTGCGTAATAGCTCACTAGTCGAGTGACCCTGCGCCGAAAATGTACCGGGGCTAAAACAATTTACCGAAGCTGTGGATACCTTTATAGGTATGGTAGGAGAGCGTTCTATGTGTGAAGAAGGTATACCGTGAGGAGTGCTGGAACGCATAGAAGTGAGAATGCCGGTATGAGTAGCGAAAGACAGGTGAGAATCCTGTCCACCGTAAGACTAAGGTTTCCAGGGGAAGGCTCGTCCGCCCTGGGTTAGTCGGGACCTAAGGAGAGACCGAAAGGTGTATCCGATGGACAACAGGTTGATATTCCTGTACTAGAGTATGTAGTGATGGAGGGACGCAGTAGGCTAACTAAAGCAGACGAATGGAAGTGTCTGTCTAAGCAGTGAGGTGTGAT
>NZ_CP094226.1:1650000-1876737 GCF_022749195.1 Streptococcus oralis
CTTCAAGGTTATGACTTCAGCAGACGAAGCCGTTTCTCCATCCTTGGTTGGAGCACCAGCTAAACTTCTCCCGATAATCGTTGCCCCAATTACTGCAACCACTGCTACACCACCGATAATCCATGCTTTTTTACTCATCTTTTTCTCCTTTAGTTTTCAAGCGCTTCTCTCACCCACTGGATACGTTCAACTGCGATATCACTTGGAATGGTACAATCTGCCCCAAGTACCAAGCTCTGTTCCCCAGCTTCTGCAACTAGTTTCTTTGCCTCAGCCTGAATGGCATCCTTGCTACCAGTATACAGCAAGCCTGTCTTGCCATTTTCGAATCCTCCAAGAACCGTACGTCCCTTAAAAATCTCACGACCTTCCTTGAGAGTGATTCCTTCTGGTCCTACAGCCCAGTTAAAGACTTGGGCTGGATAGTCTGCAAAAAGGTGAATATCATTTCGCGCTCCCTCGTATCCACAGATATGAAGAACTGTGACGCCACCAACAGCACTAGCTGCTTCCAGAACAGTTATCTCGCTAGGTGCAATGACGGCTTGATAATCTGCTGCCGACACTCGTTGATCTTGGATACTCTGCACGCTGAGGTAGATTCCATCAGCACCAGCCTCTTCGATAACAGCTCGGCTGAGACTCGCAATATCCTCTGCAATCACATCCAGCACCTTTTTAAGGGCTTTAGGATCTTCCGCCAGAAAGTCTGCAATGAGGTCATCGCCACCAGACACTGCCCCAAGCAGCCACTTGAGGTAGGTCACAGGAGCAAAAATATTGTAAATCGCAACGATATCTTCTGTGAACTCTTGCTTGATTTTCTTAACCAAGTCCACCTGCTCTTTTATCCAAGCGTGGTCTGATCCAAGTGCTTGAATGCTCGCCAACTCTTGAAGTGATTTCCCTTTGGCAATCGCTGGATTTGGATAAGCAAAGTAGCCATCACTCATGAGTTTGATAAAGTCTGGCTGAACTTCTCGGATAAAGCGCTTGTGGCCCTCGATATTCTTCTCGATAATGGCTGGATTTGAGAAACCGTGTAGCCATTCGTCTTCGGATGTGAAATGGTGCCAAAAGCCAACTGGCACACGATCAACCTTTTCACCTCTAAATGCTTTTAAAACCCATTCTTTTTTTTCTGACATTCTTATTCTCCATTTCTTACTTTTTCAACTAATAAACTGCTGGCGATATCATTCGAGCGTAGAAAGGGGAGACTGGACTTGGAAAAATCCTGAACTCCACGACATCTCTCTCCATTTTGGCAGTGACCATTTTTTACGACGCTTATGGCAACCAAGGCCAGCAAACCGACAACTGCAATGAAGATGCCCCATCTTTTACTTTTCATAGCTCCTCCTTTTAGAGAACAGCTGCCTGCCGAATCCAGTCCAACCTCTCTAAGTCAAAGTCATCTGGAACAGTACAGTCAGCTCCCAGAAGAACTCCTTTACTACCAGCTTCAGCCAGCAACCGTCTTGTTTCATTTTGCAATTCCGCCTTGGAACCTTGATACAGCAAGCTTTTCTTGCCATTTTCAAATCCACCTAAAACAGCCTTGCCTGGAAACAACTCTTGCCCCTGTGTCAAACTAACATCCTCATGGTGGGTTGCCCAGTTGACCACTTGAGCTGGATAGTCCTTAAATATCGTCACATCGTTGCTCGCACCTTCAAAACCACAGATATGGAGGATATTGGTCCCACCCACCTGATTGGCAGCCTCTAAAATCGCTATATTGCTCGGTTCGATATAGGTTTGGTAGAGTGCTGGTGTGATGCGCTCATCTTGAATTTCCTGGGTGCTGAGGTAAATCCCGTCAACTCCACCTTCCTGGATGATTTTCTGAGTTAGGATAGCAATATCTCCTGCAATCACATCTAGAATCGCTCTAAATTGCTCAGGATTTTCAAGCAATAGATCAGCCACTTCCCTATCTCCTCGTGAAGTTTCTGTACGGAACCAGCGCTTGAGGTAGGAGATAGGGGAAAAGATATTGTAGAAAGAAGCAATCTCTTCTGTAAAGGTCTCTCGAATCGCTTGTACCACTTCCACCTGTTGCTGAATCCATGGGTGTTCCTCACTAATCGACTCAATAGAAGACAGCTCCTGAATGCTTGTAACCTTAGGACTATAGACATTACTTGGATAAAGGAAAAAACCGTCGCTCATAATTTTGACAAAATCAGGGCGAATCCTTTCCACATAGTTGCGATGCCCATCAACACTTTTTTGAAAGATACGTGGATTATTTAATCCCTGCCCCTTTTCTTCGAGTGTTACAAAATGAAACCAAAATCCCACAGGAACTCTTTCCACTTCATCGCCTCGAATCGCTCTAAAGACTAGATCTCTTTTACTTGCCATACCTCTCTCCTTCCATTTGGATTGAAACCATCTTACCACTCCTTTTCCCCTTTTCCCAATATATATTGACTATCAACTCGATTGGAAATTTTTATATCTATAAAGAAAAAAATCCCTGAAAAGCTTGATGTTACTAGCCTTTCAAAGATTCTCTTTATTTTCATCTATTTTTCAAAAAGGAGCTGATATAGATTTTCTATCAACTCGATTGGATTTTTTTATATCCATCTTCATTCCAAAATTAAGTACATAATTTTATCCTAATACCAAATTACTACTGAAAAATTTATTTTCTCCCGATATTCCCTTGCACAAATCCCGTGAAAACGCTACAATATTAGTAGACTATTATTAGGAGGATGGGATTATGAAAATATCCAAAGTTACCATTACAATTGCTTCTACACTTGCTTCCGTCATTTTACTGACTGGCTGTGGCACAAATTCGGCAAATTCACAGACAACACAAAGTAGTACATCTGATAATCAGGTTACAATGACCTATGATCAGTTGCGTTCAAGAGAGAACACTATGTCAACTCTTTGGTATCAAAAAGCAGCTGAGACCAAGGCACTCTATCTACAAGGTTACAATGTCGCTACTGATCGTTTGAAAGAACTACTAAAAACACAGACAGATAAACCCTACTCTATCGTTTTGGACTTAGACGAAACCGTATTAGACAACAGTCCTTATCAAGCTCAAAATGTCAAAGACGGAACAGCATTTACCCCAGAAAACTGGGATGTCTGGGTAAAAAAAGCCGCAGCCAAGGCTGTACCAGGTGCTAAAGACTTTCTCCAATTTGCAGACCAAAACGGTGTCCAAATTTACTATGTATCTGACCGCACGATAGATCAGGTAGATGATACGATCAAAAACCTAGAAAATGAAGGAATTCCTGTACAAAGCCGCGATCATCTCATGTTCTTAGAAAAAGGCGTCAAATCTAAAGAAGGTCGTAGACAAGCAGTCCAAGAAAAAACCAACTTAGTCATGCTACTAGGAGACAATCTTGTGGACTTTGCAGAGTTTTCAAAGACCTCTGAAACTGAGCGCAACCAAAAATTAGAGGAATTACAAAAAGAGTTTGGTGAGAAATTCATCATTTTCCCTAACCCAATGTACGGATCATGGGAAAGCACTGTTTACAATGGTAATAAATTGGATGCCAAGGGTCAAACTGAAGAGCGCCAAAAAAACTTACAAGGTTTTGATAAATAAAATAAGATCTACCAGTTTACACAAACCACAAGATATCGTATTTGCGAGAATATCAAAAAAGACGACTTCCAAGCGGAAATCGTCTTTTTTGATATTTTATCTTGTACTTGGTATAAACTAGTATATATTCCACTAGATAGTATGCTCTATCGCTTGTACCACTTCCACCTGTTGCTGAATCCATGGGTATTCCTCACCAATCGACTCAATCAATTGAATTTTTTTATATCCTCTCTTTCATGGCAAAGTAAGCTCGTACTTTGGGGGCCACTTGTGTGCCGAAGAGTTCAATAGCTCTCAAAACTTGATCATGTGGCATAGAACCAAGCGGTAGATGGAGCATGAAACGGTCCAAGTCTAAATCCTCAATCATGCGAATCAATTTTTCTGCTACCTGATCTGGATTTCCCACAAACATGGCACCATTTGGACCAACTTGCTCCAAATATTGCTCATAGGTCAACTCCTGCCAGTGTGGACGGTCCTTGGAAATCGCATCTACCACTTGCTTAGTCGGATGGAAATAATCTTTTACAGCCTGTTCGCCATCCTCAGCAATCCAGCCCCAAGAATGAGCACCCACTTTCAGGTCTTTATCCGCATGACCGGCATCCCTTCCAATCTTACGATAAGCTTGAATCAGCTTTTTAAAATAACGCGGATTGCCACCGATAATAGCATAGACAATCGGCAACCCCGCCTGAGCAATCTTCACTGTTGATTCGACATGACCACCTGTCGCCACCCACAATGGCAATTTGTCCTGAACTGGACGAGGATAAACTTCTTTTCCAGCAATGCTTTGGGTCAATTGCCCCTGCCAATTCACTTTGGTGCTTTCATTTGCCAACTGAAGCAGATCTAACTTTTCATCAAAGAGAGCTTCGTAGTCTTTCAAGTCATAGCCAAACAGTGGGAAAGACTCGGTAAATGATCCACGCCCAGCCATAATCTCTGCACGGCCATTTGACAAGGCATCAATAGTGGCATATTGTTGGAACAAGCGAATCGGATCCATACTCGAGAGAATGCTGACCGCACTGGTCAAACGAATCTTCTTGGTATTGACTGCCCCAGCTGCAAGAACAATCTCTGGCGCCGATACCGCAAAGTCCTCCCGATGATGCTCCCCAATCCCGTACACATCCAAACCAACCTTATCAGCCAGCTCAATTTCTGCCACCAACTGACGAATGCGTTCATCATGACTGTAAATCTGCCCAGTCGCTTCTAGAGCTGTTGTTTCACCAAATGTTGAAATTCCTAATTCTACCATCCTGTTTCCTCGCTATCTCTTTTAGTTTTAGGGTATTTTATCACTAATTAGTTTTATTTTCAATAAATTTGCTCATTAGAAAAAGCCTAGATCAACTAGACTTTCTTGGTTTATTCTACTGTTACTGACTTAGCAAGGTTACGTGGTTTGTCCACATCAAGGCCACGGTGGAGTGTTGCAAAGTAAGCGACCAATTGCGTTGGTACGACCATTGAGATTGGTGAGAGGTAAGGGTGTACGGTCGTAAGGACGATATCGTCTGTGTCTTTAGCAACATTTTCTTCTGCGATAGTGAGAACCTTGGCACCACGGGCTGCGACCTCTTGGATATTTCCACGAGTATGGTTGGCAAGGACTGGATCTGACAAGAGGGCCAAGACAGGCGTCCCTTCTTCAATCAAGGCAATGGTCCCGTGCTTGAGTTCTCCTGCCGCAAAGCCTTCACATTGGATGTAAGAAATCTCTTTTAGCTTAAGACTGGCTTCCATGGCTACATAATAATCTTGACCACGTCCGATGTAAAAGGCGTTGCGAGTTGTCTCAAGAAGCTCACGAACCTTGGCTTCAATGGTTTCTTTCTCTGAAAGAGTTGATTCGATAGACTGAGCTACGATTGACAACTCATGAACCAAATCAAAGGCTTGCGCTTTAGCATTGCCATTTGCTTCTCCAACTGCTTTTGCCAGGAAGGCAAGGGCTGCGATTTGTGCTGTATAGGCTTTAGTTGATGCCACGGCAATTTCAGGACCTGCATGAAGCAGCATGGTATGGTTGGCTTCACGTGAAAGGGTTGAACCTGGCACGTTTGTCACAGTCAGGCTTGGGATTCCCATTTCATTAGCCTTGACCAAAACCTGACGGCTATCCGCTGTTTCACCAGACTGGCTGATAAAGATGAAAAGTGGTTTTTTGCTGAGAAGTGGCATACCGTAGCCCCACTCAGAAGAGATTCCAAGTTCAACTGGTGTATCTGTCAATTCTTCCAGCATCTTCTTAGAAGCAAATCCTGCATGGTAAGATGTCCCAGCTGCAAGGATGTAGATACGGTCTGCGTCTTGAACAGCCTTGATGATAGCTGGGTCTACGACAACTTGACCAGCCTCATCTGTGTAGGCTTGGATGAGTTTACGCATAACCGTTGGTTGCTCGTCGATTTCCTTGAGCATGTAGTAAGGATAAGTTCCCTTACCGATATCTGACAAGTCAAGTTCAGCAGTGTAACTAGCACGCTCACGACTATTGCCATCATAGTCTTGAACTTCCACACTATCAGCCTTGACGATGACCAGCTCTTGGTCATGAATTTCCATGTATTGGTTAGTCTCACGAATCATAGCCATAGCATCTGAGCAGACCATGTTGTAACCTTCCCCAAGACCAATCAAAAGTGGTGATTTATTCTTAGCCACATAGATGACTTCAGGGTCTTGTGAATCGACCAAGGCAAAGGCATAAGAACCACGGATGATGTGAAGAGCTTTTTTGAAGGCTTCAAGAACTGACAAACCATCTTCTTCCGCAAATTTTCCAATCAAGTGAACAGCGATTTCCGTATCTGTTTGCCCCTTGAAGTGGTGACCTGCAAGGTGTTCTTCCTTGATTTCAAGGTAGTTCTCAATCACACCATTGTGAACCAAGACAAAACGTTCTGTCTCAGAGCGGTGTGGGTGAGCATTGTCCTCAGTTGGTTTCCCATGAGTCGCCCAACGAGTATGTCCGATACCAGTCGTTCCCTCAACACCAGTTGTCTTAGCAGACAATTCTGCAATACGACCAACAGCCTTAACTAGATGGTTTTCAGCACCACCTAGGACAAAAATCCCCGCAGAATCATAACCACGGTATTCGAGCTTTTCAAGCCCTTGAATCAAAATATCAGTTGCATTTGTGTTTCCAACAACACCAACAATTCCACACATAGTATATACGACACAGGTAAGCTGTGCTTTCTCCTTAAATTGGTATAGTCTAATTCTCGCTTTACGGAATCAGCAAAAACAGTATATACTTGTTTTTCTCACTTGTCAAGAATAAAAATTGGTATAGTTTTTCTATCTGGTATTTTATCAAGATTTCACTTGATACCTGACAAGTCACCATCAATTACTTATAATAAGGGGAGGAGGTATTTGCCATGTGGTTTTTCTTCGCACTTTTATCAGCTATCTTTGCAGCCTTAACGTCAATTTTAGCCAAGATTGGGATTGAAGGAGTTCCATCCAATCTAGCAACCGCTATTCGTACAGTCGTCGTCATTCTTATGGCCTGGGCCATGGTTTTCTTGACCAATAGTCAGACCGAAATTGTCAACATCAGTAAAAAAAGTTGGCTCTTTCTCATCTTATCTGGTCTAGCCACTGGCGCCTCCTGGCTCTGCTACTATAAGGCTCTACAGATGGGCAATGCGACCGAGGTATCTGCTGTCGATAAATTCAGTCTCGTCATTACCCTCGTTCTAGCCTTTTTCTTTCTACAAGATATCCTGACGTTTAAAACAATTATTGGCTGTATCCTGATTACGATTGGGACCTTGGTGATGATATTGTAATAAAAAGTGAGATGAACACCATCTCACTCTTTTTATTCTTAAAATCCATTATTGTCACTGAGTTCTTTGAACCAGTGGCCAGATTTCTTAAGGCGGCGTTCCTGCGTTTCCAAATCTAGCTCAATCAAACCATAGCGGTTCTTGTAGCTATTGAGCCATGACCAGCAGTCAATAAAGGTCCAAATCAAGTAGCCCTTACAGTTGGCCCCATCTTCAATGGCACGGTGCAGTTCACGAAGATGCCCTTTGACAAAGTCAATTCGATAATCGTCCTGAATCATGCCATTCTCACGGAACTTGTCTTCCCCTTCAACACCCATACCATTCTCTGTCAACATCCACTCAATATTACCATAATTTTCCTTGATATTTTGGGCAATATCATAAATCCCTTGCTCATAAATTTCCCATCCACGGTGAGGATTGATTTTACGTCCAGGCATTACATACGGCTCGTAAAAATGTTCTGGCAAGAGTGGACTCTCTGGATGCTTAGCAAATCGAGGTGCCATAACGCGCAAAGGTTGGTAGTAGTTGACTCCAAGAAAATCAACTGTATTCTCGCGAATGAGTTCTAACTCTTCAACAGTGTACTCTGGTAGCAAATCATGCTCAGCTAAAATTTCCACCAGTTCCTCTGGATAAGCTCCCAAGACAGATGGGTCTAGGAAAGATTGAGCTTGAAAGAGGTCGGCAATGCGAGCAGCCTTGACATCCGCAGGATGCTGGCTACGTGGATAAGCTGGTGTCAAGTTAAGGACAATTCCAATCTTGGAATCAGGTAAAACTTCATGACAGGCCTTAACCGCAAGACTACTAGCCAGTTGTGTGTGATAGGCTACCTTAACCGCTGCTTTGGCATCCACCTTGTGAGGATAGTGGGCGTCATAGAAATAGCCAAACTCTACAGGTACGATGGGTTCATTGAAGGTAATCCATTGGTCCACCAAGTCACCGTAAGTCTCAAAACAAAAACGAGCATAGTCTTCATAGGCTGAGACGGTCGCCTTATTTTCCCAACCATCCCCATCTTCTTGCAAGGCAAATGGCAGGTCAAAGTGATAGAGATTGACTAAGAGACGAATGCCTTTGGCCTTAATGGCTTCAAATACCTGACGGTAGAAAGCCACACCTTGCGGATTGACCTCTCCACGACCTTGCGGGAAAATACGAGACCACTGAATAGAAGTTCGGAAGGCTGTATGCCCAGTCTCTACCAAAAGCTCAATATCCTTTTCCCAGTTTTCGTAAAAAGTCGATGTTTTGTCAGGTCCAATTCCATTATAGTAGCGATTTGGTTCTACTTGGAACCAATAATCCCAGAGATTGTCTCCCTTGCCGTCACCAGGAACTCGTCCTTCTGTCTGTGGTCCAGAAGTTGAGGAACCCCAGACAAAATCCTTTGGAAATTTTAGCATAGCTTTACCTCTTCGTTTACTCATTTTCCCCATTATATAGAAAAAACAAGGTAAAAACTAGTTACATTTTTGCCTTGTTTTTCTTCTGATTATAGTTTTTATTTCTTGCTTAGGATTTCAAGGGTTTCGAGCAAGTTGTCTGCGTGAACTTCAATGGTGTCACCAGTCGCCTTGATCTTAACTTCTACGATACCATCAGCTGCTTTCTTCCCAACAGTGATACGGATTGGCAGACCAATCAAGTCGCTATCGCTGAATTTAACCCCGACACGTTCGTTACGGTCATCTGTCAAGACTTCGTAACCTTTATTTACCAAAGCTTCTTCGATACTATTTGTCAATGAAAGACTTTCTTCATCCTTGACATTAACTGGAATCAAATGCACATCAAATGGTGCCAATTCTTTAGGGAAATTAACTCCCCAAGCGTAGCGGTATTCACCTTTTGGTGTTTTATTGACAAAGAGGCGAGCGTGTTGCTCCATCACTGCTGAGAGGAGACGGCTAACACCGATACCGTAACAACCCATGATAATTGGCACAGCACGACCATTTTCATCCAAGACATCTGCACCCATGCTTGCTGAGTAGCGAGTTCCGAGTTTGAAAATATGACCGATTTCAATACCACGGGCAAAGTTAAGAACGCCTTGTCCGTCTGGTGAAATTTCACCCTCACGAACTTCGCGGATATCCACGTATTCTGCAGTGAAATCACGACCTGGGTTCACACCCGTCAAGTGGTAACCATCTTCGTTGGCCCCCACAACAGCATTGCGAACATCTTGTACCTTACGGTCTGCAATGATTTTCACATTTTCTGGCAAACCAACTGGGCCAAGCGAACCAAAGCCAGCTGAGATAACATTTGCTACTTCTTCCTCGCTCGCAACATCAAAGAAATCTGCACCCAAGTGGTTTTTCAACTTGACTTCATTGAGTTGGTCATTTCCAACTAGAAGGGCTGCGACAAGCTCACCATCTGCCATGTAGAAGAGGGTTTTAATGGTTTGCTCTTCTGGAACGTTAAGGAAGGCTGCCACTTCATCGATGGATTTAACACCTGGTGTTTCCACGCGAGTCACTTCTTCTTCCGCAACGACACGGTTACTTGGTTTGTATTCGTTTGTTGCCATTTCCAAGTTAGCTGCATAGCCAGACTCACTTGAGTAGGCAATGGTGTCTTCACCAGAAACCATCCATTTGAGCAATTCTGCCTTGATTTCTTCTTGCACTTCTGCAGGAATTTCATCAAATGAGGCAACTGACTTGTCCAAGACAACCCAGCGGTCAAGGTCTGTACGGGCTGGTGTAATGGCCATAAATTCTTGGCTATCCTTACCACCCATGGCACCACCGTCACCGATGATAGCCTTGAAATCCAAACCACTACGAGTGAAAATTCGTTCATAGGCCGCCTTGTACTCGTCATAAGTCACATCCAAACTATCGTAATTAGCATGGAAACTATATCCATCTTTCATGATAAATTCACGCGTACGGAGAAGTCCGTTACGTGGACGTTTTTCATCACGGTATTTCGGTTGGATTTGGTAAAGGTTGAGTGGCAATTGCTTGTAAGATTTCACAGAGTCACGAACAATAGCCGTAAAAGTTTCTTCGTGTGTCGGACCTAGGATAAAGTCTGACTTTTCACGATTTTTCAGTTTATAAAGGTCTTCACCATAGGTTTCGTAACGACCTGATTCGCGCCAAAGATCGGCACTGAGAAGGGCAGGAGCCAACATCTCCACCGCACCAATCTTATCAAACTCTTGGCGCATGATATTCTTAGCCTTTTCAATCACACGGTTAGCGAGTGGTAGGTAAGAATAAACACCAGCAGAAACTTGACGAACATAACCAGCACGCAACATAAGGGCGTGGCTGATAACTTGAGCATCGCTTGGCATTTCGCGAAGCGTTGGGATTAGCATTTTACTTTGTTTCATAATATTCCTCGATTATCTAAAAGAAGAGTCGCATAATGTCATTCCATGTCACAGCTAGCATCAAGACAACCATGATAACTACACCAGCCATGGTGACATAGGTTTCAATTTCTTGTTTAAGGGGTTTCCGGCGGACAGCCTCTAGGATATTGAGCACAATCTTTCCACCATCCAAAGCCGGAATCGGAATCAAATTAAAAATTCCGATATTGATGGAAATCATAGCTAGGAAGTAGAGGACATTCTCAATTCCATTTTTAGCAGCATCGCTACTTGCCTTAAAAATGGCAACGGGACCACCGAGTTTGTTCAAATCTGGATGGAAAATCAAGTTTTTCAGAGCCGAAAGGATGCGAAGTCCTGAGTCGGCAGCAGTTGTAAATCCACCAACAAACATGGATAGAAAGTCTGACTTGACCCCTGGTTGAACCCCAAGAATATAACGTCCTTGATTCTCTTCTGGCGTCACAGTGACTTGTTTTTCGCTACCATTTTCAGAAATGGTCACATCCAAGGTCGGGGCAGTCTTATCCTTGGTATCTGCTTCCACAGCCTGGGTCAAATCTTGCCAATTCTTAACCTCGTGCGAGCCGACCTTGGTAATTTGAGCGGTCTCAGCTACGCCTACCTTAGCCAAAGCTCCCTCTGGCATGACATGAAAGAGATTGGTCTGAGTATCTCTAACACCGCCCTGCAAAAAGATCAAAATCCAAAAAACAACAACACCTAAGATAAAGTTATTCATGGGACCTGCAAAGTTGGTGATGAGCTTGCCCCAGATAGAAGCATTTTGATACTGTACATCCAGAGGAGCGATGCGCACTTCGGTTCCATCTTCTTCAATAACCGTTGCATCATGATCCACTGTAAAAGTCTTTTCTTCTTCCAGGACCAAACCCTTGATAAAGAGCTTGTCTTCAAAGTCAAACTGGGTTACCTGCATAGGAAGAGCCGTTTGATCCAACTTCTTCCCTGAGAGGTTAATCCGTTTGACCTTACCATCATCAGCAAGTGTTAAACTGACTGGAGTTCCTGTCTTGATTTCTGTCGCATCATCACCCCAGCCTGCCATACGAACATAGCCTCCTAGAGGAAGGATTCGAATGGTATAAGCAGTGCCATCCTTACCGATATGGGAAAAAATCTTGGGCCCCATACCAATGGCAAATTCACGAACTAGAATGCCTGATTTCTTGGCAAAATAAAAATGTCCAAACTCATGCACCACCACAATAATCCCAAAAACGAGGATAAAGGTTAGCAATCCAATCATTCAATATTCCTTTCTTTAAAACAGGCCAAATAAGTGCATCATTGGAAAAACAATCAGCATGCTGTCAAAGCGATCCAACACACCGCCATGTCCAGGGATAAATTTTCCAGAATCCTTAACACCGAAATGGCGTTTCGCAGCACTCTCAATCAAGTCACCAAACTGACCTGCCACACTGAAGAAGGCAGCAAAGAGACTCATTCTATAAATCCCATAAGGAAGAGCAACTGTGCTGTCCACTAACATGAAAATCACTGTTATCAGTACCGCACCTAGAATACCCCCGACAAATCCCTCAATACTCTTATTAGGAGAAACTCTCGGAGCCAACTTATGTTTACCAAAATTCATCCCTGTCAGGTAGGCTGCGCTATCTGTCGCCCAAACGATAAAAAGGGCCAAAAGTACCTTGTCAAAACCTGCCACCCGAGCATCTAGTAAGGCATTGAAGCCAAAACCAACATAAAAGCTCACAGCAATTGGAAAAGCGGCATCTTCAATCGTATAGTTTTTACTGAAGACGGTCGTCCCTAGCATTATGGTAATCAAAACACTGTAGGCAACCACATTCCCATCAACAGGCAAAAATGTTAGGTAATTTTCTAAAGGAACTGTTAGAGCGAAGGTCGCAAAAAGAGTCAAAGCGCCCTCAATGGTCATAGTCTTTAGCCCCTTCATGTGCAAGAGTTCATGGACGCCTAGCATCGCTAACAAGCCAATCCCTATCTGCAACAAGAGCCCACCCGCAAACAAGACTGGAAGGAAAATCGCCAGGGCCAATACCGCAAACAATGTTCTCTTTTGTAAATCCTTGGTCATATCTTCTCCTAAACTCCTCCAAAACGGCGATTGCGATGGTTAAAAGCAGCAATAGCTTCCTGCAAGGCGGCTTCATCAAAATCAGGCCACAAGGTATCCGTAAAGTAAAGCTCACTATAGGCTGCTTGCCATGGCAAGAAATTACTTAAACGCAACTCACCACTCGTACGGATAATCAAATCAGGATCCCGCAAATCCTTTGGCAGGTGTTGCGTAAAAAGATAGTCCCCAATCATATCTTCTGTGATGTCACCAGGGTTGATTTTAGCATCTAAAACATCTTGAGCCAAGCTCTTAAGCGCCTGCGTAATTTCAGCACGACCACCGTAGTTAAGCGCAAAATTGAGAATCAAGCCCGTATTGTTCTTGGTCAACTCCTCTGCTTTTTTCAAAGCTTCAAAAGTCGTCTTAGGCAGACGGTCTGTCTCCCCAATCATCTGAATCTTAACGTTATTTGCGTGCAATTCAGGGACGTAGTTATCATAAAATTCGACTGGCAAATTCATGATAAACTTGACTTCTTGATCTGGGCGTGTCCAATTTTCCGTTGAAAAGGCATAAACCGTGATGACCTTAACTCCCATCTTGTTAGCTGCCTTGGTCACTTTTTGGAGGGCTTCCATCCCCGCCTTATGACCAAAAACCCGTGGTTGCATCCGTTTTTTAGCCCAACGACCATTCCCATCCATGATGATGCCAATATGAGCAGGAACCTGTGTTGGAACCTCAACTTCTACAGCTTTATCTTTCTTAAAAAATCCAAACATGTTCTTATTCCTATTCAAAAATCTATCGTTTCATTATACCATATTTCCCTATTTTCTTCTATTGCTAAGTTATTAGCTCTCCGTACGGACAAAAAATAAGCCGCCTGATTGGGCGACTTAATTTTATAGGGAGATTATTATGAAAAAGTTTTAGGAGTTTAAGTTAAGTTTCTCTTAACTTATGAGTCTAGTATACCGTCCCTAACTTAAATTTTTCTTAAGTTTTTTGAGAAAGTCAGATTTTCCCATTTTTCTTGCCACTTTTTCTTGGACATCCGTTCTTGATAGAGTTTCATTCGGTCTCTATTCTCTATGAAGTGAGGAGTTGGAGATACCTGAAAATTCAAAATATCCTCTAAACCATAAGGCGCAAAGAGATCTAAAGTTGCGTCAGCATGCAAGCGGAGTCCTATAGCCGTACAACGTTCTGGATACTTACTCATAGCATCACGAGAACTGGTATAGGGCGCAGTGTGAGGACTGTGCAGATGCATATAGACCTGATTTTTCAACTCCCACTGGTACTGAGGAAAATCCTCTCTCAGCTTGTTCTCTAGGGATACTGTTTCCTCATAAGAAACATCTGGATCAAAGAAAATCACATCCACATCTGTTTCACGGTCAAAAGGCGATTTGTCTGACAAGAGATTCCAGATAAAATTTCGAACTGAACCAGCTGCCAACCACGAGTCTTTCAGACCAAGGTCACGAATGATGGTCAGAATGGTCATCATATCCAGATTTTCTCTGAAAGCATCTAGAATTTCTTGTTCATTTTTCACTGTATTCATAGCCCAAATGCTCATATGCCTTAGCAGTTGCCACCCGTCCAGACCTTGTCCGCATGATAAAACCTTTTTGAATCAGGTAAGGTTCGTACATATCTTCGACCGTCTCGCGCTCCTCAGCAATATTAACGGAGAGAGTTCCTAATCCGACAGGACCACCACCGTACATCTCAATCATGGTGCGAAGGATTTTCTGGTCCACATAGTCCAAACCTTCATGGTCTATATCTAACATGGTCAAAGCCTTATCGGTAATAACATCATCGATAACCCCATTCCCCATAATCTGGGCAAAGTCGCGCACGCGCTTGAGAAGACGATTGGCGATACGAGGAGTTCCTCGACTACGTAAGGCCAACTCCGAAGCTGCTTCATGGGTGATTTCCATCTCAAAAATATCTGCTGTCCGCTCAACAATCTCTGTCAAGTCAGCGTGGGCATAGTATTCCATATGACCTGTAATCCCAAAACGTGCCCGCAGAGGATTTGAGAGCATCCCCGCACGTGTCGTTGCACCAATCAAGGTGAATGGTGGCAAGTCCAAATGAACACTGCGACTGCCTTCACCAGCCCCAATCATGATATCAATGTAGAAGTCTTCCATGGCACTATAAAGCACCTCTTCCACCGGCATGGGCAAGCGATGAATCTCGTCAATAAAGAGAACGTCTCCAGGCTCCAAATCATTCAAAATCGCTACCAGATCACCCGCTTTTTCAATGACAGGACCAGACGTTTGCTTGAGATTGACTCCCAGTTCATTGGCAATAACAAAGGCCATGGTTGTTTTCCCGAGACCTGGAGGACCAAATAAAAGAACATGGTCCAGTGCCTCATCCCGCATTTTGGCAGCCTCAATAAAGATTTGAAGCTGGTCCTTGACCTTATCCTGTCCAATATATTCACGTAAATACTGAGGACGGAGGGTACGTTCTACCAACTCCTCATCCCCCATGATTTCATTGTCTAAAATTCTACTCATGGCTCTATTATATCAAAAATCCAGCCTACAAACAAAAAAGCCACCTGATTGGGTGACCTCTTTAGGGAGATTATTATGAAAAAGAAAAGTTTAGGATTTCATTAAATAAAGGGTACTCAATGAAAATCGAAATCAGACTAGGCAGATAGACGCAAGCATAACTATAGTTAGCTAAGTCGACTCTAACGAAGTATGGTGAGATTTTCGAAGAGTATTAGGAGGTCTTTATTTAATGGTTATATAATACAAGAGGAATCTTAAAGCTAACTTAACTTTTTCTTTGATTTATCATTTTTTAAAAATTTTTTTCCAAATGGATTTTTCCTCTCCAAGTCATAAAAAAGCCACCTGATTGGGTGACTTCTTTAGGAGATTATGATGAAAAAGAAAAGTTTGGGATTTCATTAAATAAAGGGCACTCAATGAAAATCGAAATCACACCAGGCAGATAGGCGCAAGCATAACGATAGTTAGCTAAGTCGACTCTAACGAAGGTTGATGAGATTTTCGAAGAGTATTAGGAGGTCTTTATTTAATAACTATATATTACACAAGGAGACTTAAACTTTACTTAAGAAAAAATGATTTTTTTATCTTTTTCGATCCACCCAAATCATCCCTGTACAATCATAAGTAGATAAGATTTCAAATCCCAGAGAACGATAGAATTCCAAGGTTTTTTCTGTCTGTTCGGTCACTAGTTGGACTTGATAGGCATCTTTGTAATCACCTAAAGCCTCTTTCATTAAGGCACTGCCAATCCCTTGGCGCTGATAGCTAGGCAAAACGATCAAATCCTGGACAAAAATCGATGAAAAACCATCTCCAACCAAACGGACCAAGCCCACCACGGCATCGCCATCAAGTGCTATATAAATCGCTAATGAGTGAGACAAGGCTTTCTTCAACATCTGAGGTTGATGTGTATAATTTGTCCATCCAACTGCCTGATAGAGATGCAAAACATCCTCTAGCTTGACAATTTCTTGCCTTCTAATAGTCATCATCTCAATACCTCTCAGAATTCTCTCAAGCTCTTGTACTGTCGTCCATTTTTATCAAAATTTTCAGGAGCCAACCATGTTTCTAAACGAGCTTTGACTTGAGGCCAGTCCTTATCAATCATAGACAACCAATCCGTATCTCTCGTACGCCCCTTATAAACGACTGCCTGGCGGAAGGTTCCTTCATAGACAAAGCCCAAACGCTCCGCAGCTCGTCTGGATGGCAGATTAAGAGAATCACATTTCCATTCGTAGCGACGATAGTTAATCTCCTCAAAAACATACCGTGCCAGTAGATATTGAGCCTCTGTCCCTATACGTGTTCCCCTGAGCTCTGGAGAAAAAGTGACAGCTCCCACTTCTATTACTCGGTTATTCTGGTCAATGCGCATGAGAGAAAAAGTTCCCAAAGCCTTACCAGTTGCCTTATCTATAATCACGTAGTAAAAACGGTCCTTACGAGCCAACATCTGATTTAAGACGGTAACCAGTTCCTCCATATCTGCCACTGGTTCCTGAAAGAGGTAGGTCCACATCTCCCGAGGTGTATTTGGACCATAAACAGCTAGCAAATCCTCAGCATGCTTTTCCACCGAAAGAGCCTCTATCCGAGCGTAGCGCCCTTCTAAGAAATCAATGGAAGGCAATTCACCTGGTGTATAACCTTCCATTGACTCACCAATCATCTGACCATATTCGTTTACTGGCATCGTTTTCTCCTTGTTTTACGCTGAAAATACTATATCATAATTTTCTCTATATGGAAACTAGCACTCTCCCCAAACTTCATTCTCAACACTACATTAGTGATTCATTTTCTTTCTTTTCTCTTCTAAGGCTTGATTAATTCGTTGGGTGAGTTTGTGAGTTTGCCAGATCTGGTACAACCATATCAGTCCATAAATTAACAAGAAAAAGAACCACAGCAAGGGACTCAACAATGCTGAACCCCAGCCAAAAAATAGGTAGGTCAATACTAAAATAGTAGCTGTCGCTAACAAATGAACTCCTACACGCATACTATAAGCAAGAAATTCTAGCCTTTCAAGGATTAAGGTCAATACTCCCATAATTCCACTCATCAAAAACAAAGCTAGAATATTTTTTGTCGTTGGTGCGGGATAGGTAATACCTGAATAAAACTGAGCCAATAACACCAAACTCAAATAAACAAAGGAGGCCGTCCGCATTCCCGATACAAAATAAGCAATCAATCGCTTCATGATTTTCTCCTATAAACCTAGATAATCCATTAAGGACTTAACGTATTTCCGACTCACACTCGATTTGAGACCCCGAGTCATCTTAGCCATCATGTTCCCTGAAAAGCTATCCGATAATGACTCTAAATGGTCAATGTTTATAACTGAATGACGCGATATTTGTATAAAGTTACGTCGATTAATTCGATGCTGAAAGTTTGTCAATGTTTCCTTAGTTTTATAAATCCCATCTACCGTATAAATGGTCAACAAATTCTTATCGATATCTGCTAGAATAAGATCCTCAATTTTCACCATAACCAGATGATCATCCGTTCGAATAGGAATGACCACCTGATTAGTCGTTGAAAATTGTTCTAAATACTCCATGACTTCTCTTGCTTGGTCGGTTAACTGAGCTGCCTGAATTAAAATGTGTGGGTCTTTTTCTGAAAACTCTGTCTTCATTTCAAAACGAATCTTCATTTTCTCTCCAATACATCTTTATTTTCTCTTGCTAAACACTTTAACAAATAACATCCAAAGAAGAATAGCGACGAGACTGATAATAACCACTATAAAGTATGTTTCTTCCTTTGTCAATAGTTCTTGACAGTTGATTTGGATTCCCATTTTTTCTTGAAATTCCTGTAACAGACTGTTGTTTCCTGAAAATGCGGTCTCTAACCGATCTTTCATCAAGACTTGTCGATAAAGAGAAGCAATATAAGTTGCAGGGGTACATTTCATGAAAAGCTGTGCAGAATCAGGTAATACTCCAATGGGGATATAAGTTCCTACTAAAAATCCAGAAGCAGTTCCCACTATCGTTGCCAGTTTCCCAAGGCTATCTACAGATTGAAAACGGTAAATCAAGAGAACATTTACCAAACTTGAAAGCAGACTGCTTAACAACATAATCAAAGCGATTTCCGGTAAATGACTGATAACTGGGCTCTCTTTAAAATAAAAACTCATAACAGCATACATAAACACCTGCATGATAAAAGAAATGACAATACTACTGATTAGATAGGACGTCTGTAAGCCCCAGTTACCTAAATCTGTCAAGAAGAGATCTTGATCCACTTGATTTTCGCGGTCCTGTACCATTTGTGTAAGAGCCGTAAAACTAGTTGTCATCCCAGTCACAGCCAAGGTCCCACCCATCAGCCAGTTATTTAAAAGGTTCGTATTATCAGGGAGTTGGGACCAAGCATCCGTCAAGTTCTTCTGCAAAAAAATGATATAAAGGAGGAAGGAAATCAATGCCCCCAATAATGAGAAAAATACTCCCGAACGATTACGAAAATATAAGATAAAATTCCGTTTCAATAAAGCTAGCATTAGCGAACCTCTCTTCCTGTAAGTGCAATAAAGGCATCATCCATAGTACCTGGGCGAAACTCAAAAGAATCAATTTCTTCTCGAACTTTTGCCAAATATTCAATGGCTTCCTGTGACGTCCTTGGATAAAAAAGATATTCCAACTCATTTTCTTCCTCTACTGTCATTCCAGTCTGTAGCAATTTTTCTAGATCCTTCATTTCCTTAAAACGAATTTTTAGGATATTAGATGCATACTGGCTTTTAATAGCAGTCGCAGAACCTTGCGCAATCACTTTCCCATGATCAACGATATAGATCTGATCCGCTTCATCTGCTTCATCCAGATAATGAGTCGTTAAGATAATAGTCATCCCTTCATCCTTTTGTAGTCGATACAGTAGATCCCAGATGGATTTGCGAGTCTGAATATCAAGACCTGTCGTTGGTTCATCCAAGAAAAGAATATCTGGTCGCGAAAGAAGAGCACGCGCAATATCAACCCGACGTTTTTGCCCACCTGACAAAGTCCCATATAGTTGTTTCTGGAAAGCCGTCAAACCCAGTTGATGAATCAAATCATCCACACGACTTGCCGCAATCTCCTTATACTGTTGAGCGCGAATCGTGAGATTTTCCCTAACCGTCAACATCTCATCCAGTACACTAGCTTGAAAAACAACTCCGATTTTCGTATTTGGCGCATATCGAATCTGACCTTGTGTCGGCTTTTTCAAACCGATTAACATGGAAATAGTGGTTGATTTCCCTGCACCATTGGGTCCCAAAATAGCATTGAAACTGCCTTTTTCAAACTCTAACTGAATATCGTCAACAGCCATATGATTGCCATACCGTTTAGTCAAATGTTTAGCTTGTAAAATCATCTTTTTTCCTCCTCTTTACCACACTAGTTTAACAAAAAGAATGAAAGAAAAATCGACTTTTGAGATAAGTGGTTAAAATGAGAGGTTAAGTGGTGAGATGATGGAAACAGAATTATATTTTTCAATCAAAAAATCCTCCAGATTCTACTCTGAAAGATTCATTTCTTATTTAATAACGATATTAACAAGTTTGGTTGGCTTCAATAGTCCAGTGGACTATTGAAGGTGGCAGATAGGGCTAATAAACTCGTTATTTAACGACGATATTAACGAGTTTATTCGGAACTGCAATCACCTTCACGATTTCCTTACCGTCAATTTCTGCTTTAACTTTTTCATCCGCTAGAGCGATTTCTTGCAATTCTTCGCGTGACAGGTCTTTAGCGACCATGAGTTTGGCACGAACTTTACCTTTGATTTGGACGACGATTTCGATTTCGTCTTCAACCAATTTGCTTTCGTCCCATTTCGGCCAAGCTACGTAAGAGATAGAATCGTCTGTTGCTGCGACTGTTTGCCAGAGTTCTTCTGCCAAGTGAGGCGCAAATGGAGCGATCATTTGGATAAAACCTTTAGCGTAGTCTACATAAAGTTTATCTTCCTTGTTCGCCGCATTGACAAAGACCATGAGTTGAGCAATGGCTGTGTTGAATTTCATAGACTCAATTTGCTCAGTGACAGATTTGACTGTTTCGTTGTAAACCTTGTCAAGAGCGCCATTGTTTTCCGCAACGATTTCTTTACTTGTAATCAAACGGTACACACGGTCTAGGAATTTACGGCTTCCTTCCAAGCCTTCCTCAGACCAAGCGATGGAAGCATCGAGTGGTCCCATGAACATTTCATAGACACGAAGGGTATCCGCACCGTATTGTTCCACCACATCATCTGGGTTGACAACGTTCTTGAGGGATTTAGACATCTTGGCTGGTGCTTGCTCCAACTCTTCTCCTGTTTCCACATGGAAGAAGGATCCGTCGCGTTTTTCAACCTTGTCAGTTGCCACAAGAGCCCCACGGTGGTCACGGTAACTCGTTCCCAAAATCATCCCTTGGTTAAAGAGTTTTTGGAATGGTTCTTTAGTTGGAACAACACCGATATCATAGAGGAATTTGTGCCAGAAACGAGCGTAAAGCAAGTGGAGTACAGCGTGTTCTGCCCCACCTACGTAGATATCGACTGGCAACCATTGTTTGAGGAGATCCTCGTCAGCTAATTTTTCTGTGTTGTGTGGGTCGATATAGCGGAGGTAGTACCAGCTTGAACCAGCCCATTGTGGCATAGTGTTTGTTTCACGACGACCTTTGACACCATCTTCACGAGTCACTTCAAGCCAGTCGGTCAAGTTAGCCAATGGGCTTTCCCCAGTACCTGAAGGGCGGATATCCTTGGTTACTGGCAAGATAAGTGGCAATTCACTTTCTGGAACAGCTGTTGAAGTTCCATTTTCCCAATGAATGATTGGGATTGGCTCACCCCAGTAACGTTGACGACTAAAGAGCCAGTCGCGGAGACGGTAGGTAACCTTCTCTTGACCACAACCTTTTTCTTCCAACCAAGCTACAATTTTAGCAATCGCTTCTTCTTTGTTAAGGCCATCTAGAAAGTTTGAATTGACATGAAGACCATCTTCAGTATAGGCAGCTTCTTCTACATTTCCACCTTCAAGCACTTCTACGATTGGAAGGTCAAACTGTTTAGCAAATTCCCAGTCACGTTGGTCATGGGCAGGCACAGCCATGACAGCACCTGTTCCATAACTAACAAGAACATAGTCGGCAATCCAGATCGGAATTTCTTTGCCATTTACAGGGTTGATAGCATAAGCACCAGTCCAAACCCCTGTTTTTTCCTTGGCAAGGTCTGTACGAGCCAAGTCTGACTTGAGGCTAGCTTGGTGTTTGTAGTCAGCAACAGCCTCTGCTTGTCCTGGACTTGTGATGGCATCTACTAGCTCATGCTCAGGCGCCAATACAGTGAAGGTCGCACCGAAAAGGGTATCCGGACGAGTGGTAAAGACAGTGAATTCCTTATCTGTTCCTTTTACTTTAAAGGTTACATTGGCACCAGTTGATTTCCCAATCCAGTTGCGTTGCATATCCTTGATAGACTCTGGCCAATCCAACTCATCCAAGTCATTAAGCAAGCGCTCTGCATAGGCCGTGATTTTAAGCATCCATTGGCGCATTGGTTTACGGACAACTGGATAGCCTCCACGTTCAGAAGTTCCGTCAGGAAGGACTTCTTCGTTAGCGATGGCTGTTCCCAACTCTTCAACCCAGTTTACTGGCACTTCCGCTTCATAGGCCAAGCCTTTTTCGTAAAGCTTAGTGAAAATCCATTGTGTCCACTTGTAGTAATTTGGATCTGTTGTGTTAACTTCACGATCCCAGTCGTAAGAGAATCCAAGCGCATTGATTTGGCGTTTGAAGTTAGCAATGTTTTCCGCTGTAAATTCTGCTGGGTCATTCCCCGTATCCATAGCGTATTGCTCTGCAGGCAAACCAAAGGCATCCCATCCCATTGGGTGAAGGACATTGTAGCCTTGCGCACGTTTGTAACGGCTGAGAATGTCCGTTGCTGTGTAACCTTCTGGGTGTCCTACGTGCAATCCGGCTCCTGAAGGATATGGGAACATGTCGAGAGCATAAAACTTCGGTTTTGACGCATCTGTTCCTGTCTTAAATGTATGATGTTTCGCCCAGTAGCCCTGCCACTTAGGCTCAATTTCTTTATGATTGTAAAAACTCATGGTCTCTCTCCAATTTTGTGATGTTACTATTATACCATTTTTGAGGGAATTTGGCCTCGTTCTATTCTACACTTTTCTATTTTACCTTGCTCTAGAATTTTTAAACTGCTATACTTATAACAGAAACCCCTTCCAAAGGAGGTAACGGATGTCTCATTCCTTTAAAAGATCTCTTCAAAAAGAAATTCTCCATAGAAGTTCTATAGCAGCTTTTATATCCTCTCTTTTATTACTAATTTTTCTTTTTGGGTTTTCCTATTTTTTACAAAAACAACAACTAGCTAAAGATACTCAACAAATTGCTCAACATGTTCATGACATGAAACAAGCGAATTATGAATTGTTGGAAACTATGAATAAAAAGATGGTTCCAGAATTTATAGAAGGTAAACACACTGACAGAGAATTGTTTAGTCTATTTTATGAAACTAAAGCTCAACTAAAACTCAGTTCTGATTTTGTCATTCTCGATGATACTGGCGAACTTTTATTTAGCACTAATCGCAATCATAAAGAAACTCTTTTAGCTCCCTATTATTTAAAATTATTAATTCAAAATACTACCCAAGGGTCCATTTCAGAGAAAGTTGCTCTATCTATGGATAAGCAGCATTATGCTGTCTTTATTATGCCCATAATTCAAAATCAACGAGCAATAGCTTACAGTATTTCTTTTGTTAATGAGAATGACTTCGTATCAAGTATCCCTTTAATTAATTCAAAATACGTCATCACAGATACCTTTGGTAATATATACTCTAGTAATACTAATCAATTTACACAATCAACTCTGGAAAAATTTGATGAGAAATCGCTCCGTTCAAAAACACATTGGTTCATTGAAAATCCACTATTGATCAAAAAATATAAAGTTGATTCAATTTTTTCAATTTACACTTTCCAATCATTCTTTCCTATTCCTAGTTTACTTAGCCTTGCTTCCATACTAACACTTTGTATCTTTCTATTATATTTTTGGCAGGCTAGGAGAATCGCCCATAAAATCGCAACTCATAATGCTGATCCTATTGAAAGTTTAGTCTTTCAATTACATGCGATTCCTAAGAAAAAAGAAAAGAAACTCAGGCTCCATACGGGGGATGAATTTGAACTGATAGCTGAGAAAATTAACAATATGCTACAGGAGTTAGATGAGCTTCATCAAAAGATGTTGACCATTGAAAAGGAAAAATGGGTTTTTGAAAGAAAAATGCTAGAAGCTCAGTTTAATCCTCACTTCCTATACAATACCTTGGAAACCATTAAAATCACGAGTATGATTGATGCTAGTATTACTCAAGACCTTATTCAAAATCTCACACGTATCCTGCGATATAGTGTAACTGAATTAGAGAAAGAAACGACTCTTGGGAAGGACTTAGAAATTATCGAAGCTTATCTAAAAATTCACCAAATTCGCTTTGAACAATTTTCTTACCAAATTGACTGTTCTAAAAATCTGTATTTCCAAGCCATTCCAAAACTTTTCCTATTACCTCTTGTAGAAAATGCTCTAAAATACGGAAGGCAGTATCGTATAGATCTTTCCATCTCTATCAAAATCACTCAAAATCAGGAAGAGCTAACCTTTATCATTATGGATAATGCCGGTGGTTTAACTAAACAAGAACGCCTACATATCCTAGAATCCCTGAACAGTCCACATACTCAACACGGTATTGTCAATAGTTACAAACGATTGAATAACTTCTTTGATAATGTCGAATTGGATTTAGGAGTAAACCCTAAAGGTGAAACATTTGTTAAATTTGTCACGAAAGGAAGAACACATGTTTAAGCTAATCATTGTCGAAGACGAGCACTTAATTCGAAAATGGCTTGAGATTGCTGTAGACTACTCTACCTTAGGTATTCAAGTCGTAGGAACCGCTAGTCATGGACAAGAAGGAATGGAACTAATTCAAAAACTAAAACCACATATTGTACTGACAGATATCACTATGCCTATCATGGATGCCTTCATGATGTTTGAAGCCACACAGTCTATTTCCTATGAAAAAGTAATCCTATCTGGCTATGATGATTTCCAAAATGCAAAAAAAGCTATGCAATTTGGAGCTGTAGATTTTCTATCAAAACCCATAAATATTATAGAATTAACAGAATGTCTAGAGAAAATAATTCTTCGTCTTCAAATGGATCAACATCAAAACAAGCCATTTTTACAAGATTATCAGATTTTTGTCGCCTCTCTTCAAAAAATCAATCCTCAAAACCAACTGATTCAACAAATTCTCGAATTTATACACCAACACTACTCCGAACACTTTACTATTTCTACCATTGCAGAAAATTTAGGCTATAGCGAAAGTTATCTATATAAAGTTATCAAAGAAAATTTTCCAATTACCTTGAATGAATATATCCTACAGTATAGATTAAAACAAGCGGTTGAAAAAATAATTCAACATCCTGACTATCCACTTAGCCAAATTGCTGAACAAGTGGGGTTCTCAGACTATAAGTATTTCGGGAAAGTTTTTAAGAAATACTTTCATATCTCTCCAAAAGAGTTAAAAAACATTGGAAGAATAGTATAGAAATTATTCTTCTTTTTTGTAGAGAATTTTCCACTATTAGGATAGAATTTTGAGTTTTAAAAACGCTTACATTCTTTTACAATAGATATAACAAAAACTTTGGAGGTATCCATCATGAAAAAGAAATGGATGTATTTTGCTGCTTGTGGACTTGCTATTCTAGGGCTGACTGCCTGCTCTTCTGACGACACTTCAGGAGATAAGGCAACCGAAAATGGTGGAAGCGACACTCTTGTAGTCTATTCACCAAACTCAGAAGGTTTAATTGGTGCAACAATTCCTGCTTTTGAAGAAAAATATGGTATTAAAGTTGAACTCATTCAAGCAGGAACTGGTGAGCTCTTTAAAAAGCTAGAGTCTGAAAAAGAAGCACCTGTAGCAGATGTCATATTTGGTGGTTCCTATACTCAATATGCCACTCACGGAGAACTCTTTGAAAATTACGTTTCTCCAGAAAACGAAAATGTAATCAAAGAATATCAAAATACAACCGGTTACTCAACTCCTTACACATTAGACGGTAGTGTATTGATTGTAAATCCTGACTTGACTAAGGGTATGAATATTGAAGGATATAGCGATCTTATCAAACCTGAGCTCAAAGGAAAAATTGCAACAGCTGACCCTGCTAACTCTTCTAGTGCTTTTGCTCAACTAACAAACATGTTACAAGCTGAGGGGGGCTATACAGATGACAAGGCTTGGACTTATGTAAAAGATCTCTTCACATTAATTAATGGTAAAATCGGTTCAAGTTCATCTGGTGTTTATAAAGCAGTGGCAGATGGAGAAATGGCTGTTGGTCTTTCATATGAAGATCCTGCAGTTAAACTTCTAAACGATGGTGCCAACATTAAAGTTGTTTATCCAAAAGAAGGAACTGTCTTCTTACCAGCAAGTGCTGCCATTATTAAAAACGCGAAAAATAAAGAAAACGCTAAGAAATTTATCGATTTTATCATTTCTCAAGAAGTTCAAGATACCCTTGGTACAACAACTACTAACCGTCCAGTTCGTAAAAATGCTAAAACTAGCGAAAACATGAAACCAATTGAACAAATTAAAACACTAACTGAAGATTATGACTATGTCATCAAAAACAAATCAGAAATTGTTAAGAAATACAACGAAATCTTTACAGATATCCAATCTAAACAGTAATAGGGGTTGACTATGAGCGAGATTAAAATTATTAATGCTAAGAAAATTTACAATGATGTGCCCGTTATCGAAAATTTAAATGTTACAATTCCTAAGGGGAGCCTTTTCACTCTCCTTGGGCCTTCAGGATGTGGGAAAACAACTTTGCTTCGTATGATTGCTGGGTTCAACAGCATCGAAGGAGGAGAATTCTACTTCGATGATACCAAAATTAATAACATGGAACCTAGCAAGCGTAACATCGGAATGGTATTCCAAAACTATGCGATTTTCCCACATTTGACAGTGCGTGATAACGTAGCGTTTGGACTCAAGCAGAAAAAAGTTCCAAAAGAGGAGCTCATAAAACAAACTAACAAATACCTTGAGTTAATGCAGATCTCCCAATACGCTGATCGTAGACCAGATAAACTTAGTGGTGGTCAGCAACAACGGGTTGCCTTAGCACGTGCCTTAGCTGTTAATCCTAACGTTCTCCTCATGGATGAACCCCTCAGTAACCTAGATGCAAAACTTCGCTTAGATATGCGTCAAGCTATTCGAGAAATCCAACACGAAGTTGGTATTACAACTGTCTACGTAACTCATGACCAAGAAGAAGCCATGGCTATTTCTGACCAAATTGCCGTTATGAAAGATGGTGTTATTCAACAAATTGGTCGTCCAAAAGAACTTTACCACAAACCAGCGAATGAATTTGTCGCCACCTTTATTGGTAGAACAAACATAATTCCTGCTCGTTTAGAAAAACAAGCTGATGGATCTTACATAGTCTTTGAAGATGGTTATTCTCTTCGTATGCCAGCTCTTGACCAAGTCAAGGAACAAAACATCCGTGTCAGCATTCGCCCTGAAGAATTCATCCGTGATGAAAATGGTCCAATCAATGGAACAATCACCGACAGTGTTTACCTTGGGCTTAACACTGAATACTTCATTGAAACTGGATTTGCTCCAAAACTTCAAGTAAGTGAAGAATCAACATTCGAAGAGGATTTAGAAAAAGGAGATTATGTTCGTTTGAGAATCAATGCTCAAAAACTCAATGTCTTCTCTGAAGACGGTTCGCGTAATCTCATAAAAGGAGTCAGCCATGGAGCGTAAAAAACTAAACATCTGGACTGCATCTTCCTTCTTCATCTTCCTTACCTACTTGGTTTTCTTGGTCTACCCAATTGTGACTGTATTAAAGCAAGCACTGGTACACGAAGGTAGCTTCTCTTTAGAAAATTTTGTTACATTCTTTAGTAAATCTTATTATTCTGAGACACTCATTAATAGTTTTAAAGTTTCTGTAACTGCAACAATTACTTCTGTCGTTGTTGGTACCTTGCTAGCTTATCTATTTTCAATGTATGACTTCAAGGGAAAGAAATTTTTGCAAATCTTGATTATCATCGCATCCATGTCAGCTCCCTTTGTGGGTGCCTATTCTTGGATTCTACTTCTTGGTAGAAACGGAGTTATTACAAAATTTCTAACCAACACACTCCATTTGCCTGCTTTTGATATCTATGGTTTTAAAGGTATTGTACTTGTCTTTACACTCCAACTTTTCCCACTCGTTTTCCTTTACGTAGCTGGAACCATGAAGAGTATTGACAACTCCCTCTTGGAAGCTGCTGAAAGCATGGGATCTTTCGGCTTTAAACGAATTGTAACAGTCGTTTTACCTCTTCTAGTCCCAACTTTACTAGCAGCAGCGCTCCTAGTGTTTATGAGAGCTTTCTCAGACTTCGGTACTCCGATGCTGATTGGTGAGGGATATCGTACTTTCCCAGTATTAATCTATACTCAGTTTATCAGTGAAGTTGGAGGCAACTCGGCTTTCGCATCTGCCTTAGCAATCATGGCCATTACAATCGCCCTTGCTATCTTCCTCGTCCAAAAGTATATTTCAAATCGTTTCAGCTTCAGTATGAACTCGCTTCATCCAATCGAACCTAAGAAAACGACAAAAGGAAAGATGGCTGCTATTTATGTAACTGTTTATGGTATTATTTTATTCTCTGTCTTACCTCAAGTTTACTTGATTTATACATCCTTCCTTAAAACATCAGGTATGGTATTTGTTAATGGATACTCATTAAATAGCTATAAAACAGCCTTCAACCGTATGGGGTCTGCTATTTTCAATACCATTCGCATCCCTCTACTTGCCTTGATTCTCGTTGTTTTATTTGCAACCTTCATCTCATACCTTGCTGTTCGTAAACGTAACCTATTTACGAATTTAATCGATAGTCTTAGTATGGTACCTTATATCGTACCAGGAACTGTTCTCGGTATTGCATTTATCTCTTCATTCAATACAGGAATCTTCGGAAGTGGCTTCCTTATGATTACAGGAACAGCCTTTATCCTAATCATGTCCTTATCTGTTAGAAGACTCCCATATACTATTCGATCTTCAGTAGCTAGCTTGCAACAGATTTCTCCGAGCATTGAAGAAGCTGCAGAAAGTTTAGGAAGTAGTCGTCTTAATACCTTTACTAAAATCACCACCCCAATGATGCTTTCAGGTATCATCTCAGGTGCAATCCTATCATGGGTAACAATGATTTCAGAACTTTCTACTTCAATTCTCTTATACAATGTTAAGACTAGAACAATGACTGTAGCTATCTACACTGAAGTACTTCGTGGAAATTATGGTGTGGCAGCTGCTTTGTCAACTATCCTCACTGTCTTGACAGTTACTTCATTATTACTATTTATGAAAATTTCTAAAAACAATAGCATTACCCTCTAGTTTTCCCCTATCAAAAACAGCCAAAAGGATATCCCTCGGCTGTTTTTTTCTTATGTTTATATGGTTACCAAATCTCTAGTTTATGGCAAGCAGTTCTATTTTGACTAAATAGAGGGCTCTTCCATCTTCTCACGTCCGAGCTCTCGATAGCTACGGTCACCAACAACTTCTACGCTAAACTGACCGTCCTCATATTCAAGAATCGTCACGCTACCATTATCCAGACCATGCGGATGCATGCCATTGATCAGATAAACAATGGTACCAATCGTCATTCCATGGCTCACAACGAGGGCATTACCCCCACCTTGTTCTTCCATTTCTTTAGCAATCGCTTCAAAGCCTTCCTTGATTCGACCACTGAGTTTTTCCCAACCTTCAGCCCAGCCTGCAGTATCAACCTCTACCAAACCTTCTGCTAGTTCTGCATAGGACAACTGATGAACATGGTCTACATTGAAAATTCTCGGAATCAATCCCATAAAGAGGTCCCCATCATAGGCCCCATCAAAACTACCAAAGCACCACTCTCTGATGCGCTTGTCCATGCGGTAAGGGATTTTCCCCTGTAGTCCAAGTTCTTCTAGGATAATTCCCATGGTTTGAATAGTGCGACCTGAATCACTGGAATAAGCGCGGTCAAACTGCAAGCCAGACTCTCTCAAGCCAATTCCCAGTTCATGGATTCCCAACTCACCTTCTGCAGTCAGAGGTGTATCACTCCATCCTTGAGCACGTCCAATGGTGTTAAACATCGTTTTCCCATGACGGACCAAATACAATCTTACTTTAGACATTTTCTATCCTCCATTTTCTTCTATTATATCATGGATCAAAGAAATATTCGGCTTTCAAAAGCAAAGCCAACATTTGTAAATTATCCAAAAGAAAAGCTACCCTCATGGTAGCTTCCCTAGGAGATTATTATGAAAAAGTTTAGGATTTCTATTAAACAAAGTTAGGAGGTCTTCATTTAATGATTATAGTATACACATCCATCCTTAAAAACAACTTAAATCATCTCACTTTTTCTCAATTTTTAAAACTATGGATTGGAGCTGGGATTTGCCCACCGCGAGAGATGAAATCAACAGACGAAGCCCCGTTGACTTTCATCACTGGAGCTGTCCCTAGCAAGCCACCAAACTCAATCATATCGCCTTCTTTGCCCTTTGGAATAATACGAACAGCTGTCGTTTTCATGTTAATAACACCGATTGCCGACTCATCCGCAATCATAGCTGCAATGGTTTCAGCAGGCGTATCTTCCGGAATGGCAATCATATCCAGTCCAACTGAACAGATAGCAGTCATGGCTTCTAGTTTCTCTAAATTCAGAGAGCCATCTTGCACCGCAGCAATCATCCCCTCATCTTCAGAAACGGGGATAAAAGCACCTGACAAGCCACCGACTTGGTTACAAGCCATCACTCCGCCCTTCTTAACTTGGTCATTCAAAAGAGCGAGGGCAGCCGTTGTCCCATGCGTACCAACTGTTTCTAGGCCCATTTCCTCAAGGACACGAGCCACAGAATCACCAACTGCAGGAGTAGGTGCCAAGCTTAGGTCGACAATTCCAAAGTCAACACCAAGGCGTTCACTCGCCATTTGTCCAACCAGCTGACCGATACGAGTAATCTTGAATGCTGTTTTCTTGACTGTTTCCGCTACTACATCAAAGCTCTCTCCACGAACCTTTTCCAAGGCACGCTTGACCACACCAGGACCCGAAACCCCGACATTGATGATAACATCTGCTTCGCCAACACCATGGAAAGCCCCTGCCATAAAAGGATTGTCCTCAACAGCATTAGCAAATACGACCAACTTGGCCGCACCCATATCTGACATCGCAGCTGTTTCCTTGATGATACGTCCCATATCAGCGACCGCAGTCATGTTGATACCTGACTTGGTCGAGCCAATGTTAACAGACGAACAAACCTTGTCTGTCTCAGCTAGAGCGCGCGGGATAGAATTGATGAGAATTTCATCTCCTTTTTGGTAGCCTTTTTGTACCAAGGCAGAGAATCCACCGATAAAGTCAACACCAATCTCCTTGGCAGCCTTGTCAAGTGCCTTTGCCAAAACAAGATAGTCTGTCGCATCAGTCGCAGCACCAATCAATGAAATCGGAGTCACCGATACCCGTTTATTAACAATAGGAATCCCAAGTTCTGCAGCAATTTCATCTCCTACAGCCACTAGATTTGCAGCTTTAGTGGTGATTTTTTGGTAAATCTTTTCAGCAGCACGATTGATATCTGGATCAATACAGTCCAAAAGGGAAATCCCCATGGTGATGGTTCTGATATCGAAGTTCTGCTCCTCGATCATGGCAATGGTTTCTGTAACTTGTCTAATATCCATGATAAGCTCCTAGATATTATACATAGCGTCAAAAATCGCCGCACTTTGAATATTGATTTTGACATTCAAGGTCTGACCGAAAGTTTCAAACTCATTTCGCAGATAAGTGAAATCCTGTTTTTCGTCACTAGAAACGACCGCCATCATAGTAAAGTATTCATCCAACACCGTCTGAGAAATATCGTCAATATTCAAACCCAACTCTGCAATCTTAGTAGACACGCCTGCAACGATCCCAGCCTTGTCCTTACCAACCACTGTAATAATAGCCTTCATTCTTATACCCCATTTCTACGATTTTTAGAAAACCTGAACGTTTTTGATTTTCTTTTTTCCTAGTATAGCATATTTCCATAGATAATACTAAAAAACGCCTGCTTACGAAATTGTTCTTAAGAAAAAAACAATTTCGTAAACAAGCGTCTACCCTATCAAATGATGATGAGTGTTCCCGCTAGGACCGAAGTCCCAGCGGTAGACCAGAGCTAGACTAAGAGCACAAGACTCCATCATCATAACACTCAACAAAATTGATGATTTTATACTAATTCGATGATCGCCATTGGCGCAGCATCACCACGACGTGGTTCAGTTTTAAGGATACGAGTGTATCCACCGTTACGTTCAGCATAACGAGGTGCGATTTCTGAGAACAATTTTTGAAGTGCTGTAGTTGAAGTGTACTTATCAGTTGCTTCATCATAGTTTTCAGATGCGATTTCATTACGTACGAAAGCAGCTGCTTGACGACGTGCATGCAAATCACCACGTTTACCTAGAGTAATCATTTTTTCAACAGTTTTACGGATTTCTTTAGCACGAGCTTCAGTTGTAACGATTGATTCGTTGATCAAAAGGTCAGTTGTCAAATCGCGAAGCATTGCTTTACGTTGTGAGCTAGTGCGTCCTAGTTTACGGTAAGCCATGTATTCCTCCTTTATTTATCTTTTAATCCAAGACCCAAGTCAATGAGTTTGAGTTTCACTTCTTCCAAACTCTTGCGTCCAAGATTTCGTACTTTCATCATCTCTGCTTCAGATTTTTCTGTCAAATCATGCACAGTATTGATACCGGCACGTTTCAAACAGTTGTATGAACGCACAGACAAGTCCAGTTCCTCAATCGTACGATCCAAAATACGATCGTCAGATTCAGTATCAGCTTCTTTCATCACTTCAGTTGACTTAGCAATCTCAGTAAGATTTGTAAACAAATCAAGATGTTCTGTCAAGATACGTGCTGAAAGCCCTAAAGCATCTTCTGGAATAATTGTTCCATTAGTCAAGATTTCAAGGGTTAATTTGTCAAATCCATCATTGCTACCTACACGAGCAGGCTCTACTTGATA
The DNA here is from genome assembly GCF_022749195.1 of Streptococcus oralis. Lineage (NCBI taxonomy): Bacteria > Bacillati > Bacillota > Bacilli > Lactobacillales > Streptococcaceae > Streptococcus > Streptococcus oralis. The sequence goes on from NZ_CP094226.1 coordinate 1,682,782, forward strand.
GTTGACTTTTGTAACTGGTGTATAAATAGAATCTACAGCAAGTGTTCCAACTGGTGCATTATCTTTTTTGTTTTCATCAGCAGGTACATATCCACGACCACTGTTAACAGTCATTGTCGCTTTTAGAGAAGAACCTTCACCGATTGTAAAGAGATAATGATCTGGATTTACAATTTCAATATCACTATCAGTCAAAATGTCTCCAGCTGTAATTTCAGCAGGACCTTCAACGTCAAGTTCAATGATTTTTTCGTCTTCAACGTATGATTTCACTGCAATCCCTTTAATGTTCAGAATGATTTGCATCACGTCTTCACGAACACCTGGAACTGTGTCAAACTCATGCAAGACACCTTCAATGTTGATAGATGTCACTGCTGCTCCTGGTAGAGAAGCTAGTAGTACACGACGAAGAGAGTTACCAAGAGTTGTACCGTAGCCACGTTCAAGTGGTTCGATTACAAACTTGCCATAATCTTTATTTTCATCAATTTTTGTTATATTTGGTTTTTCAAACTCAATCATTTAGTTACTCCCTCTTAAACGAAAAGCAGTGTAATGCGATGATTATACACGGCGACGTTTTGGAGGACGAGCACCATTGTGTGGCACTGGAGTCACATCACGAATTGCTGTTACTTCAAGACCAGCGGCAGCAAGCGCACGAATAGCTGACTCACGACCAGAACCTGGACCTTTTACAGTAACTTCAACTGATTTAAGACCGTGTTCTTGTGCAGATTTAGCAGCAGCTTCAGAAGCCATTTGAGCAGCGAATGGTGTAGATTTACGAGAACCTTTGAAACCAAGAGCACCAGCTGATGACCAAGCAATTGCATTACCATGCACATCAGTAATCATAACAATAGTGTTATTAAATGTAGCGTGAATATGAGCAATACCAGATTCGATATTCTTTTTCACACGACGTTTACGTGTTGGTTTAGCCAAGACTTTTACCTCCTATATTATTTTTTCTTACCAGCAATCGCAACAGCTTTACCTTTACGAGTGCGAGCGTTGTTTTTAGTGTTTTGTCCACGGACAGGAAGTCCACGACGGTGACGAATACCACGGTATGAACCGATTTCCATCAAACGTTTGATGTTCAAGTTTACTTCACGACGAAGGTCACCTTCAACTTTGATTGCATCCACTTCACGACGGATAGCATCTTCTTGGTCTGATGTAAGGTCACGTACACGAACATCTTCTGAGATTCCAGCAGCAGCCAAAATTTTCTTAGATGTTGCAAGTCCGATACCATAAACATAAGTCAATGAGATTACTACGCGTTTGTCATTTGGAATGTCAACTCCAGCAATACGAGCCATGTTTTCTCCTTTCTATCTTATCCTTGACGTTGTTTGTGTTTTGGATTTGCTGGGCAAATTACCATAACACGACCATTACGACGAATTACTTTACAGTATTCGCAAATTGGTTTGACCGATGGTCTTACTTTCATTTCTTATCCCTCCAAGTTTTTCGATTATTTAAAGCGGTAAGTGATACGTCCACGTGTCAAGTCATATGGACTCATCTCGACAGTAACACGATCTCCCGCTAAAATACGAATATAGTTTTTACGAATTTTACCAGAAACTGTTGCTAAAATCTGATGTCCATTTTCAAGTTCAACCGTAAACATTGCGTTAGGCATTGTATCGACTACTTTGCCTTCAACTTCAATCACATCGTCTTTTGCCACGCAAAAGCACCTCCATAAATTTCGATTCGATGCCTCTGAAAACAGAGACAACAATTATAAGTCAGACTATCTCAGTATAACATTTGTAGCGATTTTTTGCAAGTATGAAAAACGCTTTATTTCAAATTTGTCAATACTTTTTCGATGTCTTTGAACACATCATTGATATCTTGATTTCCTTCGATATCGTGGACCAAACCTTTGGCACGGTAGTGAGCAATGATTGGTTCACCTTGGGCGATATTCACATCCAAACGACGCTTCACTGTCTCAGGTTTATCATCTTCACGTTGGTAGTAATCTTCCTCTTTATAGTCAACTGGTGGGTTGAAAACTTTATGGAAGGTTTCACCTGTTTCGCGGTGGATGATACGACCACTCAAACGTTCCAAGAGACAATCTGGATTCACTTCGATATTGATCACGCCTTCTAGTTCGATACCAAGTTCCGCCAATGTTTTGTCCAAGGCATGGGCTTGTTCAATCGTACGTGGGTAACCATCCAACAAGAAACCTGTTTCCTTGATGTCGTCCTGTGAAAGGCGTTCTTTAACGATTCCATTTGTAACTTCATCTGGAACCAACTCACCTTTGTCAATATATGACTTCGCAAGTACACCCATTTCAGTTTGATTTGCCATAGCAGCACGGAACATATCTCCAGTTGAAATGTGTGCCACGTGGAATTGCTCCACAATTTTAGCTGCTTGCGTTCCCTTACCTGCTCCAGGTAAGCCCATAATCAAAAGATTCATGATAGGATCTCCTTATTTTGTATTTAAATAGAAGTAGAAATTTGTTTCAACCCCTATTTAAAAACAAAATAGAAGAGGGGAGACGAAAATCTTTCTGATAGATAGATCTTCATACTCCACTCTCTAAGCAAAAGTAATTTTGCTTTTATTCTGTTTTATCCATGAAACCAACATACTTACGTTTCAATAGGTAACCTTCTAGCTGTTTGATTCCTTCAATACCTGTTGAGATAATGATCAAAAGACTAGTTCCCCCAAAAGCAACAGCTTCTGAAAGACCAAAGACATCTTTTGCCACAATCGGCAAGATTGAAATCACACCTAGGAAGATCGATCCGACAGTCGCAAGGCGACGAAGAAGTTTCGACATGAATTCTTCAGTTCCCTTACCAGGACGGACACCATGAATGTAGGCTCCACTCTTTTGTAAGTTTTCTGCTGCTTTCTCTGGATTGATCTGTACAAATGTATAGAAGAATGTAAAGAGAATGATTAACAAGGCATACATAGCAACACCTGTCGGAGATGTTGTAGATAACATTTCCTGTGCTGTACGTACCCAAGCCCAATCATGACCTGTAGCACTCAGAAATTGAAGAATGGCTGCAGGTGCTGCTGTAATGGAACTTGCAAAGATAACTGGGATAACCCCCGCTGGGTTCACCTTCAAAGGAAGGTATGAGCTTGATGGGGCTCCTTGAGCAACTTTTGTATATTGGATTGGAATTTTATATTCTGCCTGTTGAACATAGGTTGTAAAGTAAACAATCAACAAGACAGCGATAGTCAAAATAACGACAAAGATAATAGATGAAGTCAAACGGCTACTTGGAATATTGACGAAGTAGTCAACATAGATACCCTTAATCATCTCAGGAATTGAAGCAACAATACCTGCAAAGATAATCATAGAAACACCATTTCCGTATCCCTTATCTGTAATTTGTTCCCCGAGCCAAGTTACAATCATACTACCTGCTGTGAGGATAATACCAATAGTAACAAAAACTTGTGGAGTTAAAGCTGTCGTTAATAATTTCGCTCCAGATAGAGTATTAAATCCTGCTGTAATCCCGATAGATTGAACAAATGCAAGTACAAGTGCAATATAACGGGTAGCCTGATTTAGTTTTCTCCGTCCTACTTCCCCTTGTTTGCCCCATTCTACAAACTTCGGTAAAATATCCATTTGTAGCAATTGAACAACGATTGAAGCAGTGATATACGGACTTACTCCGAGTGCAAAAACGGAGAAGTTCTTCATGGCATTCCCTGAAACAAGACTAAGCATGTTCAAGAAAGATAAACCACTGAGAGCTTCCAAACTTTTTGCATTCACACCTGGAACAGTGATACTTGTCCCAATACGGAAAACAAGAATGATAAAAATCGTAAAGAGAATTTTTGATCGAACTTGTTTAACCTTGAGCGCTTCTTTTAGTAATTTAAAAAACATGGGTCACCTCTCTTAGATGACTTCTACAGAACCACCTTTAGCAGTGATAGCTTCCTCAGCTGATTTAGAGAATTTAGCTGCTTTCACAGTCAATTTCTTAGTCAACTCACCGTTACCAAGAATTTTAACTCCTGATTTTTCAGCTTTCACAATTCCTGCTTCGATAAGTACAACTGGAGTTACTTCTGCACCGTCTTCAAAGACGTTCAATTGGTCAAGGTTTACAATTGCGTATTCTTTAGCGTTGATGTTAGTGAATCCACGTTTTGGAAGACGACGGAACAATGGAGTTTGTCCACCTTCAAAACCAAGGCGAACTCCGCCACCGCTACGAGCTTTTTGACCTTTTTGACCGCGACCAGATGTTTTACCGTTACCTGATGAAGTACCACGACCAACACGGTTACGTACTTTACGAGAACCTTCTGCAGGTTTCAATTCATGAAGTTTCATTATTATTTTCTCCTCTTTTGTAAAATGCTAGCGCCGATAAGAGAGAAAAGGTTGTCTCCCTTATCAACTCGCCTATACATTGTCATCTTAGATGACTATACCTAGTTTTAGGGGATGAGTATTGCCACATCCCCTAAAAATTCATTAGTTTACTTCTTCAACTGTTACCAAGTGAGATACTGCAGTGATCATACCACGAATAGCAGCGTTGTCTTCTTTGATAACAGAGCTGTTCAATTTGCCAAGTCCAAGTGCTACAACAGTTTTACGTTGTGATGGAATGCGTCCGATTGGAGACTTAGTCAAAGTAATTTTAATTTGAGCCATTTTATCCCCTTTCTTATGCCAAATCAGAAACTGAAATACCACGAAGGGCAGCAACTTCTTCAGCGCGTTTCAATTGTTTCAAACCTTCAACAGTTGCGCGAACAATGTTGATTGGAGTGTTAGAGCCAAGTGATTTAGATGTAATATCTGCCACACCTGCCAATTCCACAACGGCACGAACTGCACCACCAGCGGCAACTCCAGAACCTTCTACAGCAGGTTTCAACAATACTTTAGCTCCACCGAATTCTGAAAGAACTTCGTGTGGGATTGTTGTTCCAACCATAGGAACCTCAATCAAGTTTTTCTTAGCATCTTCTACTGCTTTGCGGATTGCTTCTGGAACTTCTTGAGCTTTACCAGTACCAAATCCTACGCGACCGTTGTGGTCACCAACAACAACAAGAGCTGCGAAACGAAGACGACGTCCACCTTTAACAACTTTTGTAACACGGTTGACAGCAACTACGCGTTCTTCTAATTCAACTGCATTGTCTTTAAATGCCATTTTCTAGTGTCCTCCTATTAGAATTTCAATCCGTTTTCACGAGCTGCATCAGCCAAAGCTTTCACACGTCCGTGATATAGATATCCACCGCGGTCGAACACCACTTCTGAAATACCTTTAGCGTTTGCACGTTCTGCAACGAGTTTACCGACAGTAACGGCTTGTTCAGTTTTAGTTCCTTTTGAAACTTCTTTGTCAAGAGTTGAAGCACTTGCGAGCGTTACACCCGCTACGTCATCAATCACTTGAGCGTAGATGCCTGTATTAGAACGGAATACGTTCAAACGTGGGCGATCAGCAGTTCCAGAGAGTTTTCCGCGAACGCGACGGTGGCGTTTTTGGCGGAGTTTGTTTTTATCTGGTTTAGAAATCACAGTTTTCACCTCTTTAGTTTTAAATCATGTGCTATGCACTAAGTTGGAAAATAGGTTGGTGGTTGAAAATCAACCACTCAACATTATTTACCTGTTTTACCTTCTTTACGGCGAACGAATTCACCAACGTAACGGATACCTTTACCTTTATATGGTTCTGGTGAACGAAGGCTACGTACGTAAGCAGCTGTTTGACCAACTACTTCTTTTGAAATTCCGCTAACAACGATTGTTGTTGGGTTTGGAAGTTCAAAAGTAATTCCTTCTGGAGCTTCAACTTCGTCTGGATGAGATTTACCAACAGCCAAAACAAGTTTTTTACCTTGAAGTTGTGCACGGTAACCAACCCCACGCATTTCAAGTTCTTTCTTGAATCCTTCTGATACACCAATTACCATGTTGTTCAAAAGGGCACGAGTAGTTCCATGGATTGTTTTCATTTCTTTTGAATCGTTTGGACGGTGAAGAGTTACTTCAGTACCTTCCACACGAATTTCAATATCTTTTGAGAACTCACGAGTAAGCTCTCCTTTAGGTCCTTTTACAGTTACAACGTTGTCATTGTTAGTGATTTCAACACCAGCAGGCAACACGATAACTTTATTACCAATACGTGACATGTTTATTTTCTCCTGTTAAATTGTCAGGCCAGAATGGCCAGTTTTCACGGGGGCTTAAATCGATTTCTCGATTTAAAGGAACATTTAGGTTTCAATTCCAAAGTGAATCTAGGCAGCGTCTCGCCGGCATAACTTTGGGTTAGGCAAGAGACGATAACGACGTGTCGCAAAGAAATTGGGAGCTAAATATTACCAAACGTAAGCGATAACCTCACCACCAACATTCTTTTGGCGAGCTTCTTTATCAGTAAGCAAACCTTCAGAAGTTGAAAGGATAGCAATTCCAAGTCCGTTAAGAACTTTTGGAAGATCTTCACGTTTTTTGTAGACACGAAGTCCTGGTTTAGAAACACGTTTCAAGTTAGTGATAACTTTTTCACCGTTTGGTCCGTACTTAAGGAATACACGGATGATGCCTTGTTTGTCATCTTCGATGATTTCTACGTTCTTAACAAAACCTTCGCGTTTAAGGATTTCAGCAATCCCTTTTTTGATGTTTGATGCAGGTACTTCAAGTACTTCGTGTTTCGCTTGGTTAGCGTTACGAATACGAGTTAGGAAGTCTGCGATTGGGTCAGTCATAACCATTTTGTTTTTCTCCTCTTACTAGTAGTTTGCAAGTTGCACTTGCTAGTTAACACATGATACAAAGAGCGTAACAGCAAGAGTAAAAATAGGCAATTTGATGCAGGAGCGATGCTCCAAAGCAAATTGGTCTTTTTTGCCAAAGCTGTAGCTCGTGTTCAAATTGGCAATCCCAACTGAACCCGGGCTAAACTCTGCGTGAAAAAGATAAACTTTCCTAGAAACTTCAGTTTCTTCGTCAAGTTTCCTATTTTCACCTGGAGTTTTGACGCCCTTGATATCTTAAATTACCAAGATGCTTTTGTTACACCAGGAATTTGTCCTTTGTAAGCTAATTCACGGAAGCAAACACGGCAAAGTTTAAATTTGCGGTAAACTGAATGTGGACGACCACATTTTTCACAACGAGTATAAGCTTGAGTAGAGAACTTCGCTGGACGTTTGTTCTTAGCAATCATTGATTTTTTAGCCATTAGATTTACCTCCTATATTATTTTGCAAAAGGCATTCCAAGGCCTGTAAGCAATGCACGTGACTCTTCGTCAGTGTTAGCAGTTGTTACGATAACGATGTCAAGACCACGAGTTTTGTCAACGTCATCAAAGTTAATTTCTGGGAAGATCAATTGTTCTTTCACACCAAGAGTGTAGTTTCCGCGTCCATCAAATGATTTTGTTGGAACACCGTGGAAGTCACGCACACGTGGAAGTGAAACTGAAACCAATTTGTCCAAGAATTCATACATACGTTCACCACGAAGGGTAACTTTTGCACCGATCGCTACACCTTCACGAAGACGGAAGCCGGCGATTGATTTTTTAGCTTTAGTGATAAGTGGTTTTTGACCTGAGATAAGTGCCAATTCTTCAGCAGCTTTTTCAAGACTTTTAGCGTTTGATACAGCTTCACCAACACCCATGTTCAAAACGATCTTATCTACTTTAGGCACAGCCATCACTGATGAGTAGTTGAATTGTTCTGTCAAAGCAGGAACTACTTCATTAAGATATTTTTCTTTTAAACGATTTGCCATTATACTTCTCCTTTCCTTCGTGATTAATCAAGCACTTCGCCTGATTTTTTGTTGTAGCGAACTTTTTTACCGTCTACAAATTTGTAACCAACACGACCAGCTACACCATTTTTATCCAATACTTGAACGTTTGATACGTGGATAGCTGCTTCTTTCTCGATGATACCACCTTGAGGAAGCTCGTTAGTTGGACGTTGGTGTTTCTTAACGATGTTAACACCTTCAACGATAACTTTGTTTACTTTTGGAAGGGCAGTAAGGACAACAGCTTCTGTTCCCTTATCTTTACCAGCGATTACGCGAACTTTGTCGCCTTTTTTTACAAACATTAGGTTTCTCCTTGATTTTTCTTACGCCCATAAGGGCACCCTAGCTTGAAGCTAGGGGACTAGTTTGTTTTTTTAATATTAAAGTACTTCTGGAGCAAGTGACACGATCTTCATGAAGCCACCTTCACGCAATTCACGTGCAACTGGGCCAAAGATACGTGTTCCGCGAGGAGTTTTGTCTTCACGGATGATAACTGCTGCATTTTCGTCAAATTTGATGTATGAACCATCAGCACGACGAGCACCTGATTTAGTACGAACGATAACAGCTTTTACAACGTCACCTTTTTTAACCGCACCACCAGGAGTAGCTTGTTTTACAGATGCCACGATAACATCACCGATGTTTGCAAATTTACGTCCTGAACCACCAAGAACTTTGATAGTCAAGATTTCGCGCGCACCGCTGTTGTCTGCGACTTTCAAACGAGTTTCTGTTTGAATCATTTCAGTTTTCTCCTTTCAGGTTTGATTAGATGATGACCGCTTCTTCAACAACTTCTACAAGACGGAAACGTTTTGTAGCTGAAAGCGGACGAGTTTCCATGATACGTACGATATCGCCTTCTTTGGCAACATTGTTTTCATCATGTGCTTTGTATTTTTTAGAGTAGTTAATACGTTTACCATAGACTGGGTGGTTACGTTTTGTTTCAACTACAACTGTGATTGTCTTGTCCATTTTGTCAGATACAACACGTCCAACAAGAACTTTACGATTATTGCGTTCCATTGAAATTTCTCCTTCCCTAGTCTATTATTTCGCTTCAGATTGAACTGTTTTGATACGAGCGATTTGTTTTTTAACTTCTTTCAAGCGAGCTGTTTGTTCCAATTGACCAGTCGCAGCTTGGAAACGAAGTTCAAACAATTCTTTTTTCAATTCGTTTTCGCGCTTCGCGAGTTCTTCTTGAGAAAGACCACGAAGTTCTTTAACAAATTCTTTTACTTCATTAAGTTTCATGCCTTCTCCTTATTCTGCTTCACGTTTTACGAATTTACATTTAACTGGCAATTTGTGGCTTGCAAGACGAAGCGCTTCGCGAGCGATTTCTTCAGATACACCAGCGATTTCAAACATCACTTTACCACGTTTAACTGGTGCTACCCAACCTTCAGGTGCCCCTTTACCAGATCCCATACGCACACCGATAGCTTTAGCAGTGTATGATTTGTGTGGGAAGATTTTAATCCAAACTTTACCACCACGTTTCATGTAACGAGTCATGGCGATACGAGCAGCTTCGATTTGGCGGTTAGTGATCCAGTGGCTAGTTGTAGCTTGAAGACCGTATTCACCGAATGCTACTTCTTTTCCACCTTTTGCTTCACCGCGCATTTTTCCACGGAATTCACGACGGTGTTTAACACGTTTAGGTACTAACATTGGTTATTTACCTCCTTTAGTGTTCTTACGAGCTGGAAGAACTTCACCACGGTAGATCCATACTTTAACACCAAGTTTACCGTATGTAGTATCTGCTTCTTCCCAAGCGTAATCGATATCTGCACGAAGTGTGTGAAGTGGAACAGTTCCTTCAGAGTATCCTTCAGCACGGGCGATATCTGCACCGTTCAAACGACCTGATACTTGAGTTTTGATCCCTTTAGCTCCAGCACGCATTGCACGTTGGATTGCTTGTTTTTGTGCACGACGGAAAGCAACACGTTGCTCCAATTGACGAGCAATTCCTTCACCTACAAGGTGAGCATCCAAATCAGGTTGTTTGATTTCGATGATATTGATGTGTACTTGTTTTCCAGTCAATTTGTTAAGTTTTGCACGGAGTGCATCAACGTTAGCACCACCTTTACCGATAACCATACCTGGTTTAGCAGTGTGAAGTGAAACGTTAACTTTGTTTACTGCGCGTTCGATTTCGATAGTTGAAACTGCTGCGTCAGCAAGTTCTTTTTGAACGAATTTACGGATTGCAAGATCTTCATGAAGGTAATCCGCGTATTCTTTTTCAGCATACCATTTGGCATCCCAATCACGGATGATGCCGACACGCATACCAATTGGATGTACTTTTTGACCCACGATGTTACCTCCTTATTTTTCTGCAACAGCCACAGTGATGTGAGCTGTACGTTTGTTGATTGGTGAAGCTGAACCTTTCGCACGTGGACGGAAACGTTTCATAGTTGGTCCTTCGTTTGCGAATGCTTCAGATACTACCAAGTTAGCTTTATCCAAACCAAAGTTGTTTTCAGCGTTAGCTACAGCTGAATTCAAAACTTTCAAGATGATTTCAGCAGCTTTGTTTGGTGTGAATGTCAAGATTGCAATAGCATCGGCTACGCTTTTACCACGGATGTTGTCAAGAACAAGACGTGATTTACGAGGTGAAACACGTACTGTACGAGCCATTGCTTTAGCTGAAGTAATTTCTGCCATTTATGTTCTCCTTATTTTCTACGTGTTTTCTTGTCGTCTGCAGCGTGACCTTTGTAAGTACGAGTTGGTGCAAATTCACCAAGTTTGTGACCTACCATGTCTTCTTGGATGTAAACAGGTACGTGTTTACGTCCGTCATAAACTGCAATAGTGTAACCAATGAAACTTGGGAAGATCGTTGAACGACGTGACCAAGTTTTGATAACTTTTTTCTTTTCGTCGTTAGCTTGAGCTTCAACTTTTTTCATCAAATGCTCATCGACGAAAGGTCCTTTTTTAAGACTGCGTCCCATTTTTATTTTTTCTCCTTTAAATGTTGTACCACAGCGGCTTGCGCTCACATGGAACGCTACCGAGCTGGCGGATTTCCTAGTTGCTTAGGCGACTAGTTTACTATTATTTCTCGTTGCGACGACGAACGATAAGTTTGTCAGATTTCGCTTTCTTGTTACGAGTTTTAAGACCAAGAGCAGGTTTGCCCCATGGAGTAGATGGCGCTTTACGACCAACTGGTGCTTTACCTTCACCACCACCGTGTGGGTGATCGTTAGGGTTCATTACAGAACCACGAACTGTTGGGCGGATACCTTTCCAACGGCTACGTCCTGCTTTACCAAGGTTTACAAGTCCATGTTGTTCGTTTCCGACAACACCAACTGTAGCACGACAAGTTCCAAGAATCATACGAACTTCGCCAGATTGAAGACGAACAAGAACGTATTTACCTTCTTGACCCAATACTTGAGCAGAAGCACCAGCAGCACGTACCAATTCTCCACCACGACCTGGTTTCAATTCGATGTTGTGGATCAAAGTACCAACTGGGATGTTAGCAAGTGGAAGAGCGTTTCCGACTTTGATATCTGCTTCAGGACCTGAAACGATACGTTGACCAACTTCAAGACCTTTTGGAGCGATGATGTATGCTTTCACACCGTCAGTGTAGTGTACAAGAGCGATGTTTGCAGAACGGTTTGGATCGTACTCGATAGTTTTAACAACTGCTTCAACGTTGTCTTTGTTACGTTTGAAGTCAACCAAACGGTAGAAACGTTTGTGTCCACCACCTTGGTGACGAACAGTGATACGACCGTTGTTGTTACGACCAGCCTTGCTCTTCAAAGCAACAAGCAATGATTTTTCAGGAGTGCTTGTTGTGATTTCAGCGAAATCCAAAGAAGTCATATTACGGCGACCGTTTGTTGTTGGTTTATAAACACGAATTCCCACGATATTTCCTCCTTAGATTATTCAGCTTCAGCAGCGAACAACTCGATTGCTTTTGAATCAGCTGTAAGTGTGATGATAGCTTTTTTAGTTTTGTTAGTAAAACCAGTGTAACGTCCAACACGTTTTGCTTTTGGTTTTACGTTGATTGTGTTAACGTTGGCAACTTTAACACCTTCGAAAGCAGCTTCAACAGCTTGCTTGATCAAAAGTTTGTGTGCACGGGTGTCAACTTCAAATACATATTTTCCTGCTTCAAGTTGAGCCATTGAGCTTTCAGTGATAACAGGTTTTTTGATAACATCATACAAATTCATTATGCAAGAACCTCCTCGATTTTAGAGATAGCTGCTTGTGTGACAAGAAGTTTGTCGCTATTTGCGATGTCAAGAACACTTGCAGTTGTAGCTGTTGCAACTTTCACATTTGGAAGGTTACGAGCTGAAAGAGCTGCGAATTCATTTCCTTCTTCAAGGATAACAAGAACTTTAGAATCGATGCTCAATGCTGCAAGAACTTTTGCAAATTCAGCAGTTTTTGGAGCTGTAAATGAAAGAGCGTCTACAGCTACGAATTTGTTTTCAGCAACTTTTTCAGAATAAACTGATTTAAGAGCTAGGCGACGAACTTTTTGTGGAAGTTTGTAGCCGTATGAACGTGGAGTTGGTCCGAAGACAACGCCACCACCACGCCATTGTGGTGAGCGGATAGAACCTTGACGAGCACGTCCAGTTCCTTTTTGACGCCATGGTTTGCGTCCACCACCTGATACTGCAGAGCGGTTTTTAACAGCGTGTGTTCCTTGACGAAGGCTTGCGCGTTGGCTGATGATCACATCAAACACAACTGATTCATTTGGTTCAATACCAAATACTGCATCGTTAAGAACAACTTGGCCAGCTTCTTTACCAGTTTGGTCAAATAATGTTACGTTTGCCATTGTGACTGATTTCCCCTTTCTTTATTATTTACCAGCTTTAACTGCTGATTTGATAGTGATAAGAGATTTCTTAGCACCTGGTACGTTACCTTTGATAAGGATAACGTTCTTTTCTGGAACAACTTGTACAACTTCAAGGTTTTGAATTGTTACGCGGTCGCCACCCATACGTCCTGCAAGGTTTTTACCTTTAAATACGCGGTTAGGTGCAACAGGTCCCATAGAACCTGGACGACGGTGGTAACGAGAACCGTGAGCCATTGGTCCACGTGATTGTCCGTGGCGTTTGATAACACCTTGGAAACCTTTACCTTTAGAAGTACCAGTTACGTCAACAACGTCTCCAGCTGCGAATGTTTCAACTGTGATTTCAGCACCAACTTCCAAGCCTTCAACGTTTTTGAATTCACGAATGAAGCGCTTAGGAGCCGTGTTAGCTTTCGCTACATGTCCTTTAGCAGGTTTGTTGCTCAATACTTCGCGTTTGTCATCGAAACCAACTTGGATAGCGTTGTATCCGTCTGTTTCAACAGTTTTAACTTGAAGAACAACGTTTGGAGTTGCTTCAATAACTGTTACAGGGATCAATTCGCCAGCTTCAGTGAAGATTTGAGTCATTCCCACTTTTTTCCCTAAGATTCCTTTTGTCATGAGAAAATAGTTCCTTTTCTATATTTTTTATTCAAAAAGTTTTTAACGAGCGTTTTTTATGCTCAAGGTATCAAGCTTTAAATTAAAGTTTGATTTCTACGTTTACACCACTTGGAAGATCCAATTTCATCAACGCATCAACTGTTTTTTGAGTTGGGTTAACGATATCAATCAAACGTTTGTGTGTACGCATTTCAAATTGTTCGCGAGAGTCTTTGTATTTGTGAGTCGCACGAATGATTGTGTAGAGGCTACGCTCAGTTGGAAGTGGGATTGGACCCGCAACTTGTGCACCTGTACGAGTAGCTGATTCTACGATTTTTGCAGCCGCTGTGTCAAGCGTACGGTGTTCGTAAGCTTTCAAACGGATACGGATTTTTTTGTTTGCCATCTTTTTCTCCTTTTCGTCTATTTAAGATAATAGGCTAGCTCCACAAGAAAACCGACGCGCGTTGCGTGGCAATGCAACCGAGCGTGTCGCAACCTCTTGCATCAAAGCTAAGGCTGTAATTTACAGCACCATAATAGAATAACACAAAGCCCCTGCGATTGCAAGGGATTTGTAAGCTTTTTTTCGTTTTTTTAAGATGAAACTGTTTTCTCTTTTTAACTTTCCAAAATTACGGATTTATATCTATAAAAAAGCGTCTTTTCTTCTATATAATGTGTGTCATTTTGACTTTGAATTTGTCTTGCGATTGATCCACTAAAATGTCCGCTTTAGACTCGTTTTCTCTATAGTATCGCAGATACTGTTCCCGTCTCATCTGATGGCTAGCCAATACAAAAGATGCATCCCGATTTCTCATAGTCGTATCTCGAGCTAAGCGCCTCTTTAATTCGGTCTCCTCATCCGTGTAGAAACAGACAGTTTTTTCAAAGAGTTCCTTAGGTAGAAAGCCCACAGACATCCCTTCAACAATCAGAATCGGCTTGGCTCCAGACAAGACCTCGCTAGCCTTCCACGGTTCATCAATCGTCAAGATGTCCATGCCTGCCTTTAAAGCTACAATATCTCTTTCTAAACTTGCCAATTCATGCGCCACTGGGAGACAAGCTGTCACTTTTTGATCTGGTGCTTGCTTTGGTATTACCAGGTGACGTTCTGAAGTGATATAGGGATCTGTTTCTAGTAAATTTACTGTAGTAGAATCTAGGGCTTGATATAATTCCTGAGCGAAGGTTGACTTGCCTGAAGCCCCATGACCGTAGATCCCTAGCGTCCTAATTCTTCCCGTTTCAATCTCTGAAACCAGTTGTTCTATCAGGTCTTTTTTCTTCATTCTCTCTTCACCTGTTCATAGCTTTCTTTTCCGTCATTAAGCTTGTCCCAAATCACCACCTGCCCACTTTTGAGGGATTTTTGCACATCGATAATTCGTTGATTAGAGGAACCTCGAAACTGGAGCATGAGATTGCGCTTGCTTTTATCATACCGTCCATCGACAAGGATGTCAATCAGTGATAAGAGTTCCAGTTTATCTGGAGTTTCCAGCATCATTTCTTCCCAAGTGTAGCCCGTCCAGGACCAGATGTCTTTATCTGGCAATTCCTTTCGAATGCGTTTAACGAGAGGCAAGAGAATTCCTGTATTAAGAAAAGGTTCTCCTCCTAGCAGGGTCAAGCCTTGAACATAGGGCTGGGCAAGGTCTTCCATAATCTGTTCTTCTAACTCTGCTGTATAAGGAATGCCTGCATTGAAAGACCAAGTCGCAACATTATAGCAGCCCTCGCAGTGAAACATGCAACCTGATACATAGAGAGAGTTGCGCACACCTTCTCCATCGACAAAGTTAAAGGCCTTATAATCAATGATCCGCCCTTTACTAAGTTCCTCACTTTTCCATTCACCTGGTTTTGGTGTATTCCATGTCATCCTTTTACTCCAAATCTATCCAGTAACGTTCTACGCCATTGCGAACATCCTCAAACACCCCACTATTTGCCACAATCACCGCCCTACTAGCAGGATTTTCCGTACTACAGGTCACAAGTGCTTTTTTGATGTTCTTCTCCTTAGCAACTTGTAGACCTTGTCGGAGGGATTCTTTGGCATAACCCTTACCTCTTTCAGATGGACGAATGGAGTAGCCAATATGGCCCCCATTTCCTAGTAAGTAGTCATTTAATCGGAGACGAAGGTTGAGAAAGCCAAGAGCCTGGCCTGCTACGTCAAAACTAACCAGCTGGATAGCAGGAACCCAGTTTTCAGGAATATTGAGTCCCGCTTCCGCTTGAAGATTTTCTTCTAGCCACTCTTCATAAACAAAATTCTCAGCATCCCAAAATCCTCCATCGTGGGCTGATTGAGTCTGTTCAAACTCTGCCATCATCTCTAAAACTGTTTCTTTATCTGCTAATCTTGGTCTACGTAATTCCATCCTTACCTCCCGCTAAGAGAAAAGTGAGAGCAGACTCTCACTTTTATTTTTTCTTGTTCTTGTTTAAAAACTGTTCTCTGAGGTTAAGCAAGCGTTCTTTTTTACCTGTTCCACCTTTCGAGTGTTTCTCGTGATAACGGGTCACTTGTGCGCGTCCCTTATCGTCTAATTGGTATTTCCCCATTCCATTTCCTTCTAATTTGTTACTTCATGTCCGGCTGTTTTAATGGTTGAACCATTCATGTGTTTAACACGCGCAGCGATTTCCTTGTGGCGTCCATTAACCATCGGACGCGCTTGAGGATTTCCCAGATAACCACACGTACGTTTGACAACATCTACTGTTTTAGGGTCGCTATTGCCACAGTTGGGACAAGCAAATCCTCGCTCAGTTGGTTCAAAATCCCCTTCAAAATCACACTTGTAGCAACGATCAATCGGAGTATTGGTCCCTAGATAGCCGACACGATCATAGGCATAGTCCCAAACAGCTTCCAAGGCTTTAGGGTTTTGTTGAAGAACTGGATACTCACAATAATGGATGAAACCACCTGACGCACCTGCTTCTGGATAAACTTTCTCAAAGTCTAATTTTTCAAACGGTGTTGGATTTTTACGAACATCGTAGTGGAAAGAGTTGGTGTAGTATTCCTTGTCCGTGATGTCCGGAATAGAGCCGAACTTCTCTGTATCCAAGCGACAGAAGCGGTCTGTCAGACTTTCAGACGGTGTGGAGTAGATAGAGAAATGGTAACCATATTGGTCAGACCACTCTTCCACACGACGTTTCATATCGCGAATGATATCCAATGTGAATTCCTTGGCTTCAGGATTGCTTTCCCAGCTATTTCCAAAGAAGACTGTAGCCACTTCGTACAAACCGATGTAGCCCAGCGAAACTGTCGCGCGGCGATTCTTAAAGAGTTGATCTACACTTTCTTCTTTTTCGAGACGGCGACCGAAGGCTCCGTACTGATAAAGGATAGGGGCATTCGCTGGTGTTGCTTCCTTGGTCCGTTCAACACGGTAAACCAGAGCATCTTCTGCGATATTCATCCGCTCATTGAAGATTTCCCAAAACTTATTCAGATCCCCTTCAGACTCGAGGGCGATACGAGGCAGATTTACCGTCACAACACCTAGATTCATACGACCTGAATTGACCTCAACACCATTCTCATCCTTCCATCCTTGAAGGAAAGAACGGCATCCCATAGGAACCTTGAAAGAGCCAGTCAGTTCGATAATCTTATCATAGGACAAGACATCTGGGTACATCCGCTTGGTTGCGCACTCAAGAGCCAACTGTTTGATGTCGTAGTTAGGTGAACCTTCCTCTAAGTTGAGTCCTCTTTTTAACGTAAAGATGAGTTTAGGGAAGATGGCTGTTCGATGTTCTGAACCAAGACCCTTGATACGAATGGTCAAAATAGCTTTTTGAATTTCACGCTCAAAACGACTAGTTCCTAGACCAAAACCTAGTGAAGTAAAAGGTGTTTGTCCATTTGAAGTGAAGAGGGTGTTGATTTCATACTCAAGAGATTGCATGGCATCGTAGATGTCCTTTTGCGTTTTTTTCCAAGCGTAATCTTCCCGTTTTTCGGGCAAGACCCACTCTTCCGCATCCTTGAGGTGTTTTTGATAATTCTTCTCCGCATAAGGCGCCAAGACTTCATCGATACGGTCAGCTGAACAGCCCCCGTACTGGCTAGAAGCAACGTTAGCAATGATTTGTGAAATCTGAGCGGTCGCAGTCTGGATAGACTTGGGACTCTCTACCTCTGCATTTCCAATCTTAAAACCATTTTCCAGCATGCCTTTAAAATCAATCAAACAGCAGTTGGTCATCGGAGTGTAGGGGCTGTAGTCCAAGTCATGATAGTGGATATCCCCTTTTTGGTGAGCATTAGCTACGTGCTTAGGAAGCATTTGCAGTCCGATTGATTTCCCAACAATCCCTGCTGTCAAATCACGTTGGGTGTTGAAGACATCGCTGTCTTTATTGGCATTTTCATTGACAACTGCTTGATCTTTATTGAGAAGTTTATGGATACTAAAGTTGATATCTGTCGCTTTTGAGCGCTCAAAATCCCTTTGTGTCCGATAAGTAATATACTCCTCAGCCAGCGCATACTCTTTGGCTTCAAGGAGTTCATGTTCTACGACGTTTTGAATTTCGTAAATCTTGACACCTTGAGGGAAGCGGCTGTGAATTTCAGTCACGATTCTTTCAACTAGACCATTTAGGCGTTTTTCTACTAGAGGCGTAACGTCCATAACCTTTTCCGCCGCCTTGTGGAGAGCCTTGTCAATCTTGTCTACATCAAACACCACACGTCTACCATCTCGTTTTTCAACGAACAAGGTGGGAACGGTTGCAAGCTTTTCTTCTAATACAATCATATCCATGCTCTTTTCTAAAATGTTGTTGAATTGTTTATATTCAGTATTATACCACTCTAAAAATAAAAATCAATATCTTGTGTTAAAAATCCTAAATTTTTTAAAATTCCACAAGATATTGTTTTTTGTTATTTTGATTTATAAAGTTTGAACTCGCTAGTATCTGTCTGAACAAGCTCATAGTTTTCACTGAGCCAGCTCTCTACATCTGACCACAAGGCAACTTTTTGATTGACCACAATCATCTTCGGCTGATTCTCTTTCAGGTCATTCATCAGTTTGGTTTTATTTTCATCGTTTGCAGTATAGAGTGTTGGAGTTGATAGAGAAGTCGGCGCCAAGCGTTCACTTGCACGGTAGAAATCTGGACGATCATCCCAAGCATAGACACGATCCTCAGAACTCGTTTGTTGTTTGACCACGCTGGCAAGACGTTCTCTCTCCTGATAAGTCGCTGGATGCGAAAGGTAGCGACTCAGGATAGGAAGTGCAATAAGGTAGGCAAGGGCAATCAGTGGTAGATAGAAATTCCCTTTAATAAAAGAGGCTTTTTTCTCACGTCTTCTACGACGACTTCCTCCCTCCGAAACATCATCCTTGATTCCTGTCAGAAGGAGCAAGACTAAGAAAGGAAGGAGGATAACGAGACGAGTACCGTTGACAGGTTCATTTGAGAGAATTAAGATTCCCAAAGAAACCAACAATCCCAAGCTAGCAGCAATCGATAAGGCATATTGCTTGGCTGGTTTTGACTGGAATAAACCAGTAAAGAGCAAACTAAGGGAACCCTGCCCCACTGCAAGCAAACCATAGAAGGCTACATTTTCAAGTAAATGCGAATTTGAAAAAAGGCTAAGAGTATTTACTGGATATAAGGTCTGGCTAATAGCATCCCCAAAACTTCCTGTCCATACTGTATAGTAGCCCAAAGGATAGAATAAGAGTGAGAATCCTAAGGCTGACGCAAAGAACTGATATAACCCGTGAACAAAGCGGCCTTTGCCTAGATTAAAACCAATGATGCCTAGAGCCAGTACAGCCGCAAACAAGGTTGTAGGAAGCGGTGCAAGGAAGAAAGCGAGAGCAAGGCTCATCCCCACTCGTACAAACCCTTTGTCATCCTTTGGAAAAGCGAGATAATTTGTAACGACGCTCAGGGCATAAAATAGGAAAGGCAAGGCTAGCAAGAGAGCATAGCCACCACCAAAAGCGAGGCCTGCCACTAACAAATAGAACACAAATACCAGCTTCTTGGCTTCTTCTGCTTGACTAGTAAGAGCATCTGCAGATTTAAAAAGAAAAACTCCTGCTCCAAACAAGGCCAACCACTCAACCAAAGCAATCAAAACACTGCCTTGAAAAAGGTAGGTTAGCACATAATAGAGCAATCCCTCCGTCCCAAAATAATCTGTATACATTTGACCATTTTGATGCAAGGCCCAACCGGTATAAAGATCCTGAGTTTGTTGCGGACTGACTAAACCAAAAATAAAAGGCAGGGCAACCGAAATGGCTGTGGCCACTAAACTCCAAAGCATGATACTAAAAAAGGGAATCGGAGCTCCTTCTCGTTTCTCTGGCACTGACCAGTCTTGGTAATGAGATTCTTCTTGTTTCTCATCTATTTTCCCGTATACGTTCATTCAATTTCTCCTCTAAGTTTATCTGTTTTAGTATATCAAAATCTTACAGGAATGTCAGCTTGGGATTGATATTTGCTGAATTTCTTATCCAATAGCACAAAGCGTTCGATTTCACGAAAACGGTGAAATCGACTATCTCTATACTCTCTGATAAAATCATCATCTTCTAAATTAAGCATGGTTTTCTCCTTTACTTATCTATTCGTAAGAAGACAAAAAAGACCCAGCCTTGGGCTAGATCTTGGTCGATAATTAGAGCATAGGTGCAAACAACTGGACAATTTCCTTGATTAGGCTTTGATACCAGCTGGTTTTGATAGTGTGAGGATAAATTTCTTGAGAAACTTTAAAAATCTCTTCGAAGTCCCTTTCAATATCGATGATGGACTGCGTTCTATAAAGTAAGACGGCATTTTCATAGTGGTGGAGCAAGCTACGATAGTCAAAATTGATGGTTCCCACTGTTGCTGCTTCTCCATCAACCAGCATTTGCTTACTATGAAGGAATCCCGGACTGTACTCATAAATACGAACCCCTGCAGATAACAAGTCTGGATAGGCTCCTCGAGTAACTAACTGAATAACCTTCTTATCTGGGATACACGGCGTCACAATTCGCACATCTACCCCTCTCAGAGCTGCATTTTTGATACTTTCAGTTAGATCGTAGTCCGCAATCAGATAGGGTGTCGTGATATAAACATAGTCTGTAGCTTGATTGATAAGATTTTGATAGACCGTTTTCCCAACCTGAGATCGGTAGATGGGCTTTGGTCCACTACTATAGGGAATACAGAGCCCCATCCCGTCTTTGGGTTGATTTTCAAGATGGTATTGGTCAAAATCACTAATCTCTCCACGGTTGATATACCAGGCAGATAAAAAGAGTCTGGTAAAAGCCTTAACTGCCGGCCCATCCAGACGAATACCGCTATCCTTCCAATAACCAAAGCGTTCGATATGGTTGATATATTCATCGGCCAGATTGATACCACCTGTATAGGCAATTTGACCATCGATAATCATGATTTTACGGTGATCACGGTTGTTATAAGCAACAGTCAAACGTGGAATCACCTTGTTAAATTTATGGGCTTCAATCCCTCGACCACGAAGCTGGATGGTGTAATCTCCAGGCAAGGTTGCCATACAACCAATATCATCATAGAGAAGCTTCACCTCTACTCCTTGAGCTGCCTTTTCTTCCAAAATCTCCAAAATACTATTCCACATCAAACCTTCTTCGATGATATAGTATTCGAGAAAGATAAACTTCTCCGCTTTCCTGAGATCCTCTAGCATCTGGTGCCACATACTTTCACCAGATGCAAAAAATTGTGTATCCGTTCGATCATAGACATCAGCATTCGTGTCCATGCTGAGGAGAGATTTGATAACTCCGTAAGCTGACTTGTCCTGCTCTTTTAACTCCAAACGGAGAGCTCTGCTATTGTCCTCTCGGTCAACCATTGATTGGAGCTGCTTTAGTTGCTTCATTTCTTTTTTAGATAAACGACGTTCTCCAAACATGATATAGAGCAAAGGGCCAAAAACTGGCACAAAGGCTACTAACAACCATGTTACCTTACTCTCGGGATTCATAGATCGATTGACAATCGATACAATGGTCGCCAAGCTCACTAAAATGACTAGGATAATCCAGACAATTGGAGCCATCTGGCCTAGATAGAGAAATAAACCAAAGACGATAAACAACTCTGCCAACATGATGGTAATACTAAAACCATATTTGGACATGAGTAGCTGCATTTTTCTAGCTGTCATACATCCCCTTTCTTTTCTAACATTCTCCTTAACTGCTTGATAAACTATTGTTTCTACTAGTATACCTCAGTTCAGGGGTAGATGGCAACCTTTTGCCTTTTTCTATTCAAACTATTCCAAGAACTGCAAGATTCTTAAACTACTCCTTCACTATATGACGTGCTATCCCTTTTTATATTTTTAACTAGGGTATTAAGAGGCTTAAAAAGAACTACCAAAATGATAGTTCTTTCCAATATTATTTATATTTTGAAGAATAAGTTCCTTCCACTCTACTTAGTCTTTAAAAAAGTTCTTTGTAGAGAGCAATGGTTTCTTCTAAAGTTGGCATAAATGGATTTCCAGGTGCACAGGCGTCAATCAAAGCATTCTTAGAAAGGTGGTCAAAGTCAAAGTCTTTTTCTTGGATACCGAGTTCAGTGAGTTTCTTCGGAATACCTACTGTTTCAGACAGTTTTTCAATTTCAGCAATAGCATAGTCAGCACATTCTTGGTCTGTTTTCCCCTCAACATGGAGTCCCAAAGCCTTGGCTACATTGCGGAAAGCTTCTGGTACACGTTTGGCATTTTCACGCTCTACAACTGGAAGAAGCATGGCACAGCAGACACCATGTGGCAAGTTATATACCGCACCAAGTTGGTGAGCCATAGAATGAACATAGCCCAAACCAGCATTGTTAAAGCTCATACCACCGAGGAAGATGGCATTGACCATAGCCTCACGCGCTTCGATATCTTGGCCATTTGCCACAGCACGAGGAAGATACTCCTTGATGAGTTCAATCGCTCCGATAGAGAGTTTCTTGGTCACATTATAAGCACCTGGTGTTACTAAAGCCTCGACAGCGTGAGTAAGAGCATCCATACCTGTCGCCGCTGTCAATCCTTTCGGTTTTGAAAGCATGAGTTCTGGATCATTGACAGAGATGAGGGCGAGGCTGTTCTTATCAACCATTACCATCTTGACCTTGCGTTCTTCGTCAGTAATAACATAGTTAATGGTAATTTCTGCAGAAGTTCCAGCTGTTGTATTGATCGCAACCACTGGCAAGCCTTTTTTAGCAGACTTGTGGAGACCTTCGTAGTCCTGTGGTTTTCCACCATTTGTAGCGATGATAGAGATACAACTAGCCGCATCCTGAGGAGATCCTCCTCCAAGACTGATGATGAAGTCGCATCCATGCTCTTTCAGGGCAGCCACTCCGTCTGTGACGTTCTTGCAAGTCGGATTTGGCTCCACATCGCTAAAGATGACATATTCGATCCCTTCAGCATCTAATGGTTTTAGGACCTTAGGTAAAATATCACTTCCCTCGATGAACTTATCTGTCACCAAAAGAGCCTTCTTATACCCCAATTCCTTGATATACGGACCTACTTCATTTACAACACCTTTACCAATAAGGTTAACTGATGGAACGTAAAATGTAGCCATATGCTTTTCCTCCTGCGCCTCTGCGCTAATTGATTATTTACCTTAAGTATACGACCTTATCCTTCATTTTACAAATATTTGTAAGCGCTTTAAGTAAAAAAAACGGTAAAGAACCACTGGTCACGTTTTTAAACAAAAAAGCTCCAAAAAGATGGATTTCATCTCATTGGAACTTTTACTTAATCATTATTGCTTAGTTAATATCACTCGGTCAGATGCCTCTCGGTCCATATCATCGATAATCAATTGATTACCATTAACCGTGTAAATTTTGACATCATCACCGATAATGACGCGTTGATTTTCTGGCTCAAAGCTGACTTGCTTGATTTCCTTATCTCCATCTGGCTCGACCTCAGTCCATGTACCAGTTTTACCTGTTACAACAAGAGTGATTTGGTCATTCTCATCTTTTCCAATATAGGTACCATCGATATTCATAGGTTGAGCTACAGTAGTGTCCTGACTTGAAGACGCCTGTGGTTGACTAGCACTTGTAGCAGCGCTAGAAGATGATTCTTGTTGAGAAGATGATTGCTGAGCCGATTGCTGGGTAGGGGCTTGTGCCTTAGGTCCACAAGCTGCTAAAAGACTAAGAATTGCTAGGGAAGCAATAGAAAGTGTGAATGTTTTCGTTTTCATAGCGATTTCCTTTCTTTTGTGCCAATGTTTTGCTGGAATCGTTTCCAGATATACCTCCTACCTACAGTATAACAACATAAACCTATAAGGTCAACTAATCTCATCGCTTCCAACCAAACTCCCTCGGACTTCCGAGATAAAGTAGAGGGATCCCGTCACGAAAAGCAAGTCCTGGTCATTGGCCTTATCTTCAAATTCTCTGATAAAGTCGCCATAGGAAAGAATCAAATCGTAACCCGCCACATCCTTTTCATCCAGAGAGCCTTGGTAGTCAAAGCCTGTTACCTTAAGTTCCACCTGAGGCAACTGCTTAGATAGATAGCCTAGCATCCCCTGATAATCCTTGCGTTTAAGTGCTCCAAAAAGGATGCAGGCTTGATAGCCTTGCTGGATTTTCCCCTGGATAAACTCGACTAGACGAGTCAAGGCTGGCAGATTGTGAGCCCCATCTAGGTAGATTTGCGGACGAATCCGTTCCAATCGACCTGCCCAGTGGGTCTCTTGCAAGGCCCGTCTGACAAGCACTTCTTCGACCCTTTCACCTCTTGACGCCATAAACAAAAGAAAAGTTTCCAAAGCCAAGGCAGCATTTTCTTGCTGATAAACACCTTCCAAACTGATTTCAAGTTGTGAAAAACTCGCTAGGCTACTTGAAAAATCCCTAGCATTCAAGGTGAAGTCTTGCCCAGCTTGATAAAGTTCAACAGCTAACTCTCTTGCTCTTTTTTGACAGACAAGCTCCGCTTCTGGAGTAAGCTTGGCAATGACCGCCTTCTTGCCAGCCTTGAAAATACCAGCTTTCTGCACGGCTATTTCCTCCAGACTATCGCCCAAGGTCTCCTGATGATCTAGCCCAATCGAAGTAATAACTGCAATCTCTCCTGTTACGACATTAGTGGTATCAAGCAAACCACCAATCCCCACTTCTAGCAGGACTAGATCGACTCCCTGCTCTTTAAAGTAAAGCAAGGCAATCAGGGTCAACAACTCAAAGAAAGACAATTGATCATGTGTTTCTAAGAGAATTTTCTCCATTTCCTTGACTTGGTTAGCTATACGGACAAAGTCTTCCTCCGCGATCGGCTGTCCATTAATACAGATTCGATCATGGATACTGATGATATGAGGAGAGGTAAAAGTACCAACTTTTTTACCATGAGTAACAAACAACTCCCTCATGAAGGCAATAGTTGACCCTTTACCATTAGTCCCTGTTACATGGATAATAGGATATGTCTTCTCAGGATTCCCCAACAAATCCACCGCTCGTTGCATTCGTCCAAGTCCAGATCTAAAGTTTAAACCAATCCGACTATGAAGCCATTCTTCTACTTCAAACATACATGTCTCCTTAACAAAAGTCCAATCAACTACCGCATCAAAGTATGATTACAAATAAAAAGTGAGGTCAGGACTAAAATCCCAACCTCTTACCTGGTTAGCTAATCACTAGCTACAATGAATTTCAACGTGGGCTAAAAACGTCCACCGGACTTACTTACGGTCTTTATTTTTAGCGTAAGGGTAAAATATCCCCCGGACGTTCCTGCGTTTCTAATTTCTAATTTCTGGCGCAGGGCTAAAAACGTCCCCCGAACGTTTTTACTCCTCCATAAAGCTGTTGAAGACTTCTTCAATCATGTTCCATTCGTCTTCTGAGTCTTCTGGGATTGGTTGCAATTCGCCTTCTGTTCCGTCTTCATTTTCGATGAATGAGTAAGCTTGGATTTCAACTTCACCATTTTCATCTTCTTCTGCGTTAACTGGCACTAGCAGAACATAGTTTTTACCAAATTCTTCTTTCCCATCGATGGTCAAAAGAATTTCAAACAAGGTTTCATTTCCTTGCTCGTCTACTAGTGTAATCAATTCACGTTCTTCGTGGTCATGGTTGTGATCGTGTGACATAGTTTCTCCTCTGTCTTAAAATTTTCTATCTAAATAATTTTGCAAAATCAGCTGAGCAGCCAACTTATCAATAACTTTCTTGCGTTTGTTACGGCTGATATCTGCTTGTTCAATCAACATACGTTCCGCAGCGACCGTTGTCAAACGCTCATCCTGATAGTCTACTGGCAAACCAAAGAGTTCTTCTAGCTTGGCACCATAGGCTTGACTAGCTTCTACTCGCGGACCGCTGGTATTGTTCATATTCTTTGGCAAACCTACTACAAAGCGTTCTACCTTATAGCTGTCAACCAATTCCTTGATACGGTCAAAACCAAACTGGCCCTGATCCTCATTGATCTGGATGATTTCAAGTCCCTGAGCGGTGAAGCCGAGCGGATCGCTAATAGCCACCCCTACTGTTTTTGAACCGACGTCCAATCCCATAATTCTCATAGATTATAGATCGACTCCTTGTCCCTTAAGGTAGTAGCGTACCAGTTCTTCAACAATTTCATCACGCTCATACTTACGGATTTGATTTCGTGCATTGTTATAACGAGGAACGTAGGCAGGGTCACCACTCAGTACATAACCGACGATCTGGTTAATCGGATTGTAGCCCTTGTCGTTCAAAGAAGCATAGACGTCTGTCAACGTTTCGCTAATTTCTTTCTTATTGGAATCATCCAATTTAAACCGTACAGTTTCTTCAGTAAATCCCATTCTAACACCCTCTTTCCTTAGAATAGTACTATTATAGCACATTCCCTGACGTTCTACAAATAAGTCAGTCTATTAATTTGGATTTTCTATTGTTCTGTCGCCCCATTTGCCACTCTATCTGCAATATATTGGCTAGGTTCGTTTTTTAAGAGATTTTCAAGACCGATATTTTTTAAATATTCCAGCTGAGATGCCTTTTTGACATCCAGCACTTGAAAATCATAAGTCGTTGTCGTCTGGATTTCTGTCTCGCTGAGTAGCTTGGTTTCCAGTTTGAATCCTGCTAGTTTGCGTGCCTCTTGGATAGTCTCATCCTTCTCTTCAGCTTCTAGAAGCGCTTTTTGCGTTTCCTCTAGGCCATTTTCAGAGATAAAGGTCTTGAGTTCATCCCCGACAGGTCGTTTTTGCTGGATGGTCAAGGTCAAAAACTGACTGCCTTTATAAGTAATGGTCTGAATCTGTTGCGTCCCATTTTCTGACTTCGGCATCAGCAAGGTCTTGGTGACAACCGTATTCTTTTCGGCATTGTCCAAAACGGGAAGGTTGGATTGGAGAGGTTCAGATGCTGTTGTAGAAGCAGCAGGAGTTTCCTTTTTTTGCCCACATCCCGCAAGCAAAAAGAGGAGAGTAAAACTAGCAATTAGTAACTTTTTCATAATTCCTCACTTGATTTTAAAACAAAAGAGCAAACAAGGCCAGGAGTCACTCCCAGCCTTGATGTTTTATAGAGCTGCACGTAGACGTGCTTCTGCATTTTCTACATTACGGACAGAGCGTGGCAAGAAGGCACGGATATCATCTTCTTTATAGCCGACTTGCAGGCGCTTCTCATCAACGAGAATCGGACTCTTTAAGATCCGTGGTGTTTCCATGATTAAGTTGAGCACTTCATTGACACTCAAATCCTCGATGTCAACTCCAAGTGCCTTAGCATAGCGGTTTTTTGACGAAACGATACTGGCGATTCCATTATCTGTTTTCGTTAGAATATCTAATAACTCTTCTCTTGTAATTCCTTCTTTACCGAGATTTTGTTCTTTATAACTTAACTGGTGGGCATTGAGCCAGGTTTTCGCTTTTTTACAGCTAGTACAACTTGAGACTGTATAAATTTTGATCATGTACCTACCCCTTTCGCTACATGTTACTATCAGTTTAGTCTATTATACCATAAAAAACATCCGACTTGCGACCTATTTTTAAAAAAAATTAACTTTTTTCGCGATTTTCGTACTTTTTTCTTGACAAAATCAATTTATAACCAACTTTTAAATTTTTTGATATACAATCGTTTTACAACTGTAACACTTATCATATAGAGAACGATAATCAAAAGCAAAAAGAGGAAATAAATTGGTTCCAAAGGGGTTAAATGAAGCAGGCTAGCAATTGAAGAGTAGGGAAGGAAGGTCACAAAACTAGCTGCTAGCAAAGTTGTCCCAAGAACAAACCATGATGGACGACTTTGTAAGAAAGGAAGTTTTGCTGAACGAAGCATATGGATAACCATGGTTTGGGACCACATGGATTCAATGAACCAACCTGTCTGGAACAAAATAATAAAGCCCGTTGCAGACTCTGCTCCGTGAGCATAGGCTTGACCTGTCGCCATTGGGACAATGACAAAATAGAGCAAGATAAAGGTCAAAATATCAAAGGCAGAAGAAATCGGACCCATCCAAATCATAAAACGAGTAATAGACTTAGCTTCCCACTTATGGGGATGCTTCAAAAAGTCTTCATCTACATTATCAAATGGCAAGGCAATGCAAGAAAGGTCGTAGACGAGGTTTAACACAATCAAGTGAATCGGAGCCATAGGAAGGAAAGGTAAAAAGATACCAGACACTAACAGAGAGAAAATGTTCCCGAAATTAGAGCTGACCGTCATCTTGATATATTTGGTCATATTAGCGTAGACCTTACGCCCTTCAACCAGCCCTTTTTCAAGCACCATCAAATCCTTATCTAACAAAATGACATCAGCCGTTTCTTTGGCAATATCTACTGCTGTATCAACAGAAATCCCCACATCGGCCACTTTCATAGAAGGGGCATCATTGATCCCATCTCCCATATAGCCGACACAATGTCCATTCGATTTGATTTGTAAAATGATTCGTGCTTTTTGATCCGGAGAGAGTTTGGCAAAGACAGTCACTTTCTCAACTGCTTGGGCCAATTCTTCGTCCGTCATGGCGTCAATATCAGAACCCAACAAGATTTGATCAACGTCTAGACCAACTTTTTCGCAAACTGCTTGGGTTACCTTCTCATTGTCCCCCGTCAAGATCTTTGTTTGAACACCGTGTTCTAACAAAGCTTGGATAGCAGGTGCTGCTGATGGTTTTGGTGGATCTAGAAAGGCAAGATATCCTGTTAGAATCATCTCATTTTCATCTTCAACGGAGTAAGCAAAACCTTCTTTTAGGCCTGTTTTATAGGCGACTCCCAAGACTCGCAATCCCTGTTGATTAAGTTGATCTACTTCTTTTAAGATTTCCACTCGGATATCATCCGTCAAAGGACTAATCTGACCTTGATATTCCACATGGGTTGAAATCGCAAGCATTTCCTCTAGAGCACCCTTTGTTACCAAACTAACAACTTCGTTCTCATCCTTGACGATGACACTCATCCGTCTGCGTTCAAAATCAAAGGGTAATTCATCTATTTTTTGGAAGCTAGTATCCAAATTTTGTAGAATGGCGTGTTCTTTAGCTTCTTTTTCAGTTCTACTGATAATGGCACGGTCCATCAAGTTTTTCAAACCCGTTTGAAAATAGGAATTGAGGTAGGCCCGTCTCAACACAGACAAATCCAAATCTCCATGTATATCCAAAGGATATTCAAGGACAATTTCGTCTTGGGTAAGGGTTCCTGTTTTATCCGTACACAGGATATCAATAGCACCTAGGTCCTGTATGGCATTGAGTTTTTTGATGACGACTTTTTCCTTGGCCATGATAATGGAGCCTTTTGCTAGACTGGCCGTGATGATCATAGGAAGCATCTCAGGTGTCAATCCAACACCAACACTCAGTGCAAACACACCTGCTTCCAGCCAGTCGCCATCTGTCAAGCCATTGGAGAGAAACACGATGGGAACCATGACTAACATCAAACGGATCAAGAGCCAAGAGATGCTGTTCATCTCCCGTTCAAAAGAGGTCGGTTCGTCATAGGTATTGAGAGTCTGCTCGATTTCTCCCATCATGGTGTCATCACCGACCGCTAGAATCAAAGCCTTGGCACTTCCTGATATCACATTGGTTCCCATAAAGGCGAGCGCTTCTGCTTCTAGTAGACTATCAAAGTTTGACTGACTCATTTTTGACAAGGCTAGTTTTTCAACCGAGTCACTTTCACCTGTCAAACCAGACTGTTGGACAAAGAAATCACGTGATTCAATCAAAAGGAGGTCTGCCGGAATCATATCCCCAGCACTTAATTTGACTATATCTCCAACTACCAAATCTTCAATTGCGACCTCTAAACTCTGGCCTTCGCGGATAACTGTGGCTGTATTCACAATCATTTTTGATAGATTGGTCGCAGCCTTGTCACTTCGCAATTCTTGGACAAAGCGTATGCCACCAGAGATTAGAACGAGAACGACGATGATGATAGAGGTCGTCGGATCTTCTTGTCCAGGCTTCGCCAGCCAGACATTGGTCACCATGGAAATCATAGCGATGACAAGCAGGATAATTGTAAATGGATTGATAATGGATTCGTAAATCTTTTTGAGGATACTGTCTTCTTGACCCTTGGTGATGGTGTTTTCGCCATATAGGTCACGATTTTTCTCCACCTGCTCCTCAGTCAAGCCTGTTAGACTTGTCTTATAAAAAGATAGAGTTTCGTTTAAGGGTGTGTGAATAGCTGTTGCTAATCTTTCTTTTGTAGTTTTCATTGGTTTCTCCTATCTGTATGAATGAGGTGTTTCATACACAGAGACCAATCACTTTATAAGGGCAGAACGACACAAATCAGCGATTGGCTGTGTATGTGCGGTTCTGGATGATCGTCAATTTGCATCGTTTGTCTCCTTTCTTTTTCTTAAAACAGCAGAAAATCCTACCATAAAAATGGCAGGATTAAAAAACTAATTATCTGTTTTTTCGTTCAAGCTTTAACTCCATAGGGCGATGTAATGAGCTTAGTCTTAGCCTTCGCGACCAGGACTGTTGACCAACGAGTAGTGTCTCCACTGCTTTGCGGTAGTCATCCGTATCCCTATGGTAGCCTCACCTACCGTTTTCGTTTATCAGTATAAACCTTTAAAATATAAAAGTCAACGATTTATCTTAATTTTCTTAAATAACAATTAATTCCTTCGGCGCTAGAGTCAACAATTCGCAACCGTTATCTGTAATTAAGATATCATCTTCAATACGAACGCCGTATTTACCTTCAATATAAATACCTGGTTCATCAGTCAAGACCATACCAGATTTAATGACTTCTTTGGAAGTTTGGCTAAAGTAGGGTTCTTCGTGGATATCCAGTCCGATACCATGTCCAATACCGTGAGTAAAGTAGTCGCCATAGCCTGCCTCGATGATAATATCACGAGGGATTTTGTCAAAGTCACGGAAACCTAATCCTGCCTTAGCTTGATCAATCAGAGCTTGGTTGGCTTTCAGGACAGTATTGTAAATTTCTGCCTGCTCGTCACTGACATGACCGAGGTAGATAGTCCGTGTCATATCACTCACATAGTGGTCGTAGAGACAGCCGAAGTCCATGGTAATGGCTTCTCCCGCTTCAACCGGTTTGTGCATTGGATGGGCATGGGGTTTGGAAGAGTTGATTCCACTTGCTAAAATGGTATCAAAAGACAAGCCTGCCGCTCCTAGCTCCCGCATGCGGAAATCAAGGAAGTTGGCAATCTCAATTTCAGTTTTTCCTGGTTTGATAAAGTCAAGTGCATCGTGGAAAGCTTGGTCTGAGATTGAACATGCCTTGCGAATAGTCGCAATCTCTTTCTCATCCTTAATCATACGAAGCGCTTCAACAAACTGAGTCTGCGGAAGCAAGTCGATCCCTGCAAAAGCAGCCTGCATACGGTGGTAATAAGAGACCGAAATCTCGTCTTCAAAACCGACGCGAGACAAGCCCATATCCTTAACAATGCCTGCAATAACAGCCAATTCATCGCGGTCAGCCACAATCTTAAAACCTGTCACTTCTTGCTTAGCTGCAATGATATAGCGAGAGTCTGTCACCAAAACTTGACGGTCACGGCTGATAAAAACGGTTCCGTTCGAGCCCCAAAAACCAGTCAGGTAGTAGACGTTTTTAAGGTTGTTGATGATGATACCATCCAGTTCTTTTTCTTGCATTTTAGTTAAAAATGCTTGTACGCGTTTATTCATGATGTAACTTTCCTTTCAAATAGTGTCCTGTGTAGCTGGCTTCATTGGCCGCTACTTCTTCTGGAGTTCCTGTTGCGATGATGGTTCCACCACCGACACCGCCCTCAGGTCCCAAATCAATAATATGGTCTGCAGTCTTGATCACATCTAGATTGTGCTCGATGACGAGAACTGTATTGCCATCGTCTACAAAACGTGCTAAAACCTTGAGCAGACGGGCGATGTCCTCCGTATGAAGTCCTGTAGTCGGCTCATCCAGAATATAGAAGGACTTACCTGTCGAGCGTTTGTGGAGTTCACTAGCCAACTTCATACGCTGGGCTTCTCCCCCTGAAAGGGTTGTAGCTGGTTGTCCTAAGGTCACATAGCCCAGCCCTACATCCTTGATAGTCTGAAGTTTTCGTTGAATCTTGGGAATGTGTTGAAAAAATTCGACTGCGTCATTAACCGTCATGTCCAAAACCTGCGAGATATTTTTTTCCTTGTAGTGAACTTCTAAGGTTTCACTGTTGTAGCGTGTTCCATGACAGACTTCACAAGCCACGTAAACATCTGGCAAGAAGTGCATCTCAATCTTGATAATCCCGTCACCTGAGCAGGCTTCACAGCGGCCACCCTTGACGTTGAAACTGAAACGGCCCTTTTTGTAGCCTCGTATCTTAGCTTCATTTGTCTGGGCAAAGAGGTCACGTATATCGTCAAAAACTCCCGTATAGGTAGCAGGGTTAGATCTTGGAGTCCGTCCGATAGGGCTCTGGTCAATGTCAATCAAGCGGTCTACATGCTCAATCCCTGTGATAGTTTTAAACTTACCAGGCTTGTCTGAATTGCGATTGAGCTTCTGGGCAATGGCTTTTTTGAGGATGCTGTTGATTAAGGTCGACTTCCCTGAACCTGACACCCCTGTCACTGCGATGAATTTTCCTAATGGGAAGCGAGCGGTAATATTTTTCAAGTTGTTCTCACGCGCTCCTGTCACTTCGATAAAGCGACCATTTCCAGCACGGCGCTCTTCTGGTACTGGAATGGCACGTTTACCTGACAAGTACTGGCCTGTAATAGACTTACTGTTACGGGCCACCTGCTTGGGTGTTCCTGCAGCAACAATCTCTCCACCAAAAACACCGGCACCCGGACCAACGTCAATCAGGTAATCCGCCTCGCGCATGGTATCTTCATCGTGTTCCACCACGATGAGAGTATTGCCCAAGTCACGCATCTTTTTCAGACTAGCAATCAGGCGGTCATTATCCCTCTGGTGGAGACCGATGGACGGCTCATCCAGGATATATAGGACACCTGATAGGTTGGACCCAATCTGGGTTGCTAAGCGAATACGCTGGCTCTCCCCGCCTGAAAGGGTTCCTGCCGAACGAGATAGGGTCAGATAGTTGAGCCCAACGTTATTGAGGAAGGTCAAACGGTCCTTAATTTCCTTGAGAATAGGACGAGCAATAATGGCTTCATTTTCAGACAAGGTCAGCTGGCTCACCAAAGCCAAGTGGTCTGCGATAGACAGGTCTGAGATTTCACCGATATGTGGTCCTTGCTCCCCACCCACACGGACAGACAAGGCCTGGTCATTGAGACGGTAGCCATGGCAAGTTCCGCAGGTTAGTTCATTCATGTAGAGACGCATTTGGGTGCGTGTGTAATCACTGTTAGTCTCATGGTAACGACGCTTGATATTATTGACAACCCCCTCAAAAGGAATGTCAATATCGCGCACACCGCCAAATTCATTCTCATAGTGGAAATGGAATTCCTTGCCATCAGACCCGTAGAGAATCAAGTTTTTATCTTCTTCTGACAAGTCCTCAAAGGGCTTATCCATATCTACTCCAAAGGCTGTCATGGCTTGTTCCAGCATATTTGGATAGTAGTTGGATGAGATAGGATTCCAAGGTGCCAAGGCTCCCTCACGCAAAGTTTTGCTGGCATCAGGAACCACTAAGTCAACATCCACCTCCAGCTTGATGCCCAAACCGTCACACTCACTACAAGAGCCAAAAGGAGCATTGAAGGAGAAGAGGCGTGGCTCTAACTCTGGAACAGTAAAGCCACAAACTGGACAGGCATAATGCTCAGAGAAGAGCAACTCCGAATCGTCCATAGTGTCGATAATCACATAGCCTTCTGCGATACGAAGGGAAGCCTCGATTGAGTCAAAGAGACGGCTACGGATACCCTCCTTGATAACAATACGGTCCACCACAACATCGATATTGTGTTGCTTGCTCTTAGACAACTCTGGCGCTTCGGTCACATCATAAACTTCCCCATCCACTCGGACGCGGACATACCCGTCTTTCTGAACCTTTTCAATGACACTCTTATGTTGCCCTTTTTTCTTACGAATGACAGGAGCTAAAATTTGCAGACGTTGGCGTTCTGGCAACTCCAAAATCTTATCCACAATTTGCTCTACAGAAGAAGCCTTGATAGCCCCGTGCCCGTTGATACAGTAAGGCGTCCCCACACGTGCGTAGAGGAGACGCAGATAGTCATTGATTTCAGTCGTTGTTCCAACGGTCGAACGAGGGTTTTTACTAGTCGTTTTCTGGTCGATGGAAATAGCTGGGCTGAGGCCATCAATGGCATCTACATCTGGTTTTTCCATGTTGCCCAAAAACTGGCGAGCATAGGCTGATAGACTCTCTACATAGCGACGTTGGCCCTCAGCATAGAGAGTATCAAAGGCCAGGCTGGATTTCCCAGACCCTGACAAACCAGTCACAACAACCAGCTTGTCTCGCGGAATCTCCACATCAATATTTTTTAAGTTATGGGCACGCGCCCCATGAATCACAATTTTATCTTGCATCTTTGTTCTTTCTAGTCCATTATTGCTTTCCATTATACCAAAAAATGTGAAATTCTATTACCCAAAAAGCTGTTTTTATAGTATAATAGTACGGTGCAAAAAATGAATCACTGAATAGTAGGAAAGGATAGGGGATATGAAACAAGTTTTTCTCTCAACAACAACTGAATTTAAAGAGATCGACACGCTTGAACCGGGTACTTGGATCAATCTCGTCAATCCTACACAAAATGAATCACTGGAAATCGCCAACGCCTTTGATATTGACATTGCCGACCTTCGAGCACCACTCGATGCGGAAGAAATGTCCCGTATTACCATCGAAGATGAGTACACTTTGATTATCGTGGACGTTCCCATCACAGAGGAAAGAAACAATCGTACCTACTACGTTACGATTCCGCTGGGGATTATTATCACCGAGGAAACCATTATCACCACCTGCTTGGAATCCCTCCCCGTTCTCGATGTCTTTATCAACCGTAGACTGCGCAACTTTTACACCTTCATGCGTTCACGCTTTATCTTCCAGATTCTCTATCGCAACGCCGAACTTTACCTTACGGCCCTTCGTTCGATTGACCGTAAGAGTGAACAAATCGAAAGTCAACTTCACAAGTCTACTCGAAACGAAGAGCTGATTGAGCTCATGGAATTGGAAAAGACCATCGTCTATTTCAAGGCCTCACTGAAGACGAACGAGCGCGTGATTAAGAAATTGACCAGCGCAACCAGCAATATCAAGAAATACCTAGAAGACGAAGACCTGCTCGAAGACACCCTTATTGAAACCCAACAGGCCATCGAGATGGCAGATATCTATGGAAATGTCCTTCACTCTATGACAGAGACCTTTGCCTCTATCATTTCCAACAACCAGAACAATATCATGAAAACCCTGGCTCTCGTGACCATTGTCATGTCTGTCCCAACCATGATCTTCTCAGCCTATGGGATGAACTTCAAGGATAATGAAATCCCTCTGAACGGTGAGCCGCACGCCTTCTGGTTAATCGTCTTTATCGCCTTTGCTATGAGTGTTTCGCTCACTCTCTATCTCATCCATAAAAAATGGTTCTAAGAGGAATCCCTATGTCTCAGATTGATCTACAAAAATTAACTAAGAAAAACCAAGAGTTTATCCACATCGCTACCCAACAATTTATCAAAGATGGTAAAACAGACGCTGAAATCAAGGCCGTCTTTGAGGAAGTCATTCCTAAAATCCTTGAAGAGCAAGCCAAAGGAACGACAGCTCGTTCCCTCTACGGCGCTCCAACTCACTGGGCCCATAGCTTCACTGTCAAGGAGCAATATGAAAAAGAGCATCCAAAAGAAAATGACGATCCAAAACTCATGATTATGGACTCAGCCCTTTTTATCACTAGTCTCTTTGCATTAGTTAGCGCTCTGACTACCTTCTTCTCTACAGATCAGGCTATTGGCTATGGGTTGATTACCCTCTTGTTGGTTGGACTTGTAGGAGGACTTGCCTTCTACTTGATGTACTACTTTGTCTACCAGTATTATGGACCAGACACAGACCGTAGCCAACGTCCTCCATTCTGGAAATCAATCCTCGTTATCCTGGCCTCTATGGTCCTTTGGTTGGTTGTCTTCTTTGCAACAAGCTTCCTACCAACCAGCCTCAATCCAGTCCTTGCTCCATTGCCTTTGGCTATCCTGGGAGCTGCCCTTCTCGCCCTTCGCTTCTATCTCAAGAAACGTTTCAACATCCGAAGTGCAAGCGCGGGCCCATCACGTTATTAAGAAAAGTGAAAAGCTATGGCATATAGTCAATCCTTAGCTCAGCAGATTCGAAAAATTCTAGCGCTCAAACTTCCTCCCCAAATTTTCGAAGAAGAGTTAGAAGAAAAGAAACTGTTTGGTGGCCTTGCCTTTATGATTCGTGGGAAAATGGTCCTTACAGTCAGTTCCAGAAAAGACGAGCTGGTTATGGTGAGAATTGGCAAAGAAATGGAAAAGCAAGTTCTACCCCGAACAGGAGCTCGTACTACATTGATGAGAGGGCGACCTTATCATGGCTATATAGACCTAGATATCGAAGGTCAAAAAGAACTTCCTTACTGGATTGATTTAGCTCTCTCCTATAATCAAGAGTTGACCAAGTAACTCATATCTAGCGAGATTAGAAAAACGAAAAGCAACTGCACAGGCGGTTGCTTTTTCACTTGCTTTCTTGAAATTCAATAGAACTTCTGAGTCTGATTCTTATAGTTTTCTTTCATCTTTTGTGATAAAATAGGCTCATACTCAATGAAAATCAAAGAGCAAACTAGGAAGCTAGCCGCAGGCTGTACTTAAGTACGGCAAGGCAAAGCTGACGTGGTTTGAATTTGATTTTCGAAGAGTATCAATCTATTTCTAGGAGGATGAGATATAGTTTCTACTATTGGTATTGTTAGTTTGTCTAGTGGCATTATCGGAGAGAATTTTGTCAAACACGAAGTCGACTTGGGTATTCAACGTCTCAAGGATTTGGGACTTAATTCTGTCTTCTTGCCCCATTCGCTAAAGGGTTTAGACTTTATCAAGGACCATCCTGAGGCACGTGCAGAAGATTTGATGCAGGCCTTTTCGGACGATAGCATCGACATGATCCTATGCGCCATCGGTGGGGATGATACCTATCGCTTGCTACCTTATCTTTTTGAAAACGACCAGCTTCAAAAGGTTATCAAGCCAAAGATTTTTCTTGGCTTCTCGGATACTACTATGAACCACCTTATGTTGCATAAACTAGGGGTCAAAACTTTTTATGGCCAATCCTTTTTAGCAGATATTTGTGAATTGGACAAGGAGATGTTGCCCTATAGCCTCCACTACTTTAAAGAACTGATCGAAACAGGAAAAATTTCAGAAATCCGCCCTAGCGACCTTTGGTATGAGGAACGGACTGACTTTAGTCACAATGCTCTGGGAACAGCTCGTATAAGCCATGTAAATACAGGTTTTGATTTGTTACAAGGAAATGCCCAATTCGAGGGAAAAATCCTCGGTGGCTGCATCGAGTCCCTCTATGATATCTTTGACAACTCTCTACACGCAGATAGCACAGACCTCTGCCAAAAGTACAAACTCTTCCCTGACTTATCCGACTGGGAAGGAAAGATTCTTTTGTTAGAAACAAGCGAAGAGAAGCCTGAGCCGGAAAACTTCAAAAAGATGGTGCTGGCTTTGAAAGAAACTGGGGTATTTGAGGTCATCAGTGGACTCTTGGTCGGAAAGCCAATGGATGAAGCCTTCTATGACGACTATAAAGAGGCACTAATGAGCATCGTTGACAGCAATATCCCAATTGTCTATAATCTAAACGTTGGGCACGCCACACCAAGAGCCATTGTTCCCTTTGGCGTTCACGCCTATGTAGATGCACAGGAGCAAGTCATTCGCTTTGACGATAACAAAAAATAAACAATTTCTCCATTTTTGTGCTTTGGTATTGATTTTCGTTACAATTTGTGTCTGAATTTATTGCATTTTGCTTATTTCTATGATATCTTTTTAAAGGAGGTGTATATGACTAAACAAAAAATAAATCAAATTGTCGGTTCAATCGGGGCCTTTATCGGGATTATTGTATTTATCGCCTACATCCCACAAATTTTTGCCAATTTACAAGGCAACAAAGCTCAACCATTCCAGCCTTTATCCGCAGCAGTATCTTGTTTAATTTGGGTTATTTACGGGTGGACAAAAGAACCTAAGAAGGATTGGATACTAATTATTCCAAACTCAGCTGGCGTTGTCTTAGGTGGACTGACATTTCTTACTGCACTATAAAAGTTACTAGCATATAATCAAAAAGCTGAGAGGAGATTCTCAGCTTTTTCTCTTGTATAACTACTAAAACGTCACATACTACTGATAACTAAAATAATCAAGGGAAAGCTGTTGCCTAACATATGAACAACTAGAGGATAATAAATATTCTCTTTTTCTTTCACATAGATGATAGAAAAGGCAATGCCTCCACCTAGATAACCGACTGCACTGACCCACTCTGATAAAGCCAAACTGTGCATATGAGTCAGAGCAAAAACAAGTCCTACCAGAAGAATGCTTAACCAACTTGGCAGACGTTTCTGCAAGTGATGTAACAAGAGCTGACGGAAAAAGAGTTCTTCCACAAAAGGTCCTATGATACAGGCGAAAACTGCTATCAGTATTGGTTGTTCTTGAAAGGTACTTTGAATATTCGACTGGTTTAGACCTTGTCCGACTAGCCCAAAAAACTGCTTCAACATCTCTGATACAAATTCAAAGACAAAAGTCATCAGAAAGAGAAAGAGCCATCCTGTTAAGACGCCAAAGAAGAATTTCCTTTTAGTCTTTCTAATCTCATTCCATTGTTTGATCAATCTATCCTTAAACAAGAAAGAGCCATATAGAGCTAGTACTACATAAACTAGATAATTTGCAATAGCAGATGGCATCAAGAAAGCCAGCAATTTAACTCCATCAAATACAAAGAGAACTGTATAGAGAATCGCAAAAATCAGAATTCCCTTATTTTTGTTAGACATCATTTAATTCCCCTTCCATTCACAATCATTCTCGTGGTCGTCAATCAAACCTGCTGCTTGTAGAAAAGATAAAACGGCAACTGGGCCTGTGAACTTGAAACCTTGTTTTTTTAGATCTTTAGCTAATTTTTCAGACAAGGCTGTTTTAGCAGGTGCTAGGTGATAGTCAGGAACATCATTCACGATCGTTTTTCCCTCAACAAAGGACCAGAGATAAGCGTCAAAAGAGCCAAAGGTTTTCTGGATTTGTAAAAATGCTTGGGCGTTGGCACGCGTCGCAAAGAGCTTGGCACGATTTCGGATAATGGCTGGATTCTCTAACAAGGCTTCCAACTCCCCATCTGTCATTTCCGCGACCGCTTGAATTTGATAGCCATGAAATACTTCTCGGAATCCTTGGCGTTTGTTTAGTACCGTTTCCCAAGATAGACCCGACTGGTAAGTTTCCAAACAAAGCAACTCAAAAAGAGCACGGTCATCATGAAGGGGTTGGCCCCACTCTTCATCATGATAGGCCACATATAATGGGTTGTTCATTTTAACCCAACCACAGCGTTTTGTCATAAAAATCTCCTATTTGACCAACATCTTAAGGGCCGACTTGATATAGTTCTCAGCTGTATCTGTCGTTCCTTCAAAGAATTTCTTGATCTTCTTAAGCTCGGTTGCCTTGTAGCCCAATGCCAACATGGCTTCCATAGCTTCTTCCAATTCTTGGTTCTCAGCGCTGG
The DNA here is from genome assembly GCF_022749195.1 of Streptococcus oralis. Lineage (NCBI taxonomy): Bacteria > Bacillati > Bacillota > Bacilli > Lactobacillales > Streptococcaceae > Streptococcus > Streptococcus oralis. The sequence continues at coordinate 1,722,537 of NZ_CP094226.1, forward strand.
TTTGCACTGCGACCTTAGCAGGAAGGTCATCACTAGCCACAACTACCTTGCCTTCCAAGTCCAGCACCATCTGCTGAGCTGTTTTCTTGCCAATTTTAGGGAACTTGGTCAAGTAGGTGATGTTCTTAGTTTCAATCGCCTGAACCAAGCCAGCATTGTCATCGGCAGCAATAATAGCAAGAGCTGACACAGGACCAATCCCTGAGACCGAAATCAAGCTGAGGAAGAGTTTTTTCTCATCTTCTGAGCGAAAGCCGTAAAGCAGTTGGGCATCCTCGCGGACAACTTGGTGCACATAAATCTGAGTTTCTTGATTAACCTGACCTGAGTAAGCATAGGGATTGGCTACATGCAAGATATAACCGATACCATTTGCCTCAAGGACGATGTATTTAGCAGTGATTTTGGTAATGATTCCTTTTAAATATTCGTACATAGTTTTTTCTCCATTATTTTGCCTATCTAGTATACCATATTTCCCCGAGACAAACTGCAACAAAAGGTGCAACCTCTGGTTGACAAAAAGTACAGGAGATTGTATTCTCATTATATGTAAAAATTGTTAGGATAGAGGTAGAAAAAGGAGGATAGAATGATGAAACTCGCAGAAAAACTATTTGAGCTTCGCAAGGAAAAAGGTTGGTCCCAGGAAAAGCTAGCTGAACAAATCAATGTTTCTCGGCAAAGCATCTCCAAATGGGAGTCCGGACAAGTCCTTCCAGAAATCGAAAAAATCATTGAATTAAGCAAGATTTTTCAAGTGACAACTGACTATCTACTACTGGATGAAAACTCTGAAAAAGATTCCTCGGAAGTGATCTTGGAGGAAGATAAGGACAAATACTATAAAGAGGTTAAATCCTATGGTCTCTGGCAAGTGATTTATATTTTCGTCTTGGCTCTGGCTATCTATCTCTTTTTAGCTGGTTCTAGTTTCCCAGCCGAATTCACCGCCTGGATTTGGCTGATCTTCGTTCTTTTGATTGCTTCAGCAATTGCGATCAACAAGACTCTCAAAACCAAACAACGTTATCTTGATAAAGTGATTGGTCTTGAGAATCCCTCAAACCAAGACGACTCTATGAAACCTTGAGTCAATTGAATCATATTTCTCATTACTTTTTCTTGTCAAGCAAGTGTAAACCTCATGGCAAGTTGCCATGTCCATTCAAAATTCCCACCATAGAAAAGCTAAAAAGCCTTGTTCAAAAGGAACAAAGGCTTTTTGTGTTCTTAATATTTCCCCAACTCACGGAGACTGGTGTGATTTTCCTGAATGCGTCGGAACATCTTTTCCATGTCTGACTTGGTAAAATGCACCAAAACAGGACGTCCATGGGGACAGTTATATGGATTGTCACATTGAGAAAGCTGATAAAGGAGCTGTCGAGCTGAATGGTCATCGATACGATGGTTGGCCTTGATAGACCGCTTGCAGGACATCATGATGGCTAGCTCTGCTCGGTATTTTTTGATAGAAACTTCCTTAGTCAAGAGCAGCATGTCGCACATTTCATAGATACCTGACTCAATCTCTTCTTCTGCCATCCAAATAGGATGTTCACGTAGGATAAATTGATTTTCTCCGTACTCTGCTAGAAAGACGCCCACTTCCTCTAAGAGAGGCATTCTTTCCCTAAGACGAAGGGCATCATCCGCAGGAAATTCAAAGATATAGGGTACTAGGAGTTGTTGCTGGCTCTGGTCAACATTGCCGATGCTTTCACGATACTCCTCGTACTTAACCCGCTCCTGAGCTGCATGCTGGTCAATGATATAGAGTCCATCTCGCCCCTGGGCAAAGAGATAAGTCCCGTGCATTTGCCCGAAAAATTCCAACTCTGGGAAGCTTGAAGATTCTTCCCGCTCCAACTTGTCATAGGCCTTATCGAGACTAGCAAGGTCTAACTCTGGATGGTCTAGTTGGTCATAGTTAGCAGGCTTTCTCTCTGCAAAATGCAGTTTTGCGGGCTTGGTTAGCTGATCCAAGGTTTCCTTGGCAAACAGGGTTAAATCCTGCCCTTCCTCAGTTAATTCAACCTGATGATCAGCCACCTCAGCTTGACTGGGTTTTGAGAGTTCTGTTTTTTCATAGTAGAGCGTATTTTCTTTGAGTGGGAGAATAGTCTGCTCCACCTTTTGACGATTGCGCACGGTCGACTTGGCAAGATTTTCCAAGGCATCCGGTATCAAGGTCTGTTCCTTAAGACTCTTTGCGATAGCTTCTGAGACAAGTGCCATCAGCTCTCTTTCCTTAGAAATTCGCACCTCTTGCTTGGTTGGATGCACATTGACATCCGCTAGATAAGGGTCAATATGGATATGAATAACAGCCAGCGGAAAGCGTCCCACCATGAGCTTGCTGCCATAACCATCCAAAATTGCACGATTGAGCAGGAAATTCTTGATATAACGGCCATTGATGAAGAGGCTGATATAGTTGCGATTAGCTCGAGTCAACTCAGGCAGAGACACAAAACCTGTAATTTCAAAGTCTAGATCCGAATTCTCAATGGCTATCATCTTCTTGGCACTGACCAAACCATAAATTCCAGCAATAGCTTGGCGTAGTTGACCCGTACCAGCTGTTCGTGTCATTTCCTTGCCATCACTAATCAAACTAAAAGAAATCTCTGGATGGGCCAAACCCAGACGGTTGACAATATCAATGATATGAGACAGCTCCGCCTGCTGGCTCTTCATATACTTGAGACGTGCAGGCGTGTTGAAAAAGAGGTCCTCTACACAAACCTTGGTCCCCACTGGACTTGTCGCAGGAGTGATTGCTTCGACTTCACCCCCACGCGCAACGAGCTTGGTCCCATGACTCGCACCATCCACCGCCGTCAACAGAGTCAGAACACTGACAGAAGCGATAGAGGGCAGGGCTTCACCTCGAAATCCGAGCGTCCGAATCCGAAAGAGGTCTGCTTGATTTTTTATCTTACTGGTTGCATGACGACGCAAGGCCAATTCCACCTCATCGTGGGCAATTCCATGGCCATTATCTGTGATTTGAATCTTCTTTAGACCTGATTCCTCAATCTCAATGATAATCTGGCTAGAACCCGCGTCAATGGCATTTTCTACCAACTCTTTGACTACACTGGCAGGACGTTCGATAACCTCCCCTGCCGCGATCTGGTTTGCCAGCACCTCTGGCAATTCAATAATATGAGACATCTTTCAGCCCCTTTCTGTATCTATTTTCCTAGAAATTGATTAGTGCTATTATACCATATTTCAGATGTTACCAGAAAAAGCAAATACCACATAGACTCCAAATCTCTCCACATAGACAAAAGCTCTTGCCATGGGTCGTAAAATAGTGGTATACTCAATAAAAATCAAAGAGCAAACTAGAAAGCTAGGCGCAGACAGTACTTTAGTACGGCAAGACGACGCTGACGTGGTTTGAATTTGATTTTTGAAGAGTATTAATAAAGGTGTACAAGAAGTGAGATTAACCTTGTATAACTGAAAAGGAGGGAAATTTATGAAAGTAGAACTACAGATTAAGGAGACTTACGAGGAGGAAAAGCTGATTGTCCAAACTCCTCAGCCGACCGAAAAAGTCCAGAAAGTCATCGAGTTCGCAGAAAATCTTGACCAAAAAGAAACAATCAAAGGAAAGATTGATGATCAGGTTTATCTAGTTAAGATTGGCAAGATTCAACGCTTCTATATCGAGAATCGCAAGGTTCTAGCAGAAACTGCTAGTCAGACCTACAGTATTGATTTGCGACTCTATCAGGTTCTTGAAATGCTGCCGACCACTTTTATCCAAATTTCCCAATCTGAAATCGTCAATATCGATTCCATCTCTCATCTCAAACTCACTCCCAATGGTCTGGTTGAAATTTTCTTAAAAAATGAAAGCTTCACCTACTCTTCACGCCGTTACCTAAAAACTATCAAGGAGAAATTAGAACTATGAAAAAACAAATCTTTCACGATGCAGCCGCTGGTGTTCTTATCGGCCTCATCCTCTCTATCCTCTTTTCACTCATTTATGCACCAAATAGCTATGCCCCACTTAGTCCCGATTCTCTAGTCGGACAAGTGATGGTGCAACATCAGGTTCACGGTGCCCTCGTCTTGCTCTACTGTATGATCATCTGGTCAGCTATCGGAGTTCTCTTTAGCTTTGGCAGTCGCTTATTCAGCCGTGACTGGAGCTTGCTCCGTGCCACACTTTCCCATTTTTTCCTCATGCTGGCGGGCTTTGTCCCACTAGCAACTCTGGCTGGTTGGTTCCCCTTCCACTGGACTTTCTATCTCCAGCTCATTCCAGAGTTTGCGATTGTCTACCTTATCATCTGGACTATTCTCTATAAAAGAGAAGCTAAAAAAGTAGACCACATCAATCAACTCTTGGCTCATAAAAAGTAATAGAGAAATCCCACTCACAAAGGCGCGAGTGGGATTCTTTTTATAATTTTTGTTTGAACTCAACTAAGACATTCATAGCCTGCATAGGTGTCATATTGTACACATCCAGTTTAGCTAATTCTGCTAGGATAGGATGTTCTTCAGGCGCATCAAAGAGTGACATCTGCTCTGTGACAGCACTTGTTTCTCTAATGGGAACAGGACTTTCCGTCCCTTGATTCTCCAGTTGGGTCAAAATCTTATCCGCCCTTGCTAAAAGTTCTGCTGGTAAACCAGCAATCTTAGCAACGTGGATACCATAGGATTTGTCAGCTGGCCCTGGTTCAATCTTGTGAAGGAAGGTAACCTGTCCATCCTGCTCCAAGGTTGCCACGTGGACATTGACCAAGTGTTCCAAACTGGACTCCAGACTAGTCAACTCATGATAGTGGGTCGCAAAGAGGGTTTTAGCTCCGATATGTTTATGGATGTATTCGATGATGGACTGGGCGAGAGCCATCCCGTCATAAGTTGCCGTTCCCCGTCCCAATTCATCGAAGAGAATCAAGGAGTCCTTGGTCGCATGCGAAATGGCATTGTTGGCCTCCATCATCTCCACCATGAAGGTTGATTGACCTGAAACCAAGTCATCTGCTGCTCCGATACGGGTAAAGATGGCATCGAAGATCGGCAAATGGGCGCTTTCTGCCGGCACATAAGAACCCAGCTGGGCCATAACCGCCGTCATGGCTAGCTGGCGCATGTAGGTTGACTTCCCGCTCATGTTGGGTCCCGTAATCAGTTGAATGCTGGTATCTTCTGACATCTGGATACTGTTTGGAATGTAGGTCTGCGCTCCCATAACCTTTTCGACGACAGCATGGCGACCTTTCTGGATAGCGATTTGTGAATCCTCTCCAAACTCAGGTCGAATCAAATGCTGGGTTTCAGCCACAACTGCCAGACTTTGCAAAACATCAACCGTCGCAATTCCTTGGGCTAAAGCCTGCAAACGCTGGATGTACTTGCTGACTTCCTCACGGATGCGCATAAAGATTTCATATTCTAGGTTGGCTGACTTCTCACGCGCCTCCAGCATATCTCCCTCGATACGGGCCAATTCTTCGGTACCAAAGCGTTCCGAGTTTTTCAGCGTTGCCTTGCGGAAAAAGTGGGCTGGCACATTTCCCAGTTGCGAATTGGTCACATGGAAATAGTAGCCGTCCTTTTTATTGTAGTCAATCTTAAGCGTGCTGATGCCAGAGTTTTCTCTCTCCTTAGCCTCAATCTCAGCAATCCAGCTAGTCCCTTCTCTGAGTACACGACGGTATTTATCCAAGGTCTCATCAAATCCCGTCCGGATAATGCCACCTTCCGTAATCACGTGAGGGGCTTCAGGGGCTATCGCTGCGCTAATCAAGCTCTCTAACTCTGGAATGGCATCCAACTGTGCGATGAGATAGGCTAAAGCAGGCTGCTCCATTCCCTCTAAAATCGCCCGAATCCTTGGCACACTAGATAAGGTAGTCGCCAACTGCAAGAGATCCTTGGGATTGGTCTTGCCAAACGAAACCCGACTAGCCAAGCGTTCGATATCATAAACACCCTTGAGACTGTCCGTTAAATCACTACGCTCAAAGAAGTGGTCAAGAAATACCTGCACCACCTCTTGACGCTGGACGATTCGCTCCTTATCAATCAAAGGACGATGAATCCAAGAACGCAAGAGCCGCATGCCCATAGCCGTCTTGGTTTCATCCAAAAGCCAGAAAAGACTCCCCTGCTTCTTGCCTGAACGGGCATTCTCAACCAAATCCAGACTAGCCTTGGTCGCATAATCCATCTGCAAGAAATCTTTGATTTCATAGCGGATAACTGGTTTAAGATGGTTCAATTCCCGCATCTGGGTCCGATGAACATACTGGAGGAGCTTACTAGCTGCTGCTTGCTCCACAGCTGCCAATCGTGGATCCAGTAAATGAATATCCTCAAAACCTTCTTTCTCATAAGAAAGCACCAAATTCATCTGACAGCTGAAAATTTGTTCTTCTTCCTCAGACAAGTCATAACCCAGCACCACTTCACGAGCCTTGAGGTTACGGATTTCCCCACAAACCAACGTGAAATCCAATAGCCCCGTCACATAAAAGTCACCCGTCACTAGATCCATATAAGCCAGACCAAATTGATTGCCATCGCGATCTACGGCAACCAAGAAATTATTCTGACTATCCGGCTTACTGCTATCGACGACCGTCCCAGGTGTGATGACCTGGACCACCTCTCGCTTGACAACACCAACTGCTTGTTTGGGATCTTCCATCTGCTCGGCTATGGCTACCTTATAGCCCTGCTCGATCAATACGTCGATATACTGCTGGGCAGAATGATAGGGGACACCCGCCATGGGTATCGGATTTTCTGCATTTTTATTCCGACTTGTTAAGGAAATTTCTAAAATTTGCGCTGCATTAATTGCATCTTCATAGAACAACTCGTAAAAATCACCCATTCGAAAAAGCAAAAAAGCATCTGGGTATTGTTTTTTAATATCCACATACTGTTGCATGCCGGGTGATAGCTTTTCTGTTGCCATTTTCCGTCTCTCCTTGCTAAAAATAAGTCTTGAGAGCAACTCCCAAGACCTTATTTATCTTTCATCAAATCTAGCAAACGATCTTCCATCAGCTTGGCAACGTGCTGGTCTCGACAAATAATCAATAAGGTATTAGCACCAGCAACCGTTCCTAAAATCCATTCATCCTTGTTTGCATCTACAATGTTTGCTAAGACTGCAGCTTCCCCAAGTTTGGTATGAAGTACCAAGGTGAACTCTGCTCTTGCAACACCTTCTAAGTGATGAGACAAAAACTCAACTAAATCAATCTTATCTGTCTCATTTGCTAGTACATAATACACCATATCATTTTTCTTAACCTTGGTCAAGCCGATTTCACGCAAATCACGTGACAAAGTCGTTTGTGTCACATAAACATTACGAGCTTCTAAACGATCTTGAATCTCTTTTTGTGTCCCAAGTTTTTCTTCGGTGATCATCTTTTTAATCAATTGATGCCGTTCTCTTTTTCTCATATTATCCTCTTAAGTGAATATTTATAACAAGTTTTACATTTATTTTATAACTATATTATACCAAAAAAACTAGATAATTCAAAAAAATTCTTTTCTTTCTCAAAAAATGTAGTAAATTGTGTTAAAATAGTAAAAAAGCCCAAAAGGAGCCCTTATGAATACAAAAGAATTGATTGCTAGCGAGTTGGCTAGCGTCATTGATAGCCTGGACCAAGAGGCTATTTTAAATTTACTGGAAACACCTAAAAACTCAGAAATGGGAGACATCGCCTTCCCTGCCTTTTCTCTAGCAAAGGTCGCGCGTAAAGCTCCGCAAATGATCGCAGCAGATATTGCTGAAAAAATCAATAGTCATGCCTTTGAAAAGGTTGTTGCTACTGGACCTTACGTTAACTTTTTCCTTGATAAATCTGCTATTTCGGCTCAGGTATTACAGGATGTTATCACTGAAAAAGATCACTATGCTGACCAAACCATTGGCAAGCAAGAAAATGTCGTTATCGATATGTCTAGTCCCAATATCGCAAAACCATTCTCTATTGGGCACTTGCGTTCAACAGTTATCGGAGATAGCTTATCACATATTTTCCAAAAAATCGGTTATCAAACGGTCAAGGTCAACCACCTAGGAGACTGGGGCAAACAGTTTGGAATGTTGATCGTTGCCTACAAGAAATGGGGAAATGAAGAAGCCGTTAAAGCACATCCAATCGATGAACTTCTTAAACTCTACGTTCGCATCAATGCTGAAGCTGAAAAAGACCCTAGCTTGGATGAAGAAGCACGCGAATGGTTCCGCAAACTGGAAAATGGAGATGAGGAAGCCCTCGCTCTCTGGCAATGGTTCCGTGATGAAAGTTTAGTGGAATTCAACCGCCTTTACAATGAATTGCAAGTTGATTTTGACAGCTACAACGGAGAAGCCTTCTACAATGATAAGATGGATGCTGTTGTAGACATTCTCGCTGAAAAAGGACTTCTTGTTGAGTCAGAAGGGGCTCAAGTTGTGAATCTTGAGAAATATGGAATTGAACATCCAGCCCTTATCAAAAAATCTGATGGTGCAACTCTCTATATCACACGTGACTTGGCTGCAGCCCTCTACCGTAAAAACGAATACCAATTTGCAAAATCCATCTATGTTGTTGGTCAAGAGCAATCTGCCCACTTCAAACAACTCAAGGCAGTACTACAAGAGATGGGCTACGATTGGAGCCAAGACATTGTCCATGTTCCATTTGGATTGGTAACAAAAGAAGGGAAAAAACTCTCTACTCGTAAAGGAAATGTCATCTTGCTAGAACCGACTATCGCTGAGGCTGTTAGTCGTGCCAAAGCCCAAATCGAGGCGAAAAATCCTGAGTTAGAAAATAAAGACCAAGTTGCCCACGCTGTTGGAGTTGGGGCTATCAAGTTCTATGATCTTAAGACCGACCGTACAAATGGATATGACTTCGACCTTGAAGCTATGGTATCCTTTGAAGGAGAAACTGGACCTTACGTTCAATACGCCTACGCTCGTATCCAATCTATCTTGCGCAAAGCCGATTTCAAGCCAGATACAGTTGGCAACTACAGCCTGAATGATGCTGAAAGCTGGGAAATCATAAAACTACTCCAAGACTTTCCACGTATTATCAATCGTGCAGCAGATAACTTTGAACCTTCTATCATTGCGAAATTTGCGATTAGTCTTGCTCAAGCCTTTAACAAATATTATGCACATACACGTATCCTAGATGAAAGTCCTGAGCGCGACAGTCGTCTAGCACTCAGCTACGCAACCGCAGTGGTCCTCAAAGAAGCCCTTCGTTTGCTCGGAGTAGAAGCGCCGGAGAAGATGTGATTCAGTACTAACAATTGGAACTAAAGTTCCTAATTGTTAGACGCTAGCCGCTATATGCGGACTAGCTAACTGCTTCACTAGTCATGGCCCCTAAATATAATCGATTTAGAGGCCATGACGTCGTAACTATAGTGATTTGACTTGGCGCTTCACTAATTCACCTAACCAAATAATATCGATTTGGTTAGGCTCATGTCGTAATCTTTTAATCACTTGATTGTAAAGCAGTCTGAAAGATTGAGGCAAAATAACATTTATATTTTGTTCGGCCTTGCAGCTATTCAATGAAACACTTTATTCACTTTTACTATTTATTTATCACACTGGGAGATTCCTTATGAGCCAATATGCTTATATCCTCGTTGTACTTAGCTTGGTTTTCCTTTTTCTGCTCAATAAGTACGAGAAGGAAAGACTTCAAAGGCTCTACCAAGAGCAACTCTTGAAGGACGAGACATTTAGATCTGACATCAAAGAGAAAATTCACACGACTGAAAATATCAATGATGTCATTGCGCATATCAATAAAACTTACCATCTGGGAATGTTGCTCTCAAAAGACGTCACAGATCAATTGAAATAATCAAAATCCGAGAAGTTTTCTTCTCGGATTTTTTTAGGCTTAACCATATTCTCCTTAGGGTAATTTCATTAATTCATGTAAGTTTTTCTGTAATTTTCTATATTTTTTCAAAATATTCTTGCATTTCTTTTATGTTTTTTGTAGAATAGTAGCTATCTATTCAGATTATTCTGAAAATTCAAAAATAGGAGCGTTTATTATGTCACAAGTTACGTTATCAAACCAGTCAACCTGGGCAAGCAAACTAAAGGCAATGGGGCCAGGAATCCTAATGGCTTCTGCTGCCGTTGGAGGTTCTCACATTGTATCCTCTACTCAAGCTGGTGGCTCTTATGGTTGGTCACTACTTCTCTTGGTTATCTTGGCCAATGTCTTTAAATACCCATTTTTCCGTTTTGGCGCTGAATATACTGCTGACACTGGTAAAACCTTGGTCGAAGGCTACGCCGAAAAAGGGAGACTCTATCTCTGGATTTTCTTTGTCCTCAATGTCTTCTCTGCCATGGTCAACACAGCTGGAGTCGCTATCCTTTGCTCTGCCATCATCGCTAGCGCCTTCCCAATGATCGGTCTTAGCATCACTCAATGGTCTCTTATCCTTGTTGCAGTCATTTGGGCCATGCTACTCTTTGGTGGTTACAAACTATTGGATGGTATGGCAAAATGGATCATGTCTGCTTTGACCATTGCAACTGTTCTTGCAGTTATCATTGCTGCAATTAAACATCCAGAATACAGCTCTGATTTTGTCGAAAAGACACCCTGGCAAATGGCGGCCCTCCCTTTCATCGTTTCCCTCTTAGGATGGATGCCTGCTCCTATTGAAATTTCAGCCATCAATTCACTCTGGTCTGCTGAAAAGAAAAAGACCGTCAACTTTAATACAGCGGACGCACTTTTCGACTTTAACGTTGGTTACATTGGAACTGCTATCCTAGCTGTATTCTTCGTGGCACTAGGAGCACTGATTCAGTATCCTACTGGGCAGGCAGTTGAAGCTGCTTCAGCCAAGTACATTTCTCAATTTGTTGGTATGTATGCCTCTGTTCTTGGAGAATGGTCCCGTTATTTGATTACCTTTATCGCCTTTCTCTGTATCTTTGGAACAGTCATCACCGTTATCGATGGTTACTCTCGTGTCAATCAGGAATCGCTACGACTCTTGATTCGTCAAAAAGAGGATACTCGTAAATCTTTGAACATCTGGATGACCATTACCGCTATCATTGGTATCGTAATTATTAAATTCTTTGCTGGTCAAGTTTCCACCATGCTTCGCTTTGCCATGATTGGTTCTTTCCTGACCACACCATTCTTCGCTCTCTTGAACTATGTTTTGGTGACACGTGAGAATAAAAATCTTCCTTCTTGGCTAAAACTCCTCGCTATCGCAGGATTGATTTTCCTCTTTGGCTTCGCTATCTTCTTTATCTATGCACTTGCCATCGGAAAAGCAGGATAGTATATAAAACGGCGCCCTTACGGGGTGCTTTTTGCATACACAAAAAGCAGTTGAAAATCTCAACTGCCCCTCAGTACTACTTTATTTTTCTATTTCTAACTCATACAAATCTGCAATGATCGCTGCGACTTTTTTAATATCTCCCAGCATCCCACGCATTTCAAAGTCTGCTAGGACCGGGAAGCCAAAACGCTGGCTGTACTGCTTAGCTGTCAGGCAGTATTGATTGTTAAAATTGCGGTTGCCAGAACCCACTACCCCAAAACACTTACTAGCATTGTCCCCATAGGCGATAAAGTCGCCCACTGGAGTCGTCAGGATCTCAACATCGCCATTATCGACACCATTTCCACCTTCTAGATAGGTTGGTAAAAAGGCGACATAAGGATGGTCCATCTCAAAGAAATCTTTCCCTTCCTTGACCAGATCCTTGATATGGATTTTTTGGACCTCAATTTCTTCGTACTGAGACAAGAGATAGTCCTTGAGTCGGGTTACAAAACTCTCTGTATTCCCACTCAGACTGATATAAACTAAGGATATTTTTTTCATATTGACCTCGATTTTTATGTTTACGATATAAAAAGAACTACCAAGATTGTAACTTGATAGTTCTTTTTTGTCAATACTTAGGCAACTTCTTCTGCTTCGGCTTCTTCAGCCAAATCTTTTTGCTGGCGCCACATCTTGTAGAATACCAAGGCTAAAAAGAGGACGTTGATGATGATGAACAAAATATTCGTTCCTTGTGCTAATGCTCCCATTCCTAAGCCGAGGGTAGTATCTTTGATTAATTGAACTGCATCTTGAACATTCATATAGCTATAAACCAAACCAACAATAGCTAGTAGAACATAGCCAATATAAGCATAGTTTGCAAATTGGACGTTTTTACGAACTAAGAACACAAAGGCTACCACAACTAAAATAGCAGATAAAACAATCAAAACTACATTAAAAATTGAGTGCGATGACGCTGTTACTTGGTAAGTATAGTTGACTGTGTCTTCTAATTGCTGAGCAGTAAGCGTCCCGCTATTCGCCAGACTAGCACGAAGCACATCTTTACTTGGCAATGGACTCAAGATTCCAAATAATGACATAGATGAAATAAGGGCTGATAGGACTAACAAGACCCAAAGATAAATAGGATTCTTTTTCATGTTTTCCTCCATAAGATATTTTGAACATTATAGCATTTTTTGTACAGGAATACAACTTTTACAAGCTGGTTTCAACTTGTTTGCGATAAGCTTTCGGTGATTTTCCGCACAATTTACGGAAAACCTTGTAGAAATATCCAACATTACTGTAACCAACTGCATAGCAAATATCTTCGATACTATCACTGGTCGAAAGCAAGAGTTGTTGCGCCGCCTTAATTCGCTGTTTATTGAGCAATTCCGCAAAAGTCGAGTTGGTTTCCCTCTTGATCAGCTGACCGAGATAGACAGGATTGATAAAGAGATCCTTGCTAATATCCTTAAGTGAGAGCTCTTTCTGATAATCACGCCCAATCACCTCCAGAACGCTCACCACATTTTCATTCATGCGGTACTGGCCAAAGAACTTGGTCAAGGTTTCTTTGATATAGGCAACCAATTCTTCAAAGGTGTTAATGGCATGGATAGCTTTGACAATCTCGGTCATATCATCTGCTTTTAGGTGTTCAAACAAATTAAAGACATCCATGACAAACTGGGTGAAGAGCTGCTTCGTGATGGCCACGCGCGGAGTATTCTCCAAAACAACCTTCTCTAGCAGGGTTAATTCCTCGATGATTTGATTGATATTCCCTTGGATAATCACCCGATAAATCGGCTCGTAATAAGCAAACAAACTCTCGGATTTTTCTAGATTGACTGAACCGTAGAAAAGGGCTTTTTCAGCGTTGATCTTCCAATTCTCAAAGGACTGCTGGTAGGGTGCTTCAAATGGTGTCACGACGATGCCATCGAGCGGTTGATCAGAGATAAAAATCTGCCAGTCTTGTCCCAAAACATAGTAAGGAATGGTAAAAGAACCTTGCTTTTCCTTAGATAGACCAATCCACCAGCTGTCTTTACCTGACAGGTAGTTCGTAAATCCTGTCTCATCCAATTCTTGACTGAGGGTCTGACTTTGTTCCACCTTTTCCTGAAGCTGTTGCGCAATCTTTTCTAATAAATTGCCCAACTCCACCTTGTCTACTGGCTTAACCAGATAATCCACGACACTAAGGTTCATGGCTTTTTTAACGTACTCAAACTCCTGATAACCAGACAGCAAGATATAATAGGTATCTGGAAGTAGCTCTTTCATTTCCCTAATCATCTCAAGTCCGGTCTTATCTGGCATGTTGACATCGGAAATGACCACATCTACTGGATTTTTCTTAATATAGTCCAAAGCATCATCTGCGTGATTAGCTGTTGCGACAACTTGCATATCCCATTTTTCAAAGGGGATTAATCGCTTGAGCCCCTCTGTCACCATGTACTCATCGTCTACTAATAAAACTTTATACATTTCTACCCTTTCTATTCATCCTGGATAATGATATGGTAACGAACACCTTCTTGCTCAGCTGACTCTACACTGATTTGGTAGCGATCCCCAAAGTAGAGAACAAAGCGTTCGTGTACATTTACTATTCCAATTGATTGCCGCTCCCCACTATAGCTTGCCTCGTGTTCAAAACTTCTCTGAGTTAATTTTTCTTGCAAGCTAGCTAGTTTCTCAGCGGACATTCCCCGACCATTGTCTTCCACTAGGATTTCAACGAAGCCTTGGCCCTTCAAGGCTTTAATACTGATGACATTATCCGTTCTGCGATGGTCCACACCATGGGCAAAGTAGTTTTCTACTAATGGTTGGAGTGTAAATTTTGGAATCCTCATTTCTTCCAATTCTGGTTCAATCTTGAAACCATAAGCAATGGATTTAGGATAACGTACCATACAGAGATAGCTATATTTTCGGCAAAATTCCAACTCCTGCTTCAAGGTCGTTTCCCGCTCGTCAGAGATATTGTTGCGTAACAAGCTGCTAAATTCATAGATAATATCTGCCAGTTCATCCTGACTTTGCATGACGGCATACATCCGTAAAAACTCTAGAGTATTGTACATAAAGTGAGGATTGATTTGAGCTTGCAGGGCTCGCATATTGGCATCTTTTTGACTGAGCTCTAGCTGATAGATATCATGGATATTTTTTTCCAGGCGATCCAACATATCATTGGTTGTTTCTGCAATGAGAAGCAACTCTTGGTCTTTTTCAGAGGTATCGATTCGAAGGCCTTCTTCCCCTTGAGCAATCACCTCGATCGAATCTACTAGATCTACGACCTGCTTTTGGTAATTTGAAAAAGTCTGTCTAAGGGTCACGTACAAAATGATGATAAAGAGAATACTTAGCCCAATAATAACAGCAGAACTCGTCAAAGTTCCTGTAAGAACAAAATTTTTAGGAACAGCAACTCGAACCTGATAACCGTGAGAGGTGACACCCACAAACCAGTTTTCTCGCTCGGCTGAGACCTTCTCCCCAATATGGAACATCTCAGTCTCAAAAGGCGAAGTTACTGTTACAGCCATTGGGATATGGCCCCTTGTATTGTCAATAGCTCCATGTAAAACATCTGGGGATAGGGAGATATAAATCACTCCTAAATCCTTGTCAGACACAGGATCGGAAACAGGAATGGCAAAACTATTAGCTGTCGGCTTAAAATCCTCCGCAGGAATTTTCTCTCCACTGCGTTTTTCTCTAGTCGAAACATACACTTCCTTGTAGTCCTGAAGAACAATGGCCACTCCAGTCACAAAATCATTCCGAACATAGAGGTCATCAATATTTTCATACAGGGAAACCGATATATAAGGTGAAGTTTTACGCTCTAATTGCCAGTAGAAGTAGTCTGGTGTGCTGAGACTGAAATACTTGTAAATTCCTTCGATGCGGGCCTGATTTTCAACCAAAGACTGAGCAAGTTGAGTTGACTCTCTGTGATAATATTCCACTTCGCTCACTGTCCGAGTGGTCACACGTTCTGCAACCCGTTGGGCCTCTTTCTCACGCGAGTCCCAGTCAGCATACGATAGCATAATCGCAAAACTGGCAATGACCACGATCATAACCAAACTATAAATCCGTAAAAGAGAGTGAAGCCAAAACTGCTTCATTCTATTTTGTCGCCAATTTTTCATGGATACTTTCATAAATAGGTTCCAACATATCACTGATAAAGAAATGCCACATCCCAATTCCTACAAAAAAGAGCAAGGCAGGCATATAATAACCAACTCCTACAAGGAGAGCGGACCCGAGTAAAACCTTGGCAATCGCAGGTAAGCTCATAAAAATCCCGATAAGGGACAGTTTTAAGGTGTTTTGGTAGGATAAATCAAAGTACACCTGAAGTTTCAAGGACACAGTATAGGCTAGAAAGACAAGAGCAACTACAAGGACGTTGAGAAAGGTCGCCAAGAGGTGGAAAATCGTCTGGTGGGGCAATTGAACTAGAAGATACAAACCATAAACTAGGACAAGATCCACAAACACAAAACTATAGAAAGCCAGATTGCTCTTGACAAAATTGCTCTTATACAATTCCCAAGCTTCCTTCAAATGGTAGGCTCGATAGGTATAACCATGCTCCCCATACAAACTCATAAGAGTTGCACTAGCTGGTGCCAAACCAAATACCACTCCTCCTGCTAGTGTTAATAGCCAGAAATAAGCCGTCGCAATCATTCCCAAAAAGATACGATTAAAGACGAATTCTAGAAATTTTCCCATGCTACTCTCCTTAAACTAACGATGTAACTATTATATCATATTTCAAACGTTTTCAAAAATATAGAACTCCCATTTACAATCCTCAAAAAGCGTGATACAATTGGTTTTGTTAATTCGCATCAAGGAGATTCTCATGAAGAAAAATATCTTAACCGCCCTCTTGGCCGCCGTCCTCTACTTTCTCTGTGTAGGGATTGGAGTCTTCCTAGGACACCTGGTCGATCAAACAGGCAATATGTTCTACGCGCCGGCCTTTTCTGCCCTTGTCGGTGGCAGTGTCTACATGCTTCTTTTGACGAAGGTCCCTCGTTTTGGCGCTATCACCAGTCTAGGACTTTTTATGGCAATTTTCTTCCTAGCCAGCAAGCATGGCGCTGGTGCCTTTCTCCCAGGACTCGCCTGTGGTCTTGTAGCAGATGCCATCGCTCGTCTCGGAAACTACAGAGATCGAATCAAAAACACCCTCTCCTTCCTCGTCTTTGCTTTTAGCACAAGTGGCCCTATCTTCCTCATGTGGATCCGTCCCAAAACTTACGTGGCCACCTTACTTGCGCGTGGGAAATCCCAAGAATACATTGACCGTATCATGGTCGCTCCAGAGTTGGACAAAATCCTTCTCTTTGTTTCAAGCATCCTCCTAGGTGCCTTGATGGGGGCTGTGGTTGGGCAAGCCATTAGTAAAAAGCTTACACACAAGATCTAATCACTAAAAAAGAGCCCTTCGGCTCTTTTTATTTATGACTTAGTTTCTTGGTCAAGAAATCTCCCAAGAACTGGATTGTAAAGATAATCAAGATGATAATGATGGTTGCCAAGATGGTCACATCGTGATTGTAACGGTTAAATCCATAAGCGATAGCTACGTTACCGATACCACCAGCACCAACTGCTCCTGCCATAGCTGTTTCCCCAACAAGGGAAATCAAGGTCACAGTCGTCACACGAATCAAATCTGGAAGACCTTCTGATAGGTAAACACCCACGATGTCCCAGAAGGTCGCTCCGCTCGCTTGAGCCGCCTCAATGACACCACCATCTAGTTCAGCCAAGACCACCTGCACCTGACGGGCAAAGAAGGCAAAAACCGCAAAAGAAAGTGGCACAAGAGCTGCATTTGGCCCGATGCTCGTCTTGACGATCAAGTGAGAGAGTGGCGACATGATTGCCAAGAGGATGATGAAAGGAACCGCACGGAAAATAGAGGTAATCTTGTCCAAAATCCAGAAGATAACCTTATTTTCCAAGACACCACCTGGCGCTGTCAAGACGAGGAAAAGACCTGCCACCAGCCCCAAGAACCCTCCGATGATGAAGGAAAGAACTGTCATATAAAGAGTTAGGTAGATGGCTGTTCCCCAGCCTGCCTGACCAGCCCAGCCCATTTTATAGACATTTGGTAAATAGGTTTGAATCAATGATTCCATCTTACTGTCCTCCCTTCAATACTTTTAACTGCACACCAGCCTGACGGATGGCTTCTTGAGCACCTACTAGCGCTGCTTTTTCACCTGACAAGACCACAACCAATTCTCCGACTGGAGTGCCATCGAGGATTTCAATATTCCCATAGAGGATATTGGCCGTTACTTGGTAACGCTTGTACAATTCATTCAAAAGTGGCTCGTCTGTCGAAGCCCCTGCATACTTGAGCTGCACTAAGATACTGTTCTCAGACAAGTGTTCTACGATTTCTTGCTTCTCAATCTTGACCATCGCTTCATCAATACCTGTAGCTGTTGAGATAAAGTCCTGGGTCAAAGGTTGTTTAGGATCTGAGAAGATTTCAAGAACACTACCCTCTTCAATCAAATGCCCATCCTGCATAACTGCCACACGGTTGGCAATATCTTTGACAATCTGCATTTCATGCGTAATCAAGACAACGGTCAATCCTAATTTTTGGTTCAAATCTTGCAACAAGGCCAAAATCTGCTTAGTTGTCTTAGGGTCGAGGGCAGACGTTGACTCGTCTGAAATCAAAATTTTTGGATCATTTGCCAAGGCACGCGCAATGGCCACACGCTGTTTTTGCCCTCCTGATAGTTGTGAAGGGTAGTTTTCAGCACGATCCGCCAAGCCAACCAAGTCTAACAACTTGGCTACTTTAGCTTTCTTTTCTTCCTTGCTGAGTCCAGAATGTTTAAGGGCAAAGGCCACATTCTCCTCGGCCGTTTTCTGGCTCATAAGATTAAAGTGTTGGAAAATCATCCCGATATCTTGACGTTTCCGACGTAACTGTTCCGCCGTCAAAGTGACCTTACCATCAAAAATCACATCGTCATCAATGGTAATTTTCCCTGCAGATGGTTTTTGCAAGAGGTTAATCACCCGTACAAGGGTTGATTTCCCTGCTCCAGAATATCCAACGATTCCGTAGATATCCCCTTCTTGGATGTGAATGGTCACATCCTTGACCGCTGTGATGGTTCTCTTCTTTTGGTGAAAAGTCACATCAATCTGATCTAACTTGATAATATCTCTACTCATAGCTTCTAATCAGCTCCTCTACTAATTCAATATGGGTGTAGTAATCGGCGATTCGCACATTTTCATCTCCACCATGGTCTCGGCTATTGGCATTTCCTAGACCGAAGGCCACCATTGGTACCTCTAGGGCATCAAAGACCGTATGCATAGGTCCTGTCCCCGCTGTTGTCGGCAAGACTGAAACGCCCTGTGGATAGAATTTCTTGGCCAACTCGATTACGTTGAGAATGGCTGGTGCGCTCATATCGCTTCGATAGCTCATCTCTCCCAAGGTATAGTATAATTCTACCTTATCAAAGCCATTTTTGTCTAGCTGTTTCCGAATTTTTTCCAGAACATCATGCGGTTCTAGGCCAGGAACCAAACGAACCTCTAGCTTAGCACTGGCTTCTGCTGGCAAAATCGTTTTAACCCCTTGCCCTTGATAACCTGACTGAATCCCTTCGATATTAAGGGCTGGCTCGAAAAAGAAACGTTTTAGAAAGGCTGCACGATCCTCTTGTAAGAGAGGCAATTCCAAGCCATAAATGCGACTGATTTCCTCAGGATTGCGTTGGGCATAGGTATCTACCAAGGCTAGTTCTCGTTCATTTGGCTCTTGAACATTCTCGTACAAGCCTTCTACCAAGATACGTCCATCAGCAGCTCGCAGACTACTTAAGGCCTGGATAAGATACCACGGCGCTGACTCCACGACACCACCATAACTCGAGTGAATATCCACATCCGCACTTTTTACCTTAGCATCAAAGGTTACAATTCCCTTGTTTCCGCCAGAGATTTCCAGCTGTTCCAAGGCGTTCTTGGTCCCTTGCTCCCAGACTAGCAAGTCCGCCCCACGAAGTTTGTCTGCGTGTTTCTCTAAATACTTATCTAGATCCATAGAAGCAGATTCCTCTGCCCCTTCCATGATAAAGCTGATATTGACAGGCAGGTCATCATGGTGCTGCATATACTTTCTCAGAGCACTCAAACGAGCCGTGATGTGGCCCTTGTCATCGTCAACCCCACGCCCATACATAAAGCCATTTCGCACAGAAAGGGTAAAAGGATTCTCTGTCCACACCTGGTCGCCATCTGCTGGCACGGTGTCATAGTGATTATAGAAAATCAAGGTCTTGGCATCCGGACGCGAACTCTTGAAATGCGCCATGACAAAAGGGGCCGTATAAGTCTCATCAATCTCTACTTCAGCCCCTACACGCTTGAAAATCTCACCCAGATAGTTTGCGACTTCCTTTAGTCCAACCTGCTGGGCAAAGACTGATTTCTTGGAAATTAAGGTGCGCAAGACTTCAAAATAATGTTGGGCCACATGATCCTTCTCAAATTTTTCAATCTGCTCTTGTTCGCTAGGAAAAACCATTTTCTCTCTCTTTCTACTACGTACTTGCGTCCTCAAAACGACCACAAGTGCCTCTTTAAAATCAACTCTATATAAAAAGCAAGAGGTGGAAACTCTCTCCCACCTCCCTGTGTCTTATTACCAAACTGGTTGGTCCAAACCGTCTGATGTTTCTTCGATAACTTTTTTCACTTCATCAGTGTGGTAAGCTGCGATAATTTTCTTGATGGCATCAGCCTTAGGTGATGATTCCCAATCTTTTTTCGCAACAATGATGTTGTACCATTGTTTTGAGTTTTCATCAGCTTGTTCTTTGAAGAGTGCTTTCTTGTAGTCCAATTTTGCTTCTGTAACGAAGGTATTGTTTACAACGGCAGCATCAACTGATGACAATGAACGAGCTGTTTGGCTAGCGTCTAATTCAGTAATCTTCAAGTTCTTTGGATTTTCTGTGATGTTAGCAACTGTTGCAAGGGCAGTTCCAGAAACATCCAATTTGATCAAACCAGCTGATTGAAGCAAGTAAAGTGCACGGCTTTCGTTTGTTGCATCGTTTGGTACGGCGATTTCACCGTTATCTGGGATTTCTTCCACTTTGGTGTACTTGTTTTCTTCCCCATTTTTACCTGAGTAAAGACGGATTGGTGAGATGTAGGTATCTGCAATCGCTACAAGGTCTTTCCCGTTTTCTTTGTTCCAGTTGTTCAAGAAGTTGTAGTGTTGGAAAGCATTCAAGTCTACTTCGCCATCAGCAGTTGCCTTGTTTGGTTGTGAATAGTCTGTGAACTCTGTGAATTCCAATTTAATACCATCTTTTTCAACCAATTCTTGGATTTTATCCCAACGTGCTTCTTCAGAACCGCTACGGTTAACTGTTGCAATTTTGACAACTGTTTCGTTGTCTGCTTTCTTTTCTGAATTTCCGCAAGCTGCAAGAGTCAAACCTGCGACTGTAGCAAGAGCTGCTACACCGAGCCATTTTTTAATTTTCATGATTCTATCTCCTTTAAAAATAATACCGTAATAGTATCTCATACTTT
Source organism: Streptococcus oralis (assembly GCF_022749195.1). Classification (NCBI taxonomy): domain Bacteria; kingdom Bacillati; phylum Bacillota; class Bacilli; order Lactobacillales; family Streptococcaceae; genus Streptococcus; species Streptococcus oralis. The sequence continues at coordinate 1,743,546 of NZ_CP094226.1, forward strand.
ATTTGATTTAGCAAATTGTTATTAGATAGGCAGACGTATAGTTTGAAACTATATGCCTAAAAATTGAGAAATCATCCGCCTTTCTCAGACTGGATGATTTCATACGACTATTTAATATCAGCTTCTGCTGGGAGATAAGTGTCTCCGAAGAACTGTTTAGACAATTTTTCAAGAGTTCCGTCTTTGTAGAGTTCTTGGATACGTTTGTCTACAAATGATTTCAACTCATCTTGACCTTTAGCAAGAAGTGGGTAAACGTAAGGTTGTTGGTCGCTTGGAAGTTCAATGACTTTCAAGTTGTCCAAACCTTGGTTCTTGATAACTGTTTCAACACCAATTTTATCGAAGATCTTGTAGTCAAACTGACCATCGCTCAAACGAGACATGATTTGTTGGAAATCAGCCTTAGTGTAGTTAAGAACCGTTGGATTGTCAGCGTGTTGTTTGTTATAATCTTCTAGCTGTTTAGCTGATGTTGTCCCTTGAACGACCTCAGTAGACTTGCCTCCGATGTCATCAAGCGACTTGATGCTATCATCGTCTTTCTTCACAACGAGAACGTTAGGGTTTTTAGCAGTTGGAGCTGCATAAAGGTATTTTTCAGCACGTTCTTTGGTATAGCTGATATTGTTCACAGCCATTTGGTAACGGTCGCTATCAAGACCTGCAAAGACACCTGACCACTCTGTCTTTTCAAACTTGACATCGTATTTGTCAGAGTCTTTAAAGATAGCACGGACTACTTCAATCTCATAACCAGTCAACTCGCCATTTTCTTCGTAGTTAAATGGTTTTGGTGAAGCATTGGTTGCAACGATAATTTCTTTCTTACCAGATGCTGCTTCGCTAGTTGCAGTATCTTTTTTATCTCCACCTGAACAAGCTGCTAGTACACCTGCGGCAACAAGTCCTAGAGCAGCAAGAGATGAATATTTGACGATTTTTTTCATGTCGTTTCCTCCAAAATAGAATACTTTACTATCTTAACAGAAAATATTTTTTTTCGCCATTATATGATATCTATCTCGGTGATAGGTTTTTTTTATGGCTGACTAAAAGACCAGACGCAAGACTGCAATCAAGACCACTCCAAAGAGAACTGTAGCAACTAGATTGCGGTAGCGAAAGGCTACCCAAGCCGTTGGAAAGACTGCTAAAAAGTCCAGCCATTTGATCTGAGGAAGGCTGCCAACCTTGCCAGTCACTACGCTTGAAAGGATCAAGGCAAAGATAATGGAAACAGGCAAGAACTTCAAAAATCGCTCAACGATAGCTGGCAACCCCTTGTACTTAACCAAGATGAAGGGAATCATACGGGGAATCCAAGTCACTAGGCCTGAAAAGATAACGGCTAACAAAAGATATTTACTGACCATCTAAGACCACCCCCATGGTACAACCTAGCAAGGTCGCAAACAGAACAGCTAGCGACTGAGACACCACTGTCAAGAGCAAAAAGAAGGACACCGCAACAACGGCTAGGATCCGCAGCAGATTCCGTACAGGAACCCGTCTTTGCATAATCTGAAATTGCGAAGTAAAAATCCCGATAAACATTCCGACAAGGGCAAAGTCTAAGCCAAAGACCTCAGGATTTGGAAGAAGCCCACCTAAAGCCGTCCCCGCCACTGTCCCAATAAACCAGGCTACATAACTGTTGAGATTGTTCCCATGCATCCACATAGGATTGACCTTGTCTGTATGGGCTAATTCTCCCATCAAAACCCCGTAAGTCTCATCTGTCAAAAGGCTAGACATACCGATATTTTGCCAGAGACTAGTATGACGGAAATAAGTCGACGCATGCAAACTCAGCAAAAAGAGACGCAAGTTGATCAAAAAGACCGTCATAGCAATAGCTGCGACAGGTGCTTGTACCGCAATCAATGCCAACATGGCAAACTGGGCACTCCCAGCATAAACAAAGAGGCTCATCAAACCCATCTCAACAGGTGTCACATAGGGAGCGCCGATAATCCCACAAGCTAGACCGATACTAACATAGCCGAGGGCAGTCGGCATAGCTGCCTGAACACCTTCCCAAAATCCTTTTTCTTTCATCCTTCTCCTCATATTCTCTCCAATTGCGGCTGTTCGTCATCACAGCCACAGCACGGACTATTATAACACATTCATAAAAGAGAAAAAAGTTTAGAGTTTGAAACTTGGAGCTAGTAAACATTGTAAAAAATGTTACCTGTTTATGGATACATGAGAAATTGATCCACTCGGATAGTATACTTATCGGTTTCTGTGTCTGTAGCATATTTATTTTCTGTTGGATAGACATCAACCCAGAGTTCCCACTGTTGTCCTTTTAACTTGACCTTGTAGCGATAACCGTCATCATAGATGCCTACTGTCTCAGTTGTCATGGACTGGTAATCTGGGAGTTCTTCAAGCTCTTTTTTTACAGTCTGGGATAAGTTATCGAGGAATGCTTGCTGCTCAGCTTTTGAGGTAACGGGAAAATAAGCCGCTACTGTTTCCAAACGATGCGATTTTGAAAATGTAAAAGTCGCTCGGCCTGGATAGCCTTTCAAAGTAATCTGCTCATAGTGATAGAAAAGGCGACCTGTTTTATAGAAATACGGGTCTTCTGCACGCCAGGTATCGCGATAGGCCGTTTCCTTTTCTTCCTCCACCTCGCTTGCCTTTCCAAATCTTTCTTCAACAGATTTAGGAGACATACCGAACGAAAGGGATTCAAACAAGACCAGTTGTGTTTTTTTGATATTCTGGCAAGCTGATAAAAGCATGAGTAAAGCTCCAATAGCAAGCAAACTACTGATTATTTTTGTATTTTTCATATATCTACTATACAAAAAAACTCTATGATTGACAAACTTTGATAGAGTCGGATTCCGTGGTTGATTTTAAAATTACTTTTTCATTTAAGGTAACAAGGAATTGAGCAAGGACTATTATTAGATATTGGAGATAAAAGAAGACTGGGAAGCCAGCCTTATCGAAATTAAATCAAAGTTCCCTACTAAATGCTCTCACGAATATTCAAGAGCATGACAAATGCGGTTAGGAGTAATAGCAATAGAATAAAGCTGACCGATAGGACCCCAAAACTTGTAGCAATCATTACAAAAACGATTGTGAATAGACTTGGTAAAACAACCGTAATAGCACCAATAGAGGATTGAACCGCTCCCATTGACTCCTCAGGTATTTGTTTAAAGACGAGTTCTTGCAATCTAGGAGACAGTAACCCTGCGATGAAGGCATCCAAGGAGCTGAAAAGCAGAATCAAGCCAAAATGAACTGTGGCAAATCCTACTAAAAGGAGTAACTGGATGACAACTGAGGCATATAGAGCTGTTTTTATAGAAATCGTATTTTTCAGATAGCCACTTACAAGACTTCCAACAATAAGTGCTAACAATTCTAGTGTTGATAACAAAGCGAGAGATTGACCAGTTTGCAAATTCAAAAACGGTTGGTTTCTTAAAAAAAGAGTCGAAATAGGAACAGTGACATTGATCACAGCTTGGCTGATAGAGACGATAAATAAAATGAAGATTACTCTATCCATATTCCAGATCAATTTCGATGATTGGAACAAATGCTGGCAAAACGATTTTATAGAAAGACCTTCTTGATAGCTAATTGTTTTTTCAACTTTCAAAAGATCATTTTTTATGAGAAGAATACCTACAAATGCTATCAGAAACGTCAGAGCGTTTAGCAAAGAAATAAACTGAATGGAAAGAATTCCTAGTAAAATCCCTCCTAGAATATTACTGATTGTCCGAACTAAACTAACTGTGGATTGTTTAAAGCCAATGGCTTCTGTCAGATGTTCCTTCCCAATGATTCTTATAAAAATAGGAGTTAGCATGGCTCCTGAAAAGTAACTCAATGTATCCGACAAGAGATTCATTAAACAAATAAAGAATACGAGCCATAAGGAAAAGGACTGCCCTGAAAGCGAAAGTGCAACTATAGAATAAAGTACAAATTTGACAAAACTAATAACCGTATACTTTAGAACACGATTGTGTTGAAAGTCAGCCAAAACTCCCATAAAGATTTGCAGAACTTGAGGAACAGTCTCTGAAATCGTAATGAGTAAAATCGCCAAGGGGGCAAACGAAGCGTCTGCCACATAATTCAAAAAAGCAAGATAAAAAATCGTATCCCCAACCGTTGAAATCCACTGGTTGATGGTTAATTGCCTAAAATCTCTATTTTGAATAAATACTTTCATCGCAACTCCTTTTTGAGTTCAAATGGGAAGTTCTCCCCAAGGATAGACCGATATTGCTGAACACCTAAAATTACAGCAACGGTAAAATTTGACCAATGCCATTGTAGACTATGTGCAGTCCAATAGGCCAATAAATGGACTTTGTCACTCTAAATAAGACTGCAAATATGAGACCGCCACCCATATATACGAAAAAGTCTGTCAAGACCCAACCATGATTACTAATATGCAAGACCCCGAATAAAACAGCCGAACCGAGCACATCCAGTCCCCATTTCTTTCCTTTTTCCAGAGCGTTCATCACCAATCCACGATAAATCATCTCTTCAAAAATGGGACCTGCAATCACAGGATAAAAAAAATACATCAAAAATGCCGTTGCTCCTGTAAAAGTAGGAACATCCAGTTGATAAGCAATTTCATTTTTGGTAGGTGGGAAAAGATAAAATGTTACGAAATTCCAAACAACAAAAGCAAGAAGAGCTAAAAAGGAATAGAAAAGATAAGAACCTCTAAATTTTCGACTGTTAATTTTCTGCCATTTACCTGACCAAACCATAACAATAAAAGCAAGCAGAACCACAAGAAAATTCAACAGCATATCCGACAAATAATAGGCAAAGTCGGATAGAACCGCAGCAAGGTCGCTATGTAAAAGCAAACGAATCAAGAACTGGTCAGCAATGACAAGTAGAACAGCTATAAACAAGTAGTAGCGTGAGATTATCTTTTTCATTTTATTTTCTCCTATACTATGAAATAAAGACAGTATAACACGAAAACTGCCCTATTTTAGAAAATCGCATATTTGACATTTTTTCTTATAGGAATTTCAGATTTGCGATTGTTTGTTAGTCGATAAGGTCTTTGTATTGCTGTAAGCGTAATTCAAAAAGGGCTGTTAATTGGGGATTCTCTAATATTTGCAGAGATTGGATAAAGTGTTCAATCTCTTTTTGATTGCTTCCCTTGGTCTGAAGGAAAACACTCATTTTCTTTAAAAACTGCCACAATAATTTCTCAAAAACATCGTATGGGCGGAGCATACTCTCCAGCTCGGCTTCAAAGATTGGGATATAAGAAAAAAGTTTGCGCTCCATGAGCTCTGAGATGATATTTAACAGTCCTTGTTTCATATACAATCGATTGTGTACTAACTCTTTAAATTCCTTAGATTTTTCAAGTAAAGAGGTTGATAAAAAGATTAGATCTTGGTTGCTCAAGAAGGGCATGGTATTGCAAAAAATATAGAGTTCAAACCAGGTCCAAGACTCGATAGCATAGAGGTAAGTAGTTAAAAACTCGCTATCCTCCTCTTCTAACGGATAGTTTTTATCCAAGGAATGGATAGCATCTTTGATCACAATAGCATTCAAACAACGATAGGTCTGCGCTATCTGTTCCTGCTCGATTTCCTCCAACAGTTGCTCTAATCCTGCTATATCTTGATGAGCAAAGCGATCCACAACCCTTCTACCGATTCGCATATGTGGGGATTCCTGGTAATTATTAAGCTTGTGTCCAAACTCGTCGAAGGTCACATTTATCCCTTGTATAGCTAGGATCAACTTATCCGCAGACAACATAGACTGCCCTAGTTCAAACTTAGATAGCTGGGATGCTGTCAGGCCATCACATGCCACATCTGACTGCTTAAGCTTCCTAGCCAATCGCAATTCCTTGTAAAATTCTCCCAATTCCATTCTCTCAATCATCTTACCACCTCCTAGCTTTTGCATATTATATCATTATTTTCATAGTTCTATCAAAATATTCTGACACTTTAAAAAGTGAAAAAGCCAGCCTCAAGCTGACTCTTTATTCCATAGTATCAAAGGCGAGACTTGGTTTGGCATTTAGCTCCAAGCCTGCAAAGTTTTCTTTGTTCCACTCGCTAACACTAGCATAAGCAATCATACCCGCATTGTCTCCGCAAAGTCGCAGAGGAGGAATGATAACCTTGACGTCAGTGATTTCGGCTGCTAGGCGTTCTCTGAGGCCTTTATTGGCCGCCACACCACCTGCGACAACAAGGGTTTTAACAGGGTATTTATCTAAAGCCTTCTTGGTCTTAGCCATGAGAATATCCATGACAGCTGCTTGGAAGGAAGCGCACAAATCCTCTGTAGACAGGCTTTCTCCTTTTTGCTCGGCATTGTGGTGAAGATTTATAAAGGCAGACTTCAAACCAGAGAATGAAAACTCCAGATTGTCTTCCTTGATCATAGCACGTGGGAAATCATAAACATCCTGACCTTGATGGGCCAACTCGTCAATCTCGCGACCAGCTGGATAGGTCAAGCCCATGACACGTCCGACCTTGTCATAGGCCTCCCCAACCGCATCATCACGAGTTTCCCCAACAATCTTATAATCCCCAGCCTCAGAAACATAGACTAACTCTGTGTGCCCACCACTGACCAAGAGTGCCAACAAAGGAAACTCCAAAGGCTCCACACTCTGAGCTGCCATGAGGTGGCCAGCCATGTGATTAACGGGAATTAGAGGTAGTCCATGCGCCCAAGCAAAGGCCTTGGCAGCTGACAAACCAACTAGCAAAGCTCCAACTAATCCTGGCCCATAGGTAACGGCAACGGCTGTCACATCTTCTTCTGTAATTCCTGCTTCTGCTAGAGCCTCCTCGATACAGGCTGTAATGACCTCGACATGGTGACGACTGGCAACTTCTGGCACCACGCCTCCAAAACGTTTGTGACTCTCAATTTGACTAGCAATGACATTGGATAAGAGCTGGTCGTCGTTTTTCAGTACGGCGACACTGGTCTCATCGCAGGATGTCTCAAATGCTAAAATATATCTATCCTTCATCTACTTCTCTCTTCATGATAATGGCGTCCTCAGCTGGGTCATGGTAGTAGGCCTTTCTCTCAGCGATGACCGCCATCTTTTCTTTCTTGTAAAATGCTTGCGCTCGTTGGTTTGACTTTCTGACTTCGAGGAAAATTTCCTTATCTACCGGCAATTGAGCAAACAAAGCTGACGCAATCCCCTGACCCTGATAGGTTTGTTTGACAGCGATTTGTAGGACTTCTGCTTCAAAAAGATTCTCCTGAACAGCTAGAAAGCCAATCACTTCTGCCCCATCATAAGCTAGAGCGTACCAAGTCTGGTCTTGGGACAGGTCTGCTTGAATTTGTTCCAGCATCCAAGGGCTAACTGAGTAAACATCCGCCATGACAGCGTAGATGGCTTGAGCCAGGTCAGGCTGTCTTTGGATTCTTTTGATTTCTATCATAGGCGTTTAATGTAGGACTCGCCAGACTCGGTGTGGTTCTTGAGCCAATTTTCCTCGGCTTCGACACGCTTGAGGTAATTTGGTACAAAGTCGTGCAAGGAGTCTGCTTTCTTGTCCCAAGCCCACAAAGCTAGATTAGCTGCATTTGGCAAGGTTTCCTGGTAACTAGCTTGTGGTAGCTGTTCTTGGATTTGCTCCACAAAGGCTCCAACTTCTCCGACAAAAGTCACCTGGTCAGCATCCTTGACTTTTTCTAGCACTTCCGCAAAGGACAGATGTGCTTCTGCCATGACAGGTTTGGCATTTTCATAAAATCCTGCATAAACATTGTTACGGCGTGCATCCATGATAGGAACCACCAAGCCTTCTTGCTGACTTGGTACCAGAGACAAAAGACTCGACATACCAACTAACTCAATGTTCAGGGTATGAGCCAAGGTCTTGGCAGTCGCTACTGCAATTCGCAAACCTGTGTAGCTACCTGGTCCTTCAGCCACCACGATTCGATCCAAATCCTTTGGAGTCCAATCCAAACTTACCATCAAAAAATCAATGGCAGGCATGAGGGTAATACTGTGATTTTTCTTGATATTAATCGTCGTCTCGGCAAGAACCTGCTTGTCCTCTAAAATGGCTAGAGAAAGAGCCTTGCTGGACGTATCAAAAGCTAATACTTTCATAACACATTCCTATCTTTTTGTCTGTTTACTATTATACTACAAAAGCCAGCACATGGGAATTTTCTTTGTTTTAAAACAAAAGGAGCTTGCCACTTAGGACAAGCAATTCTGCACAAAAAATTCAAAAAAACGGTAGATTTTTTCTATCTTTTCCAATAGGAAAGTAAACAAGGGATTGAAAGGTTAGCCATAAGAAGTTTAGATAAAACATATATGCTTTGGATCGATATTTGATACGAAAGTTCATCGTAAACATAAGGATATCACCTGAAAATAGAAAAATCCGCCCCCTCTACCAAGACGAGGTGGATTTTCTGTATATCTAGAGGAATAATTGACTTTAGGCATTTAAACCAAAGTAGAAAACGAGCCAGACAACATAGGTGACCAGGAGGAGAAAAATTGAATAGAGCGTCACAAAAGCAAGCTTCCAAAGGAACTTTGTTTTGCGGTGTTCCAGATGCACAAACAGGGCATTCCCCCCATAGACACAAGCCACAAAGACTACAAACATCAAGAGGCGAACCCCTACTGCAAATTCAAACAAACTAAACATTCTTAATCCTCCTTTTGGTATTCCTATTTTTATATAAACTGTTGACAATGTTGGTCTATCAATGTTAAAATGTAATTCAACACTGGTTGGAAAATCAGGTTGAGTCGTTGACTCTTCGGGTTGCAGTGCTATCCCTGAAACTTTGGTTTCTAAAGAACTGAAATTGCGATTGAACAATTCGCCCCCAGTGTTTGACTGCTCTTGACTTCGGTCAGGAGCTTTTTGATGCCTTTAAAGTTGATTCCCTCAGTAAGTTATAGTAAAGTATAAATATCGAGAGGATAACGTAGGGCGACTGGTAACAGAGCGTTCAGTTGGTTATCTTCGTTAAAAGCGTAGATGATTTTTTGATTGGCAAATCTATCTAAATATTGTTGTGCTGACCGTTGCAAAGCATCCGCATACTTATTTAAAGTCCTTATGTCCGCATCTTCAGGGTATTTGTAACCACCACGCAACCGATAACTTGACTTCACTGACTTGTCAATGTTAAAATATAATTGAACATTGGTAGGAAAATCAGGTTGAGCCTTTGGCTCTTCAGGCTGTGGTGCTGTCCTTGAAGGTTCGCCTTCTAAATAACCGGAATTGCGATTGATTAGTTCGCCCCCAATGTTATTAGTAGGCTCTTGACTTTGGTCAAGGGCTTTTCCTTGCCTGTTCAGTAAGCACTCCACTCCATCTTGCTATTTCTACATCGTTATACTTATAGATTGACTTCTTAGCCTCATAGATGATAAAATAGGGTAAAGGTTGAGATTTGGTCTGACTTGGTGACAAGTCTTTCAAAGGTTGTGATTCAATCACTTCAGGTAATGGTGCTGCCCCTTGAGCTTGCTCAGAAAGATCCCTTAATTTTGTCTTAGCCTTTTTATTTGCTCTTGAGATTTCTCAAGAGCTTTTTCTTTTTTCAAAGATACCATCCTGTCCCAACCATCTACTCCAACGATTAATGAAACTAGAACTGTATTCTTCCTTAAATCCACTATCTCTTTATATTCCCCCTTTCATTATAACACCTAAGCGCTCTCTGACCAAATCCTACCTGTCTTTTTGCTCCTTCTTCCCCTCCCTACTTTCTCATTTTCCCTCTTTTACTAATTTTTCATTTTGTGGTATAATTGAAATAATTGTAACGAATCAAGGTCAATCTAGACAAAAAATGGAATGAAATCAAGCAAATCTCTGCTAAAAGTTTGGAATAAGCTGACCTGTAAATAGAAAGGAACTATATGATTTACAAAGTTTTTTATCAAGAAACAAAAGAACGTAGCCCACGTCGTGAAACAACACGCTCGCTTTACCTAGACATCGATGCCAACTCAGAACTTGAGGGACGTATCGCTGCTCGCCAACTTGTCGAAGAAAACCGCCCAGAGTACAATATCGAATTTATCGAACTCTTGTCTGACAAATTGCTAGATTACGAAAAAGAAACTGGCGCTTTCGAGATTACGGAGTTCTAATATGGCCTACACTCTTAAACCTGAAGAAGTCGGCGTTTTTGCCATCGGTGGTCTGGGAGAAATCGGGAAAAACACTTACGGAATTGAATACCAAGACGAGATTATTATCGTCGATGCTGGGATTAAATTCCCAGAAGATGACTTGCTGGGTATCGACTATGTCATTCCTGATTACTCTTACATCGTGGACAATATCGACCGCGTCAAGGCTGTCTTAATCACACACGGACACGAGGACCACATCGGTGGGATCCCTTTCCTGCTCAAGCAAGCAAACGTCCCTATCTATGCTGGACCACTTGCCCTGGCTTTGATCCGTGGAAAACTTGAAGAACACGGTCTCTTGCGCAACGCCAAACTTTACGAAATCAACCACAATACTGAGTTGACCTTTAAAAATCTCAAGGCAACTTTCTTTAGAACCACTCACTCTATTCCAGAGCCTTTGGGGATTGTCATTCATACTCCTCAAGGGAAAATCGTCTGTACGGGTGACTTTAAGTTTGACTTTACTCCAGTTGGGGAACCAGCGGACTTGCACCGTATGGCAGCCCTTGGTGAAGAAGGCGTGCTCTGTCTCCTCTCTGACTCGACAAATGCAGAAGTGCCAACCTTTACCAACTCTGAAAAAGTCGTTGGCCAGTCCATCATGAAGATCATTCAAGGTATTGAAGGACGCATCATCTTTGCATCCTTTGCTTCAAATATCTTCCGTCTCCAGCAAGCAACAGATGCCGCTGTTAAGACTGGACGCAAGATTGCGGTCTTTGGTCGTTCTATGGAAAAAGCCATTGTCAACGGTATCGAGCTTGGCTACATCAAAGCTCCTAAGGGAACCTTTATCGAGCCAAATGAAATCAAAGACTATCCTGCAGGCGAGGTTCTTATCCTCTGTACAGGTAGTCAGGGCGAGCCGATGGCAGCCCTCTCTCGTATCGCTAACGGAACCCACCGTCAGGTGCAACTTCAACCCGGCGATACCGTTATCTTCTCTTCTAGCCCAATCCCTGGAAACACGACTAGCGTCAACAAGCTGATTAACATCATTTCTGAAGCTGGTGTCGAAGTCATTCACGGGAAGATTAACAATATCCACACCTCTGGACACGGCGGTCAGCAAGAGCAAAAACTCATGCTCCGCTTGATTAAGCCGAAATACTTCATGCCTGTCCACGGTGAATATCGTATGCAGAAAGTCCACGCTGGACTAGCGGTGGATACAGGTGTCGAAAAGGACAATATCTTTATCATGAGCAATGGTGATGTGCTTGCCCTTACTGCTGACTCAGCTCGTATCGCAGGTCATTTCAATGCCCAAGACATCTATGTCGATGGAAATCGTATCGGTGAAATCGGCGCTGCTGTCCTCAAAGACCGTCGTGATCTATCCGAAGACGGTGTCGTTCTAGCAGTCGCAACTGTTGACTTCAAGTCTAAAATGATCTTGTCTGGTCCAGACATCCTCAGCCGAGGCTTTGTCTACATGCGAGAGTCTGGCGACTTGATTCGCCAAAGCCAGCGCATCCTCTTCAATGCAATTCGTATCGCATTAAAAAACAAGGATGCTAGTATCCAATCTGTCAATGGTGCTATTGTCAACGCCATTCGTCCTTTCCTCTATGAAAATACAGAACGTGAACCGATTATCATCCCGATGATCCTCACACCAGATGAAGAAGAATAAATCAACAAAACAGCCCCGTCTTCGGAGCTGTTTTTTCTATGCTTTCTTTTGAGATTGAAACTCAATAAAAATCGAAATCAGACTAGAAGGCTAGGCGAAAGCATAACTTGAGTTAGGTGAGCCGAAGCCGACGACGTATCATTTTGATTTTTGAAGAGTTTTAGAAATACTACGATTTTTACCTTCAAGATACACCATCAAAATAGAAATATCTGCTGGGTTTACTCCCGAAATACGGCTAGCTTGACCGATGGTTTCTGGATTGATAAGTTTGAACTTCTGACGGGCTTCTGTCGCAATCGAGTCAATATCATCCCAGTCGATATTGGCTGGAATGCGTTTTTCTTCCATTCGTTTCATCTTGGCAACCTGGTCCATGGCTTTGGAAATATAACCTTCGTACTTGATTTCTGTTTCAATCAATTCGATAATCTTGTCATCCAAGTTCTCTGCAGCTGGCCCGATGAAGGCCACCACATCTTGGTAAGAAACTTCTGGACGGCGAAGGAATTCCTTGGCTGTAACCGCATCTGTCAACGGCTTGAAGCCCATCTCCTCAACCTTAGCATTGGTTTCTTTGACTGGCTTGAGTTTGATACTGTCTAGGCGCTTCATCTCATTGTCAAATTGATTTTTCTTGATTTCAAAACGAGCCCAGCGTTCATCATCTACAAGTCCAATCTCGCGCCCCATCTCTGTCAAACGCATATCGGCATTATCATGACGGAGGATGAGACGGTATTCAGCACGGCTGGTCAAGAGACGATAGGGTTCAATAGTTCCCTTGGTCACCAAGTCATCAATCATGACCCCAATATAACCGTCGCTGCGCTTCAAAATCAACTCAGGTTTGCCTTGGATTTTCAGAGCCGCATTGATACCAGCGATAATCCCTTGACCAGCAGCTTCTTCGTAACCTGACGTTCCATTTGTCTGACCAGCTGTGAAAAGTCCTGAGATTTTCTTTGTTTCCAGAGTCGCACGCAACTGGTGAGGTAAGACCATGTCGTACTCAATGGCATAACCAGTACGCATCATTTCAGCATTTTCCAACCCTTTGATAGAATGAACCAAGTCACGTTGGACATCCTCTGGCAGACTGGTTGATAGGCCTTGAACATAAACTTCCTCTGTATTGCGCCCTTCTGGCTCAAGGAAAAGTTGGTGGCGTTCCTTGTCCGCAAAGCGCACAATCTTGTCCTCAATTGACGGACAGTAACGAGGTCCCACTCCCTTGACCACACCTGTAAACATAGGCGCACGATGGAGGTTATTTTGGATAATTTCATGACTGGTACCATTGGTATAGGTCAACCAGCATGGCACTTGATCCTTGACATAGTCCTCATCACGTGAAGTATATGAGAAGTGATTTGGTGCTTCATCTCCTGGCTGAATCTCTGTCACATCGTAGTTGATAGAGGAAGCCTTGACACGTGGAGGGGTTCCTGTCTTGAAACGACCGATTTCGAGGCCCAATTCCTTGAGATTATCAGCTAGGTTAATAGAAGCCAGACTGTGGTTAGGACCTGACGAATACTTGAGGTCTCCGATAATGATTTCCCCACGTAGGGCAGTCCCTGTCGTCACGATAACAGCCTTGGCAGCATACTCTTGATGGGTAGCTGTACGCACACCGACAACTTTGCCATCTTCCACCAAAATCTCATCAATCATGGTTTGACGAAGGGTCAGATTCTCTTGATTTTCAACTGTCTTGCGCATCTCCTTAGAGTAAAGTTCCTTGTCAGCCTGCGCACGAAGAGCACGGACAGCTGGACCCTTACCAGTGTTGAGCATCTTCATCTGGATGTAAGTCTTGTCAATGGTTTTGGCCATCTCGCCACCAAGGGCATCAACTTCACGCACGACAATCCCCTTGGCAGAACCACCGATCGAAGGGTTACAAGGCATGAAAGCCAGCATTTCAATGTTGATGGTCGCAAGCAAGACCTTACAGCCCATACGGCTGGCTGCTAGAGATGCTTCTACCCCCGCGTGCCCCGCACCAATTACAATAATATCGTATTCTTCCGTAAAATTATAAGTCATTTCTTAACCTTTCAAAAATTTCTCGCAAATAAGGAACTAACTTCTCCTCCTCTAGAGCTTGATCCATAGTAACCCATTTAAAGTGTGTATGCTCTTCAGGATCTAATCTGATAATTGGCTTCTCCCCAACCCACTCTGCTTTATAAACTAAGCGAGTAAAAACCGTATCCTTAGAGGTATCCAGTTGACTATCTTCGTGAAGAAGTTTGAGCGAACTGCTATCTAGCCTAACTCCCGCTTCTTCAATGCATTCTCTAAGAGCACCATCTCGCGGAAGTTCACCCTTTTCAACCCCGCCACCAGGAATATCCCAGTAAGTTGGATAAACGTTGGGTTCTCCTCTTTTAATTTCCGAACGCTGAATGAGTAAATAATCACCACCACTATGAACAAGTACATGGGCAATAAGCTTAACCATCATTTTCTCTCCTATTCCTCAAGATGAATGTGTCTTAGTTGGCCGTCCCAGTCTGGTAGAGCTGTTTTTAAAAAGGCTGGAACTAGATTAATCCCCTCAAGCCTATCCAAGTCAATCCACTTACAGGGCTGCCTTTTCTCATCTTCCTGCATGGTCAACGGGGCATCCTCCAGCAAGTCTACCAAATAATGAAATTCGATGTTGTGATAGGAAACACCGTCTTGTTCAAAACGATTCTCAACTACAAAGGCTAGTCGCCCAGCTTGAGCTTTGACACCTAGTTCTTCCCTCACTTCACGGACTACCGCGTCTTCCGTGCTTTCATTGACTTGAATCGCACCGCCAATAGTGTAATACTTGCCCTTATCTTTGGTAACTAGGAGCTTGCCATTTTGGAGAATTAAGGCTGTCGCTCGAACGCCAAAAACCGTATTTCCTGCTTTTGTCCGAAAGTCTGGTTGAGTCATTTTTATCCTTTCCCTTAAACGACACAAAAACAGTCAAAACTCCAAAGAAGTGCAGGACAAAAAGCCTGCAACATCCATGAGCTTTGACCATCATTTCTATTGCTTTTATTATTGTAGCAAATTGAGAAAATTTGTCAATCTAAATGTACTATAATTGGCGAATCGCTTCAAAAGCTCCTTTGTCAATCTCGACTGGGTCAGAGAAGGCATCCAGAACAATCCCTCTCACCGGAAACTCCCCTATCTCTTCCGCAACAGATAAACAGTCCGTAAGAGGTAATTGCAACCAGGAAAAACGGTCATAATAGTCCTTAGGAATATCTTGTTCAGTTAAGAAACAAGGATAGAAGTAGTCGTCTCCCTTTCGCAGAATATCCGGTTTTAGTCGTACCCCTTCTTGTTCATCACTCTCATCCAGAAGATTCGGATTGAAGGGGACCCAGACTTTAGCTTGTTTCAATTCCTTGAACAAGGATTCAATCGACTCTGTCGTTTTCTCTCTCAAATACTCTTTCTTATAGTCAGAGAGGCTCATTGTTTGCTCTTTTTTAGCCGTTTTTTTCTTAAAAAACTGAAACATTCTCTTTCCTCTTAGAAAATCTTAAATGTACTGACAAACTTGTCCATCTCGATAAGCATTGTCAATCAGGCCACCACCTAGGCACTCTTCGCCATCGTAAAAGACAACTGCCTGTCCTGGTGTGATGGCGCGTTGCGGTTCCGCAAAGATAACTTCTGCCTTATCTCCTTTGACATGTACTGTCACCTTAGAATCAGGCTGACGGTAGCGGAATTTAGCCGTACATTCTAGTGTAAATTCCTCTGGCATCTCACGAGTAAAGTGAACTTGACTGGCCTCTAGGCTTGTTGACATGAGCGAATCATGATAGAAACCTTGGCCGACATAGAGGATATTCTTGCTTAGGTCTTTTCCGACAACGAACCAAGGGGCATTGTCACCACCGTGTTGCCCACCGATACCGAGACCGCCACGCTGACCAATCGTATAGTACATCAGACCTGCATGCTCACCCATATCGCGACCATCCACAGTCATCATGCGACCAGGCTGGGCTGGCAGATAGTTGCTGAGAAAGTTTTTAAAGTTCTTTTCTCCGATAAAGCAAATCCCTGTCGAGTCTTTCTTCTTAGCAGTCGCAAGTCCTGCTTCTTCTGCTAGTTTTCGTACTTCAGGCTTTTCCAAATGCCCCAGTGGGAACATGGTTTTTTGGAGTTGTTCTTGCGAAAGTTGACTGAGGAAATAGGTCTGGTCCTTGCCATTGTCCACGCCACGAAGCATGTGAACGATGCCATCCTCATCACGCGCCACTCGAGCATAATGCCCAGTCGCTACATAGTCTGCACCCAAGGTCATAGCATAATCCAAAAAGGCCTTGAACTTGATTTCCTTGTTACACATAACGTCTGGATTTGGCGTGCGTCCTGCACGGTATTCCGCTAGGAAATACTCAAAAACGCGGTCCCAGTACTCTTTTTCAAAATTGACAGAGTAGTAAGGAATGCCGATCTGGTCTGCCACCGCAGCCACATCCTTGTAATCTTCGGTCGCCGTACAGACGCCGTTTTCATCTGTGTCATCCCAGTTCTTCATGAAGATACCGATCACATCGTAGCCCTGCTCCTTGAGCAAGAGAGCCGTCACTGACGAATCAACACCACCACTCATCCCCACGACAACACGTGTTTTAGAGTTATCACTCATGGTAAGTCTCCCATCTATTCGTTTATTCATACCCTCAAAATTCTATTTACTAAGACTTTCAATAGAATTTCTTCGAGTATAGTCTTTTCGTTTGCTTTTAGGAGTAAAATGGTCTGGGAGACCATTTTAGCCTATCATCTTAAAATGAAAATATGATAGGCAACGAGTCGCAGGCATAACTTGAGTTCGCTCAATCAGTCTGGGAGATTGATTGAGGTTATAAATCAGACAAGCTCAGCTTGCATCTCATTGCGAGTTAACGACGTAATAAAAGATAAACGAAATGACGAGTTCACGATTGAAGGTCGTGTGTGCTTCAACGATTGAAGGTCGCTTGAGCAGTATTCATTATAACACGCTTGGTTGGAGAAGACAAGAAAGAGGCTGATAAATCATCTCAACCTCTCTTTCTTACTTTGCAAACGAATCAATTTTCCCCTTTAAGTTCTTTCTTCGCTTGTTCTATCTGGTATTTCACTTGCTCAAAGCCAGTTCCTCCTAAGGAATTCCGTCTCTGAACAGCAGTTTCTGGACGCAAGTAGATATAAATATCCTCTTCAATCAAGGGATGGTAGGCTTGCAACTCCTCCAAATCCCAATCTTGGATGTTTTTACCATGCTTGATAGAGTCTAGAACCAATTTCCCTACTATTTCATGCGCTTCTCTAAAAGGGAGTCCTTTTTCAGCCAAATAATCTGCCAGTTCGGTCGCATTCGAAAAATCATTCTCTGTAGATTGCTGCATTTTGGCCTTATTAACCTGCATGCTCGATAGCATGCCTGCCAACACATCCAGAGAATTTAAAATCGTTTCTACTGTATCAAACATGCCTTCCTTGTCCTCTTGCAAATCCTTATTATAGGCCAGAGGCAAAGACTTCATGACGGTCAATAGCCCAAGCAAGTGCCCGTAAACCCGTCCTGTCTTCCCTCGAATCAATTCGGCCATATCAGGATTTTTCTTCTGGGGCATGATAGACGAACCCGTTGAAAAGCTATCAGACAAGCTGATGTACTGATACTCAAAACTGCACCAATTGATGATTTCCTCACAAAAACGACTCATATGCATCATCAAAATGCTGGCATTTGACAGAAATTCTAAGATAAAATCGCGGTCACTAACAGCATCCAAAGAATTTGTATAAGGTTGCTTAAACTTCAACAAATCGCTAGACAATTGGCGATCAATAGGGAAAGTCGTCCCCGCCAAAGCAGTCGCACCCAGGGGAGATAGGTCCGTATGTTTCAAGTTAAATGCAAATCGCTCGCTATCCCTTTGAAACATATTGTAATAAGCCATGAGATGGTGGGCAAAGCTAATCGGTTGGGCGTGCTGCAAATGAGTATAGCCTGGCATGATAGTTTCCACATGTTTTTCAGCCAAATCCAGCAAAACACTGTTCAGATTCGCCAACTTATCCAAGACATGGCCAAGTTGCTCCTTTAGATATAAGTGCATATCCGTTGCGACTTGGTCATTCCGAGAACGAGCCGTGTGCAATTTCCCAGCCAGAGGACCGATTTTCTCTGTCAGCAACACTTCCATATTCATATGAATATCTTCATTTGCAATATCAAAATGAAGCTCTCCTGCCTCTAAATCTCGCAACAAAGCTTTCAGACCATCTTGGATCTGCTCTGCCTCTTCCAAGCTCAAAATGCCAGTCTGTCCTAGCATTTGAACATGAGCTAGGGAGCCCATCAAATCAAATTTTGCCAGCTGGTGGTCAAAGGAAATACTCGCACCGAACTGTTCTACCCACTCTTCCACAGTACCTTCAAATCGACCACCCCATAATTTTGTATTTTTCGGCATATCCTGTCGTCCCTTTCTATCGCGTCACTACTCAACATTTTTCTGAACTTCTGAATAAACCTTAGTCGGAAGCCCCCAAAGCTTGATAAAACCAACAGCCGCATCTTGGTCAAAGGTATCCGCACTAGTATAAGTCGCCAAATTTTCATCGTAAAGAGAATTTGGTGATTTCCGAGCCACTACCTGGGCGTTCCCCTTATAAAGTTTAACTTTTGCAGTTCCATTGACAACTTTCTGTGTCTCCTTGATATAGGCAATCAAAGCCTGAGTTGCTGGGCTAAACCACAGGGCATTATAGATGAGATTGGACAACTCATTTTCGATAATAGGTTTGAAATGAGCCACTTCTCTCACAAGAGTCAAGTCTTCAATCTCCTTATGAGCTGCCAATAAAGTCACAGCACCTGGGCACTCATAAATCTCTCTTGACTTAATACCGACTAGGCGATTTTCCACATGGTCAATACGACCGACACCATGTTTGCCCACAATTTCATTGAGTTTTTGAATCAAATCCGCTACTTTCATCTTCTCACCATTGAGGGAGATGGGCACCCCGCAGCTAAACTCAATGTCAATAAATTCTGGACTGTCTGGTGCCTCTTCCGGAGAAGATGTGATTCCAAATGCTTCTTCTGGTGCTTGGTTCCAAGGGTTTTCCAAGACACCACATTCATTTGCGCGTCCCCAAAGATTTTGATCGACAGAGTAAGGATTGTCAAGGTCAGCTGGAACTGGGACGCCATTTTCTTTGGCATATTGGATTTCTTCTTCACGAGACCATTTCCACTCACGAACAGGCGCAACTACCTTTAGATTGGGATCCAAAGCTGCGATAGAGACTTCAAACCGAACTTGGTCGTTTCCCTTACCTGTACAACCATGGGCAATTGTGGTTGCCCCCGTCTGATGAGCTATTTCAACAAGTTTTTTTGAAATAAGAGGGCGACTCAGAGCAGATACCAAGGGATACTTTTGTTCATAGTAGGCATGTGCCTGAAGGGCCACTAAAACATAGTCATTAGCAAATTCTTCCTTAACATCAATGACATAGGACTCTACAGCCCCAACCTTGAGAGCTTTATCGTGGATGAACTCCAAATCCTTTCCTTCACCCACATCCATACAAACAGCAATCACATCATAGTCTTTTTTTAACCATGTAATAGCAACTGATGTATCCAATCCACCTGAATAGGCTAAAATGACTTTTTCCTTACTCATTTCTCTTCCTTCTTTCTATTTTTCGATAGAGGCTTTAAAAGCATCGTCAATCAATTTGTCCAACTCCCCAGAATCCTTCAACTTCTGGATAGTTTTGTCAACCGCATCTTTTAATTCTTTACTGTCTTTTTTCATCGCAACAGCGTAGGAATCTTCTTTGTCATTGTCAAAATCAAGCTCAGCGATGGCTAGGTCTGGATTATTCTCTACAAATCCTTTTGCCACTGGTTCCTCAAAGATAACCGCATCCAGTTGCCCTGATTTTAAATCTGTTATCAAATTTCCATTTTTAGGAAGTGAAACGAGAGAAGAATTCTGCAAGGTTTCTTTGGCCAGAGTTTCCTGGATAGAACCTTTCTGCGCTCCAACCTTTTTCTGAGCCAAATCCTTGACTGATTGGTAATTCGTTAATTCAGATTTTCTTACGATAACCTTATTTTTCGAAGTGTAGTAGGGAATTGAAAAATCGTAAACTTGACTTCTCTCCTCCGTTTTAGAAACACCTGATATGGCAAGATCGGCCTTGCCTGAATCAAGACTAGCTAGTACATTGTCAAAACTCATTGGAGAGAACTCCACTTCTACACCTAGTTCCTTTGCGATGGCTTTGGCTAGTTCAACATCTGAACCTACAATCTGATTTTTCCCATCGACCAATTTCTGGTATTCAAATGGAGCAAACTCTGGATTTAGGGCCACCACCAATTTTCCTTTAGCCTTAATGGCTTCAACACCTTGGGATTGAGTGTTACTACAAGCAAATAATAAGGGAAACATAAGCAAACCAAACATCGTCATCAACACCTTCTTCACTTTATTCATAGAAGAGCCTCCTTTTATTTTTATACTGTATTATTGTATAAATAATACTCTTCTCATTCTCGTTTGTCAAGGAAAAACTGTATTTTATTTCATTTAAATCAAGAAAAAGCTTATTATATGATATATTTTTACACATAATAAGCTTATTTATACTATTTGAGTTTTAAAAATACAATTGTCCAATTACAGGTAAGATGAAGAGATCAACGAACTCTCCACATTCTCTTTCACAATTCAATAACTCTATGGCATTGTTGAGCCACATAGGCATCGTGGGTAACGATAATGACCGTTTTACCTTCCTTGTTCATATCTAAGAGAAAGTTCAAAACCAAATCTCGATTTTCAGGATCTAGAGAACCGGTTGGTTCATCTGCTAAAAGGAGCTGGCTGGGTTTTAAAATGGCTCTAGCAACTGCGATTCGCTGCTGTTCCCCTCCAGATAACTCTGAAACCTTTTGATGTAGAATTGATGGCAACCCCACTCTCTCTAAAATTTCTTCTATCTTTTTGACTTTGTCCTTCTTGGATAATTTTACATACTTTAGAGCGAGCATGAGATTATACTCTACCGTTTCATTATCAATCAGAGCAAAGTTTTGAAACAGATAGGAGATATGTTCGCGGATAATCGCTTGCGACTTAACAGAATTGACAGGTACATTTTGCTGACCGAAAATTTCATAATGTCCACTGTAATCGCCATCTATCAAACCCAAGAGATTTAACAAGGTTGACTTGCCACTGCCACTTTTTCCAACAATGGCAACTAAATCTCCTTGGTTAATTCTTAGAGATAAGTTCTCCAAAATAACTTTTTTCCCAATGGTTTTCGTAACATTTTCCAACTTTATCATAAGTGATCCCCTTTCAATAACTGCACTACATTTCGTTTTTCCATCTTAGAACCCAAGAAAAGCACAAACAGGATATCTAAGCCTGTAAATCCTGCAAAAAGTAGGAGCGGGAAAAGTGCCTGTGTAAAGAATAGCAAAACCATAAAAGGAAGGCTATAAACAGCTAATAGAAGACCCAGCAAGGAGCGATACCGATCTATCAATTTCCAGCCCATAAACTTCTTGGTGATAATATCTGTTCGCTTCAATAAGAAAGTTGTTACTAGTAAGAAGTAGGAAATCATCATACTAAGAAGACCAACCAAAGCAAAGAGTATATTGAAATTCCGAACAGCATCTCGATAAGAATCTACTTTATCTTGTTGAATGACTTGAATAGATGAAAATTTTAAATAATTCCCATCTGATAATTTCTCAACTAACGCTGTCACCTCTTTTTGATGTTGAGCCGTATTTTCGATTTTAATCGGATTATTTAAACCTGTTGTAGACAGGGAGGCTTTTTCATCCCACATCATATCGGAATCATTGACCAAGCTAATAATTGGATTGTAGAGATTTTCCTTTCGTTTCTCGTTATAAGGGAAGAATGACCAATCACCTTCATAGTAAGCAATCTCGATATCCATCTCCTCTATCGTTCGTTTTTGCTGCTCTTCATACTTCATAGAAAGATAGGCAATTAATTTCCCCAAGAGCTGATTTTTATCTTCTTCACCTTTCGTACTTGCTGGCATCAAAATAACTTTTTTAGTGCCGGTATCGGGTAACTTGAATCCCTTGCTCTTTAGAAAATTGCGATTAGCATAGTAAACATCCACTGTATCTGTTAACTGATATCGCTGAATCTGTTCTGATTTGACAAAATTTTTTACAGGAAGACTGCTACTTTGCACATAGCCCGCCTGCGTTTTTTCTACCAAATCCAGATAAAATCGATAGAAATAATCCACTGCCTGCCCTGAGCCTGCCAACTGCTCTTGCCACAAGTTATCATTGAGTTGGAAAGTTTCCAAGGTCAGATAATTTCCTTGACTGATCCACTGTTTCTGGTAATCCAACTCTTTGTTTTCTTGCTCCAAACTTTTTCCTACCCCAACTAGCAAGACTGTCAGTAAAATAGTAGTTCCAATTTTCATCAAATAATTAAAGAGTAGACCAAATTTGAAAGATGAAAAACTTTTCAGCAGAGAGCTGATTGTCATTTTTTGGATCAAGAGATAGGTCAACCAACTGATAAAGAGATAAAGTTGCAAAAGCAAAAAATGCGACAACCATAACATAGGGAACAAATCTTTTGGCTTGTAATCAAGCAAGAAAAACACTCCTAGATTGATCACAAGCGTCCCACCTAGGAGGAGGTAAAGGTTGCCTTTTACAACATCAGCTAAAACAGCCCTATCTTGAAAACCAAGTAATTTTTGTACCCCAACTCTTTTCATCTCCATCATCGGTTGATACACTGTCACTAACACAAGAAGTAAAATAGCCAAGACAAAAACAACGGCAGATAAAAGCAAATCTCGATTTATGACTTCCACTGCACTTTTGTAGGTCGGCTCTAGCAAGGTAGCCTGGTCTATCTTGAAAAAATCGCTCCATTTCTGTACAATCCTATCCTTGTCCATCTCTTGTGTAGAAGTTATCGTATAGCGACCATTTAAACTACGAGATGTATCCTTGATATAGGTTTGAAAAGTCATAAGCTGAATAGGCTTGGCTTTTAGAAAAGTCGGAATCGTACCAAGTTTATTGGAAATTTCTTTATTACTGTAAACTCCCTCACCATCTGTGGTAAAATCAAGAGAAGAAATCCCAAACTCTTGGTAGGGGAAGGTATCTTTATCAAAAACACCAGACTTGACCACCTCATCACCACTGTCTGTTTTGATGATGGAGACTTTATACTCCTTTGATACATCCTCAAAAAATCGAAGTACAGATGCTTCAGGTTCGTTAATATCTTTCAAATACAAATCCAAAGAATCTACAGTCTTTCCCATTTCCCGAATCCGAACCACTTCACGTGTGTAGTTTATATTAAAAACAAAAAAAGTGGTACACAAAAGCAGGAGTAACATACAGAAATTACTGATTTTTTTCATAAAAGTACCTCCTTAGTACTTTATCATCTTAGTCGTAGAATTTATTCCCTTTTTTCACAAATTTATTTTAGATTTCTTTTTTACTTTTTATACTACTATGATACAATATTTTTAATCAGTTTCTATTTTCTGTTAACTTTTTTCACGAACAAGGAGGAGATCATGCGCTACGATTTTGGAAATGTTTATAAAGAAATCCGTGAGTCAAAAGGATTAACCCAAGAAGATGTCTGTGGTAGCGTCCTTTCAAGAACCAGCCTATCAAAAATCGAAAGTGGAAAAACAACTCCTAAATATGAAAATATGGAGTTTCTTCTCCGACAAGTCAATATGAGTTTTGAAGAGTTTGAATATATCTGTCAACTTTATCAACCAAGTCAACGCACAGAAATTATGCAAACCTATCTCAATATGAGCTCAATCCTAGGGACTAGTGAACTCGAAAAACTATTTCAAAAATGTCAAGACTACCTCAAAACTCACCACGACCTCCCCATCAAAGAGATACGAGATATGCTGGAAATTGTTATCTATACCCGCCAAAATGGGACTAAAAAACTGTCAATCGAAGTTAACAATACTGTAAAGAAGCTATGGAAGAAGATAGAAAAGCAGGACACTTGGTACGAGAATGACTTAAAAATTCTCAATACCGTTCTCTTTACCTTTCCTATAGAACATATCCATCTCATCACTGGAAAAATCTTGCAACGCTTAGAAGTCTATAAAAACTACCAACATTTATATGACTTGCGAATGGCAATCCTACTCAACCTCTCTACCATTTACTTATACAATCAAGATAAAAACATGTGCCAACAAATCTGCTACACTTTACTGGAGGATGCCAAGAACAAGAAAAGCTACGATAGGCTTGCTATCTGCTATGTCCGTATTGGGATTTGTACGGATGATTCTAAACTTATCCAAAAAGGTTTCTCCCTTCTGGAACTAACCGATGAAACCTCCATGCTATCTCATCTCAAAAAAGAAGTAGAGACCTATCATCAACCAAAGGAAATATAAAAAAGTCGAGGGATTTCCTCGACTTTTACATATTTTTCTGTTAGCTAGTTCTTAATACCAACCGTTGTTAAGCCAGAAGTTCTTGGCAGCTGTCCATGAACCGTAACGTCCTGCAACGTAGGCATCTGCTACACGTTCTTGGTTTTCAGCTGAGTAGTCACCGTTCAAGTATGAATCTGTCAATTGGTAACGTCCGATGTAACGTCCGTTTGTAGCAGTGTAGCTACCACCTGATTCTTTTTGAGCGATCCATTCTTTGGCTTCTGCTTCAGAACCACTTACAGTAGAAGCTGCTGCAGTGTTGCTTTCTGTTGCTGGAGCTGCTGGAGTTGCAGGTGCAGCTGGGGCCTCATAAGTTGTTGCTGCTGGAGCTTCTTCAACTGTTTCTGTAGCTACTGGAGCTGTTTCTTCCGTTGTTGCTGCTGGAGCTACAGTTGAAGCTGTTCCTTCGATAACCAAAACTTGGTCAACATAGATAAGGTGAATATCTTTGATGTTATTTTTTGCTGCCAATTTTTCAACAGTTGTGTTGTACTTCTCAGCGATTTCTGAAAGAGTATCACCTGATTTAACTGTGTAAGTTACAGTTTCTTGGGCAGATGCAAGTGATGGAGCAAAGAAAGCAAGCAAAGTTGCTACTCCTGCGATAGTTGTTTTAATTTTTTTAGTTGTTAATGACATATCTAAAAATTCTCCTTCCATTGGATATATCTATGATACCTTTTAAATGTTACCGTTGTTTAACGGTTTTATGTAGAAATATTACAAAAATGTTTTATATTTACCGTTTTAAGTAGATTTTTGTCACAAAAGACCTTATTTTATACTATCTTTAATCATTTTAAGCTTTTGATAAGGGAAATAAGCGCAGAGGTCCATTCTTTGATATAATAGATATAAGAATCTTTGTAAGGGGAAACAGATGCACTCACTTCGTTTTCAATCTGTCTTTGACATTATCGGACCAGTTATGATTGGGCCATCAAGTAGCCATACTGCTGGAGCTGTTCGCATCGGGAAAATCGTCTCTTCCATCTTTGATGATACGCCGACAGAAGTCGAATTCCAATTATTTAACTCATTTGCCAAAACCTACCGTGGTCATGGAACTGACCTTGCTCTCGTCGCTGGTATATTAGGTATGGATACGGATGATCCTGATATTCCAAATAGCCTAGAGATTGCCCATAAACGTGGTATCAAGATTGTCTGGACCATTCAGAAGGACAGCAACGCTCCTCATCCTAACACCACTAAAATTACTGTGAAAAATGAACACAAGTCCATCAGTGTGACAGGAATTTCCATCGGTGGAGGAAATATCCAAGTTACGGAGCTTAACGGCTTTGCTGTCTCTCTCAACATGAACACACCAACCATTATCATCGTGCATCAGGATGTCCCAGGTATGATTGCCCATGTTACTGAAGCCCTCTCTCGTTTCGATATCAACATCGCTCAGATGAATGTGACTCGAGAAAAAGCTGGAGAAAAAGCCATTATGATTATCGAAGTCGATAGTCGAAGTTGCGAAGAGGCGATTGAAGAAATCCGAAAAATCCCTCATCTCCACAATGTCAATTTCTTTAAGTAGGAGGAAACATGTTTTATTCTATCAAAGAATTGGTTGAGCAAGCAGATCTAGACTTCCAAGGAAATGTCGCCGAACTCATGATTGCGACAGAATATCAACTAACCGGTCGAGAACGGCCAGAAGTTCTCCTCCTCATGGAACGCAATCTAGAAGTTATGAAAGCCTCTGTCGAGCTCGGTCTCAGTGAAAATAAATCCCGTAGTGGCCTAACGGGTGGAGACGCAGCCAAACTAGACCGCCATCTCAAAAGTGGCAAGGCCTTGTCGGACTTTACCATCCTATCAGCAGCCCGTAATGCCATCGCGGTCAATGAACACAATGCGAAGATGGGATTGGTCTGCGCTACTCCAACCGCAGGAAGTGCTGGTTGTTTGCCAGCCGTTCTCACTGCTGCTATCCAAAAACTAGACCTCAGCCACAAAGAACAGCTGGATTTCCTCTTTGCTGCTGGTGCCTTTGGACTAGTTATCGCAAACAATGCCTCTATCTCAGGTGCTGAAGGTGGCTGTCAGGCCGAGGTTGGCTCTGCCTCTGCCATGAGTGCCGCAGCCTTGACCTTGGCTGCAGGTGGAACGCCCTATCAAGCTAGCCAAGCCATCGCCTTTGTCATTAAAAATATGTTGGGCCTCATCTGCGACCCCGTCGCTGGTTTGGTTGAAGTTCCCTGTGTTAAGCGCAATGCCATGGGAGCCAGCTTTGCCTTTATCGCAGCAGACATGGCCTTGGCAGGTATCGAGTCTAAGATCCCTGTTGACGAAGTCATCGATGCCATGTACCAAGTCGGATCGAGCCTTCCAACTGCCTTTCGTGAAACGGCTGAGGGTGGACTCGCCGCTACACCTACTGGTCGCCGCCTACAAAAAGAAATCTTCGGAGAATAAGCTTATCTATTAGGAGAAACTATGCCCTCTATCTCAGCAATCTTTTTTGATCTAGACGGAACCCTGGTTGACAGTTCCCTCGGGATCCACAATGCCTTTACCCATACCTTTAAAGAGCTAGGAGTTCCACGCCCTGATGCCAAAACCATTCGTGGTTTTATGGGACCGCCCCTTGAAAGTAGTTTTGCAACATGCCTTCCCCAGGAACAAATCTCAGAAGCTGTCCAAATATATCGTTCTTACTACAAGGAAAAAGGGATTCACGAAGCCCAACTCTTCCCCCGAATAACGGAATTACTCCGAGAACTTTCACAAAACTACCCTCTCTACATCACTACAACAAAGAATACTCCTACTGCTCATGATATGACTAAAAATCTGGGAATTCATCATTTCTTTGACGGCATTTACGGCTCTAGTCCTGAAACGCTACATAAGGCGGATGTCATCCGTTACGCCTTGCAAACGCATCAACTCCATGCAGACCAAGTTCTCATTATTGGCGACACCAAGTTTGATATGATCGGAGCCCAAGAAACTGGCATTAAAAAGTTTGCTGTTACTTGGGGATTTGGAGAAGAGGATGATTTACTCAGCTATCAGCCTGACTGGATTGCCCGTACCATTGACGATATCATTAGCCAGCTCTAACCATACAAAAATACTCCTAACACTAGTGAACTAGGTTGAGGAGTATTTTTTATATGTTGTTACTATCAGAAGGAATCAACTCTATGCTTAAGCAGTAATTTGATCCTGTTCTTCAGTATCTGCATCTTCATCCTTCTTACTTGGCCAAGCAAGCATCACAATAAGAGCAATCGGTCCAACGATAGGAACCAAAGCAATGAAGATAAAGGCCCAGTGGAAACCAGCGTCTCGTAAGCGGCGAACAGTCACAGCGATAGAAGGCAACATGAGAATAGCCGCTAAAAAGAGGTAAAAACCACCCATAGCTTGTAAACTACGAATTGCCTCCATGTTATACGGACGAGTTGACACTGCAGCATGATATTTCGTATAAGCAGGAAGACAGATTAATAAGTTCGTAAAATAAATCCACCAGTACTCCGAACGAGTCGAACGACCAGTAAAGTTTACATAACCCTTCCAAAAGTTCTTATAAGCATTAAACATACAATAATCTCCTTTATTTTTATTTGTATAGTTTATCATAATTTATCATAATTTACAAGGTCTATTGGGACACCAAGTCAATGGAGTATGCAAGGATTTCTCTCGATCTCAACAGTTACTATTCTATAATTTTTCTCGAATTAGAAAACGCTTTATCACACTGTCGCATATCTATACATCTTCCAACTGCCACGGATTTCTTTAATGAGGGAAATTTTCATGTGGTAGGTGGATCCATCTCTAGTTTGCTATTCTAAAAACCAGCTTTCCGATTCTCTCAGAAAACTGGCGATAGTTGTTTCATTATGAAGGTAGATGGACACTCTTACTCAGCATGGGTTGTCTCATTTGCAAAGGAAATAATCGCTTCTTTGAGCTCATCTCCACTGAGTGAACGGAATTCTTCAATCTTTTGATCGATGGCTTCTAGCGGCATGACGTTTACCTTACCAACGAAAATCTTGTCCATGACTTGGTTATCAACCAATTCGGTCGAAACCAAGAGTTCCTCATAGAGTTTTTCACCGGGTCGGATACCGACCTCAACGATTGGAATTTCACTTTCCGTGTGCCCACTTAGAAGAACCATTTTCTTAGCCAAGTCATAGATCTTGACTGGTTTGCCCATGTCAAGGATAAAGACTTCTCCGTCCTTGGCATAAGCGCCAGCATGGATTACTAGACGGCTAGCCTCTGGAATGGTCATGAAGTAACGTGTCATACGGAAGTCTGTCACCGTTACAGGACCGCCTTCAGCAATCTGACGTTCAAAGACAGGAATCACACTACCACGACTACCGAGAACATTCCCAAAACGGACTGCACAGTAGGTTGATTTGCTACGTTGGTTAAAGCCAGTGACAATCAATTCTGCCACGCGCTTAGTCGCACCCATAACATTTGGTGGATTGACCGCTTTGTCAGTCGAAATCATGACCATCTTAGGTACTTTGGCCTCATCAACAGCCTTGGCAACATTGTAAGTCCCGAGGATATTGTTCTTGAAGGCTTCTTTTGGATTGCGCTCCATCATCGGAACGTGCTTGTGGGCTGCAGCATGGTAGACAATGGCTGGTTTGTACTGCTCAAACACCTGCAAGAGTCGGTCATAGTCCTGAATATCTGCAATAACAGGAACATAATCAATCCCTTGGAATGTACGGATCAATTCATGATAAACGAGATAGATTGAGTTTTCACCATGTCCAAGCAAGACAATACGCTCGGGATTGAAGCGACTAACCTGGCGACAAATCTCCGAGCCAATCGAACCACCAGCTCCTGTCACCAAGATGGTCTTGCCTGTAATCTCAGTACCTAGACGCGATTCGTCAAGACGAATTTCCTGACGGCCCAAAAGGTCTGTGATATCAATTTTCTGGAAGCCACTGCCTGATTGATGGAGTCCTTGAACGACTGTCTCAACCTTAGGCATCTTGTAACATTTGACGCCTAGCTTATTACACATCTGCAAGATGCGTTCGTACTCTGATGGGTCGAGCGAAGGGATCGCTACGATGACACGCTCGATTTGGTGACGTTTAGCTAATTCAGGCAGATTATCATAAGAACCCAAAACTGGGATGCCACCTAGTTTTTGTCCCTTTTTCTTTTCATCGTTATCCAATATCCCCACTAGCTCAAGGTCGCTAGTTGGGTGTTGGTAGCTGTTCATAAAGAGGGCACCACCATCACCAGCACCAATCAAGAAGGTCCGACGGTGTTCTCCATCTCCACTACCTTTTTTACGTTTAGAATAAATCAACTGCCAAGTGATACGAGGAAGCAAGATGAGGAAGGTACTCAACAAAATGAAGAGTACGATGAAACGGATAGAAAACAATGGAAGGAAGGCATAGCAGATTCCATAAGAAAGAACACTGCTGAGCATCACTCCGAAAAAGATTTTCATAAAATCCGTAATCTTGCTATAACGACTGATACTAGCATTTAGCCCCCAAAAAGCAATCATGATTTGATAGAGGAGGAAGGCTAAAAGAGTGTAGATCACGTAATCCACAGGCGCAGGATTTATAAGGCCATAAAACAAGATATAAGATACGATGATGGAAACCACCATACTCAGAATATCGAATATCCCCCAAAACACTTGTTTTTGCTGTTTATTTAAAATTTCAACCAGATCAATCACATAATCTGTTAGTTTTTTATTCATAGGAATTTACTCCCCCTTAAAAGAGTCAGATGATACTGTTGTTATGATAACCTGAATCATTCAGTCTATCGGGGCTTACTTTCTCTTTCTTAAAAGTTTGACGAAGATAAACTGACGTACAAAGCCTGGACAAAGTGCAACAATTGCCTGAATGGCTACACTTTTAGCATATTCCATGTAAGAAATTTGCCCTCGCTCAAGCATCCGTTGGCGAGCTTGACGATAGAGTTTGAGGTAATGCAAGCCACCTCGACGCTCAAACATCCCTGCACCGACACGAACCTTACACAAGATTTGATCTAGGTTCCCAGTCTTGGCACCTGCAGCAATCATATTGAGCCAAAGGAGGTCATCCTCCATGTAAAGGCCATCTTCATAGTTGCCCGCCTTGAGGACCATGTCCTTTTTAAACATGACTGTCATATGGTTAAAAGCGCTTCTCATTCTCTGATAAGCCACAATGTCTGCGTGCTGAGTTGGAACACGACGATAAGATACAATCTCATCTGGATTGTCAATGAACTCTGCGATATGGCCGCCTAAGAGATCGAGATCTTCTTTCTCCATTAGCTGAAGCTGTTTCTCAAAACGATCCGGAACAGCTAAATCATCCGTATCCATGCGAGCAATAATGTCATACTGGCACTGTAAAACACCGTATCGAAGAGCCAAGCCTAAACCTTGGTTTTGTTCTAAGGGGCATCGTTTAACTGGAATGTCTGACTGAGCTTCCACTTCATCTAGCACCTGATAGAGTTCGGGTGTGAGCGGGCCGTCCTCAACAAGAACAAGTTCGCTCGGTTTCAAGGTTTGGTTTTGAACACTTTTGATAGCATCTCTTAAAAACGTCGGATTTTCCTTTACATAGACCGACATCAAGACGCTGATTTTTTGCTTTTCAGGCACAGTTTTTCTCCAATGTATAGATTTCCTTCCACTATTTTATCACAAAATTTCCTAGTTTCCTATTTTTATATCAAATCAAGGAAAATTCTAGTAAAGAAATCCGTCCCTTTTCACTTTATTTTCACTTTCATTGATTGATCTGTCTTGGCTGTCATTACTTGACATTATAAGGAAAAAACCTTAAAATAAGCTGTTATTAAAATCATCCTATCGAGGTTTTTATGAAAAAACAATCACTCTTTTTTGTTCTAGGAATTGTCTTAATCGGAACTGTTTTACGCTCTCCTTTTACTGCTCTTCCAACTATTTTAGGAGATATCGCTCAGGGACTAGGAGTGGAGGTTAGCTCTCTTGGGATTTTAACCAGTCTCCCTCTCTTGATGTTTGCTCTTTTCTCTGCTTTTGCAAGCCGCTTGGCACAAAAAATCGGGTTGGAACACCTCTTTACATACTGTCTCCTCCTCTTAACTGTTGGCTCTGTCATTCGGATTTTCAATCTTCCCCTTCTCTATCTAGGGACCCTAATTGTGGGAGCAAGCATTGCGATCTTCAATGTACTCCTCCCAAGTATGATCCAGGCAAATCAGCCTCAAAAGATTAGTTTCCTAACAACTCTCTATGTCACTGCCATGGGAATTTCGACAGCCATCGCTTCTTATCTTTCGGTCCCTATCACCCAAGCTAGTTCTTGGAAGGGACTCATCCTCGTTCTCAGCTTTCTCTGTCTGGTCACTCTGCTAGTCTGGTTGCCAAATCATCGCCACAACCACCACCTAGAAAGCCAAAAAGAAAAGCAAGTCAAAGAGAATATTCTAAAAAGTAAAGATGTCTGGGCTATCATTATCTTTGGCGGGCTTCAGTCCTTACTCTTTTATACAAGTATGACTTGGTTGCCAACTATGGCTGTTAGTGCTGGTATTTCTAATAGTGATGCGGCTCTCCTCGCTTCTATTTTCTCACTCATCAGCATTCCTTTTTCAATGACTGTTCCAAGTCTGACGACTCGTCTATCAGATGCCCACCGTCGAATCATGCTGGCAATTATCTCTATCGCTGGGATGACAGGAATTGCCATGCTCTTGTATCCAACCAATAATTTCCTCTACTGGCTAGTCGTCCATCTCTTGATTGGAACGGCATGCAGTGCCCTCTTCCCCTACCTCATGGTTTGTTTTTCTCTTAAAACCAGTTCTCCTGAAAAGACCGCTCAGCTATCAGGACTAGCGCAAACAGGGGGCTACATCTTGGCGGCCTTTGGTCCTGCCTTGTTTGGTTATAGTTTTGACCTTTTCCAATCTTGGATCCCAGCTGTCCTTGCCCTTCTAGTCATCGATATCCTCATGACCATCTCACTCTTTATGGTGGATCGAGCTGATAAAATCCTCTAAACTTCTAGTTTTTACTAGGAGTTTTTTTATATATAAAATTTTTACACATATTTCTTGACAGGGCTTTCAACTTGAGATACAATATATTTGAAAAGAGTATATATAAAATTTTTATATAATATAAAGGAGGTTTCCCATGTACTTCCCAACATCCTCTGCCTTGATTGAGTTTCTCATCTTGGCTGTACTGGAGCAGGGGGATTCTTATGGTTATGAGATTAGCCAAACCATTAAACTCATCGCCAATATCAAAGAATCTACGCTCTATCCCATTCTCAAAAAATTGGAAGCCAGTGGCTTTCTGACCACCTACTCTAGAGAGTTTCAGGGGCGTATGCGCAAATACTACTCCTTGACCAATCGGGGCGTAGAGCAGCTCGTTACTCTAAAGGAAGAGTGGACGCTCTATACCGACACCGTCAACGGCATTATAGAAGGGAGTATCCGCCATGACAAGAACTGACTATCTGACTCAGTTAGAAACCTATCTCAATAAACTGCCTGAAGCTGACCGCATCGAAGCCATGGACTACTTTAAGGAACTATTTGACGATGCAGGTCCAGAGGGCGAAGAAGAACTCATTGCCAGTCTAGGAACACCAAAAGAAGCTGCCCATGATGTCCTCTCTGATCTTCTCGATAAAAAAGTCAATGAAGCCCCTGCTCAAAAGAATGGCCGTCAACTGCTACACATTGCCCTCCTGGCCCTGCTAGTAGCTCCTATCGGAATTCCGGTCGGGATTGGCATCCTCATGGCTATCATCGGTATTTTTATCGCGGCTGCCTCCGTCATTCTAGCCTTCTTTACCGTCTCTGTGACGGGTATCCTGCTAGGTGGACTCTTTATCGTAGAGAGCTTTAGCGTCCTAGTCGAAGCCAAATCTGCCTTTATCTTGATTTTGGGGGCCGGTTTGCTTTCTATCGGTGCTTCTTCTCTTGTTCTACTGGGCATCTCCTATGTAGCTCGTTTCTTTGGGCTCCTGATCGTCCGCTTGGTGCAATGGATTCTTAAAAAAGGAAAGAGAGGTGACAGACATGCGTAAATTGACAAAAGGATTTCTCATTTTTGGTGTGGTTTCTACAATCCTTGGTTTTATCATGATCATTGTAGGCGCCCAGTCCAATGGTATTCAAAGTTTGCTTGCCATGTCAAAAGACCCCGTCTATGACAATCGTATCGAAGAAGTGACCTTTGGAAATGAAGTGGAAAAACTTGATTTGACCCTTGAGGAACATAGCCTAACCATCACAGAGTCTGTAGATGACAAGATCCATATCACCTATCATCCTTCCGTGTCTGGTCGTCACGATCTGACTACTGGCATGAGTGACAAAACACTGAGCGTCACTGACAAACAAGCCTCCCAACATCGCTTTCTAGGTTCAGGAATCGAAGGTCTACTTCGTATTGCCAGCAGTTATTCTCACCGTTTTGACGAAGTCATTCTCTCCCTACCTAAAGGAAGAAAGCTGCAAGCAATCACCGTTTCAGCCAATCGTGGACAAACCAATATTCGTCAAGCCAATCTTGAAAATGCGACAATCAAAACAAAAGGCTACCTCTTAAGAATAACAGAAAGCTCTATCAAGAATAGTACACTAACGACACCTCATATCATCAATATCTTTGATACCGAATTTACAGATAGCCAGGTCAAGACGGAAAGGGAACACATCTATGCTGAGAATATCAAGGTCCACGGCAAGGTTGAGCTAGAGGCCCATTCCACTCTAACACTCATTCTCTCCCAGAAAGAGACCGACCGTATCAATCTAGAAATTTCTTCTCAGCATGGTGGTATCTATCGTCAACCCAAAGAAGAACATCGTGGACAAAAAGAGAATGTACTTGCCAACCCTTATAAAACCGAAAAAGCAGATATCAAGGATTTACTCATTGCAAAAGCCAACCAGGATATCTACCTACCTAAAGAGGAGCACTCTGCTCCGTCTAGAAACCATTGACAAAAACGCTTTCATCTGCTAGTCTAAAGATAGAAAACGACCATAAAAAAGGAGGTTCCACCATGACACAAGAATGGTTTGAAAGTGCCGATCTTGAGAAGAAATCACCTCAGACAAAATCAGAAATCCAGCCCAACGAGCCAGAGACTTCGGAAACTGTGGAAGATGAACCACAAGTAAGCGAAGAAACTTCTGTCTCACCTAAAGAGTTAGAAATACATGAGGAGGAAGCTCCCGAAATGATTGAGGAAGCCCAAACCAAGGAAGAGGGAGAAGGGAAAGCTGAAGAGGAACACAAGCAAGAAACCCCTGCAAAAGAGAAAAGTATCCTCAGCAAGGCTTTAGAAAGCCCCTATATCCCAGATATTGACCCTCGTAAAACAGCCCGATTCAAAGAAGAAATCGCACTATTTTGGACTTGGCTGCTGGATGCTATCCAAGAACCAACTACCAGCAAAACTACGGACCAAAGGCATCGTTATAGTGTCTTTGCCCTACTCACCTTGCTATCCTCGATTAACCTTTTCTTTAGTATCTATCATATCAAGCACCTCTACTACGGCTATATGGCCTCTATTGCCAATAGTTTACCTAACCAGCTCCCTCCTTTAGATCTCTTTGCTGGACTTTCTATCTTGGTCGCTAGCGCTCTATTTTACTTTTCTATCATTCTGGGAGGCTTTACTGTCCGACGTGTACTGGACCAGGAGAGCGACTTCACCTTACAAGAAGCTTGCGATCGGTATAGCAGACTCTTTGCTATCCCACTTGTCCTAACAGCTCTAGCAAGTTTCTTTGCACTCTTTGGTGGCTTACGATTTGCTGGTATCCTCACTCTTCTAAGCATGGCCATCTTTGCCCTCGGCAATCTCTTTGTGATTAGCAAGCCAAGTAAGACCAGTAGCCTTGACCCATTTTATCGTTTCTTGCTAGCTGTCTTACTTGATGGCGCTATTCTCTTACCCTTCTTCATTGCAGAGCTTGCGCTAACAGTAGACTACCTTCGCATCCTGACCTTCTTTTAATCAAAATCCCTGCCATTTATTAATGACAGGGATTTTTTATACTAACTATTTTTTAAACAAGGCCTACTCGATGCTTGCCAATTCCTCAAAATCTTGTCCTAGGATGGGTTGTACTTCTAATTGATTAGCATCTAGTTGCTGATAAAATGCTGTTGGTAGTGACTCTAGGAATTTTTCATAATCCAAGCGAGCGATGGCTTCATAGTCCTCTGCTTTTGAGCCATCACCAGAAATCGTCACTAGGTCAATCTCCCAAACAAGCTCCTTGCCTGCCAGCTGCTCGGTATAAGGAGCTGGTACAACGGGTTCCTTTGGCAAAATCGTCTTGACTCCCTGGGCTAGGTGATAGATACCGTGTACCTTGCCTTGGGCGTCTGGGTAAAATTTTACACTGGCAAGGTAGGCATCAGATCCTTGAACCTTCTTGACTAGTTCTTCAAAACGTGCCAATCCATCCTCAGCCAAAAAGCTCTCGAGGTATTCCTTGTTGAGATAGATAAGGGACAAGAGCCCTTGGCAATAGACTAGACGAGTCGCTTTATCAGCTAGATAATTCTTGACTGTTTCTCGGAAATAAGCTTCAAAGTCAAATCCTTCTAACCCTTCTACCACTTGCCACAACTTGTTTGATAGGGCTTGGAGGAGAGCTTCTACAATCTCCCAGTCTGCTCTGGTAAGGAAGTCTGGAATCACCACTTGATAGCCTTTTCGACTATCCGCATAGTTGACCTTGAAGAGAAATTGCGACTGACCTACAATCCCACACTCCATGTACTCGAGACGATTGAGGGGCTGACGGAGATAGACGGCATCATAACTATGCGACTCCAAGCCCTCCACCAAGGCCAAGATGGACTTGGCAGTCAAGACCTCCTGTTGTCCTAGAATGCTTTCTTTATTTGGGATAAAAAATGTTTTCGCCATAACTGGCCTCCTTTGAAATCGTTTACACATAGTATACCCTATTTTCCTGAAAGATACAGAAACAAATTTTAGATTTTTTGGTAAAAAGCATAGAAAAACAGCCCTTGAAAATTGCTTGACATTCAGCAGACTAAAAGTAATCGGTATTCACATACCCTAGAAATGCAATAAAGACGACCAAAGGAATCGTCTTTATTTTCTGTAAGTAAATTCTATATAGCTTATACTGTCCTGATCTATATTGCTATCCGACTTTAATTTGTAGCTAACTGCCATGCTTGTTCAAAATATTTTCTAAATAGCCCCACCAATTCCTTTCAAAGAATATGGATAAGACGCATAAGATGATGAGACAAAAATAACCTCTTCCTTATCAATTATTACAAATTGGATCTTTGAAAATTTTATTTTTTCTTCCTTATTATCAAAGTATCTACACGAATAATTGGAATCGTAACTTAGATGTTCAAGCATTTCGTCCATATTACGCTTATAACTAAGGGTAAGTATTTCTTTATAATCTCATATATCTTTTGAATTTGCCTATCAATTTAATTGCCTACATGTTCCTTCTTAGCATCATTTCTTCGTATAGGATTTATTTTCATAAAATCTTTCTAATTAAAGTCACAAAATCAATACATATTCTGAGAATATATCTGAATTTCATAGAAAAGCAATGAATGAACTTCTAAGAAAGCAAAAACTCATTCTGAGCTCTTCTTACTTTTTATCCTGCTGTGCCATCTCCTGATTGTAGGACAAAGCTAGATTGATCCAGTAAGACAGTTCTTTTTGTGCTTCACCATCTAAATCAATATAGCCATGATAAAGCCTACCCTTCATTAAAGTCACACTGGCACCATTTTTAGGCAGAGTCTGCTTTTCCAGTTCCTTACCGATGCGGACCATGACAAGCTCTTGACCCTTTTCTGAACTCACAGTCACTGTCATCTTACCTTGGATCATAAAAGCCAAACCACCAAACATCTTCTTCTCTTCTACCTCTTCTTCAAAAATATGAGGAGGAAGTTCAGTAGCTAAAATGGCACGGACTTGCTGGGCTAAGGATTCACTATATGCCATCCTTCTACCTCATTTCATCACATCCCAGCCGATACCAAAACGGTCAATCAAGCGGCTATAAAACTCTGCGAAAGCTTGTTCCTCTAAAGGATAGAGAATTTGCCCACCTTCAGCAAGCTTAGCAAAGAGCTCATCGACTTCTTCTCTACTGTCTGGGCTCAGAACTAACCATTGATTGGGCTGATGATTGCTGGGAATAGATAGGTCGTTAAAAATGCCTACATCCTCACCATTCAGGGTCAAGTTTTCCGTATCTAAGGCAATCCAAGCAAGCTTATCCCGTTTTTCTGCAGGAAGGTCAGCTGGATCCATCATCTCACTGGCTCGGACAAGTCCCTTAATCTCTGTCTGAAAAAGGTCAGCATAAAAACGAAAAGCTTCTTCGACCTGACCATTAAAACTTAAAAACACGTCTAATTTCATTATTGTTCCTCCAATTTTTTATATCTGAGAATAAATCTCTAGTATCAGTTTATCAATTAGGATAAAAATTTTCTTATTCTCAATTGCACTTGTTTGGCTAGGGAACGCATGATTAAAACTGGAAGATTAACTGTAATAGGTGGATCACTGGGCAATGGCCTCCGCATGCTGATTTCCTCTTGATAGATGCTATCGCCTGCAAAAGTGAGAGGCTCATCGCTGCCCCAGCGAAAGTTATGCTTCAAAACATAGTTTTTAGTTAGGCGTAAATCCTCCAGCAATTCACAGGCCAAAAGATAGTAGTGGCCATCTGGTACATTTTCAAAAGTAAACCGGCTCTCCTGACTCAGTGCTACTCCGATAACCGGCTCTTCTTTGGGTATTCGGGTTTTAAACAACCCGACACAGCTAAGGCGTGGTTCATACCCCTCAGGATAAGATAGCGCCGCAGTCAACCGATTGCCACTTTTGTGGTCAGGATCCTGATGCAACAAAGCTCCCTTTTCATCCAACTGTTTGACCATAAAATCATAAACCTTGGTTGATTCCTGATAATATTTTTTAGGCGAAAGTCCAGTATGCCGCTTAAAAGTATTGGAAAAACTGCCTAGACTATCATAACCAGCTTCCATAGAGGTCTCGGTCACATTTTGCCGGCTTTCTACAATCTCCTGAATCCCTTTTTCCATCTTAAGAGCTTCCACATATTGCTTGATAGAAAAGCCCATCTTTTTCTCGAAAGTTCTGGATAGATGGGAAGGACTATAATAGAAATACTGAGCCAAATCAGTCAGACTCAGTTCTTCATCTGCATGCTGACGCAGATAAGTTGCCACTTTTTCCATGATAGCTTTAGAAATAGACTTGCTCCTTTCCCATTTATTTAAGCTCATTATATCAAATCAAAAAGAAAGGACAAAACATCGAAACAGCAGAAATCAAGTGATACTCCGCGAGATGTCCCAAGAATCGACAGAAATAGTCTGCTTTCCCAAATCTCTGTCCAACAAGACTTTTACCTGTAGATAAATGATGAAAAAAACTTTAGACGTTTGAATCGCCTAAAGTTTTTAGTTTTTCTTAGGAATTTAGAAACTTGCCTTACCATCAAAAATTGTCAGCTTATGTAAATTTTCCATGCCTGCAATAATGGGTCTAGCTTTTGCAATGAGATTTTGAAAAACTTCCAAGGTCAGACTGTCATTGTGAGCTTGCTCGCTCTCCCAAACTTCGTAAATATAGATGCTGTTGGGTTCATCTGCCTTCTCACCTAAGATATAGCAGAAACAAGTGTCAAGATTTTGCATTTCTTTGACAACTTCTTGCATGTAAGCAGTAAGTTCCTGCACCTTTCCTTCTTGGGCCATTAATTTCCCATAAACACAAAATTTTTCCATTAGGATCTCTCCTTATTACTGAGCTACCACTGTTTCCAAGCTTTCACCGATAGCTGCTAGGCGCTCGATTACTTCTGCTTGTGTCAATTCTTTTTCTGAAACATAGCGGTTGCGTGGGTGAACACGACACTCGTGTGAGCATCCACGAAGGTACCTGTCTTCATTTTCTTCTGATGTTAGGATACGACGGTTACAGAAGGGATTTCCACAGTTGACATAGCGTTCACATGGTGTTCCATCAAACCAGTCTTTCCCTACGATGGTTGGGTTAACATGGTTGACATCGACTGCGATACGCTCATCAAAGACATACATTTTCCCATCCCAAAGCTCACCTTGAACTTCTGGATCTTTACCGTAAGTTGCGATTCCTCCGTGCAATTGGCCGACATCTTTGTAGCCTTCACGGACCATCCAGCCTGAGAATTTCTCACAGCGAACTCCACCTGTACAGTAAACCACGACACGCTTGTCCATGAATTTTTCCTTGTTGTCACGAACCCATTGTGGCAACTCACGGAAGTTGCGGATGTCTGGGCGGATAGCCCCACGGAAATGTCCTAGGTCGTACTCATAATCGTTACGTGTGTCAAGAACCACTGTATCTTCGTCAAGAAGGGCTTCTTTGAACTCTTTTGGAGACAAGTAAGCACCCGTCGTTTCAAGTGGGTTGATGTCGTTGTCAAAATCGTTGTCTTCCAAACCAAGGTGGACAATTTCTTTCTTGTAGCGAACAAACATCTTCTTGAAGGCTTGTTCATTTTCTTCGTCAATCTTGAACCAGAGGTCTTCCATGCCTGGGAGGCTGTGAACGTAGTCCATGTATTTTTGAGTTGTTTCGTAGTCACCTGAAACAGTCCCGTTAATCCCCTCGTCAGCGACTAGGATACGGCCTTTAAGGCCGATTGATTTACAGAAAGCCAAGTGGTCTGCCGCAAATTGCTCTGCATTTTCAATTGGAGTATAAAGGTAGTAAAGTAAGACACGAATATCTTTTGCCATAAGATTTGTTCTCTTTTCTATTCTTAAATTTTCAGAATTTTTCATTCAACTATACTAGTATACCCACTTGGGAAAACGAATGCAATTTATTTGACCGGAAATTGTAGAAAGAGTCCTACCCCTGCACTTCATCAGTAACCATAGCGAATCGCAGATAATTCTCTCAATTTTTTGATTTGCTTAGCTTGACTTTCTGACAAACCCAGCTTATTATCAATCAACACACGTGAGATGTCAACGTTCATTTGGCTCAGAATAAATGGAGTAGAGGTTCCATCATCCTTTAATCGTTTTTTATAAATCACTAACTGATTTTTCAAGGGAGTAAGTTGAGGCGCAGCCTTTATATCTTCCAATAGATGATCAATGATGGTCATCGCTTCACAACGCCTTTCTCTACCTCCAGCGAACCATTTTAATGGTGTCATTCTCATTTTTCTCCTGAAATTCGCTTATAAATTGAAAAACTATAATTCCTAACTCTCCAGCCAGTATTTTACCCAAATACCCTATGTAAAAAAGTCAGCAAAAATGGCAAGGTCGCTACAATATTATTGATCACATGCACCGCATAGGAAGGATAAATGCTCTTGGTATAACGGGTCAAACCAGCAAAGATGATTCCAAGTGTTGCAAAGACGAAGATATCTAACAGACTAGGAAAATTTGAAAAATGAGGGAGAGCAAATAAAATGGACGGAAGAAGCAAATCAAGACCAAATCGCGAATCTTTAAAAAAGGCGTGTTGCAGTAATCCTCTGTAGATTAACTCTTCCATCAGCGGAACCAAAAAGAACAGGGCTATATAGATACCTAGCTCTGCAAAGTTAGTCCCACTATAACCAATCAATACAGCCCAACCTTCCGCAGTTGACTGAACATATTTAGCTGTCTGAACGTTAAAAGAGATCTGGAGCACTACCACTAATACTGTCAAAATCGAATACCAAAGCCATTTTTCTCTTGGAATGCGAAAGAGATAACCATGGTCTGTCTTAACCAGAATCCAAATCATGACTCCGATAAATAGCAAACTCAGGATATTTTGAATCCAGAAGAAATTGCCAATCTGGGAAGAAAATTGCCAATAGTTTTGGACAATAAGCGTCAGCTGGGAAAGTCCAAATACGAAAAATAAGTAAGAGAAGACAGCACTCATTTTGAAAAGAAGGCGATATTTTTTCATAATAAATCCCCTATAGATGTATGTGTATCACATCGCATAACCCCTCAGAACTACTGTTTTCATTTTTACATCCCAAAAATCACTACCTCCCCTAGAGAACTAAGGAAGGCAGTGATCACATTTTTAGGAATTAGGAATGAATACACGAAATCAATCAATCTTATGATTTTTTGTTTTTCAAGAATTCGTCATATTGTTTTTGCATTTCGTTCAATACTTTTTCGTAGGCACCTTCAGATTTCAATTTTTCCATCAATTCTGGAATAGCTTTATCTGGGTCTACAGTACCAGTGTTGATAGCTGTATCGAATTGTTGCATTGTGTTAGAAATTGCTGAGATTTCAGATTTCACATTGTCAGTGTTAAAGATGAATCCAAGTGCTGGAGATTCTTTAGCTTCAGCCAATTGTTTCTTAGAATCTTCGATTTGTTGGTCTGTAACGTTTTCGTTGATGTAAAGAATCCAGTTGTTACCAGTGTTCCATCCACCCATGTGAGTATTTCCTTTGTAGCCATCAAGGACGCGTACACGGTTTTCTTTACCTTCAATTTTTTCCCAGTTCTTGCCTTCTGGACCGTAAACAAGACCGTTCAAGAGTTCAGGGTTCGTGTTCAAGAGGTTCAACACTTCCATTGATTTTTCTTTGTTCTTAGAGTTGTTTGAGATAACAAAGTTGGCAACTTGTGTTGTTTGATTTTTCTTGATAAAGTTAGTGATTGGTTTGATTTGGATGTCTTTGTTCGCAACGCGTGAAAGCAAGCTGTTACCGTAGTCAGCTGGTCCTACTGTTTCTTCACGAACGAACCAAGTGTCTTGTTGAAGGTCAAATGAAGTGTCGCTTGTTGCTACGTCTTTTGGAATGTATCCTTCTTCATAGAATTTGTGAAGAGTCTTCAAATGTTCTTTGAAACGAGGCACTTCGTAACGGTTTACGATCTTAGTAGTGTCTCCTTCAAGGTCGATAACAAATGGAAGTCCGTTTGGTACTGGGTAGTCAAAGTTATCAGATGGGATAAAGTTCTTCGTAACCGCAAATGGTACTACGTCTGGAGCTTTTTCTTTGATTTGTTTCAAGACTGGTTCAAGTGTTTCGTATGAAGTGACACCTGAAATGTCAATACCATATTTTTCAAGAAGAGTTCCGTTGAAGGCAAAGTTTTGAGATGATGCAACGTTAGCTGCAACTGGTACTGCATAGATCTTACCGTTTACAGTGTTCCCTTTGATGTAAGCTGGGTCAAGTGCTTTGTAAAGCTCTGCTCCTTCTTTTTTATACAATTCTGTCAAGTCAGCATAAGCACCTTTTTGAGCATTTACAACATAGTTAGATGCAAATGCGATATCATAGTTTTCACCAGATGATGTGATAACAGACATTTTCTTATCATAGTCACCCCATCCAAGGTATTGGATATCCAATTTAGCACCGACTTTTTCTTCGATGATTTTGTTTGCATTTTCTAGCAATTCATCCAAGTTGTCTGGTTTGTCACCGATTTGGTACATTTTGATTACAGGTTTTTCACCTGAAGCAGTATCAGCAGCTTTTTTGTTATTACCTGTAAGGTTTCCACAAGCAGCAAGACCAGCAGCCAAAGCGACTACGCTAGCAGATGCAAAAGCATATTTTTTCCAGTTTTTCATGATAAAAACTCCTTTTTTTATTTTTAAACTTATAAACGATTTAATGATTTTTAACTTCAATCGCTATGATGAAGTTGGGAAGGGAGAAACAGTGTTTCTCAGCAAGTGCTATTCTTTCACACCACCGATGGTCAAACCTTTAACAAAGTAGCGTTGGAAGAATGGATACAGAATCGCGATTGGAAGGGTTGCAACCACAACCATGGCCATACGACCTGTTTCTTTTGGAAGAGCGACTCCCAGTTGGCCAGATAGGCCGACTGCTTTTGCAATGTAGTCCATATTTTGTTGGATTTGCATGAGCAAATATTGCAATGGATACAAGTTATCACTCTTGATGTAAAGAAGGGCGTTGAACCAGTCGTTCCAGAAACCAAGAGCTGTCAAAAGCGTGATGGTTGCGATACCTGGAAGTGATAATGGCAAACAGATCTGGAAGAAGATCCGAGCTTCACTAGCACCATCGATACGAGCAGATTCGAGAATAGCTTCTGGAATGGTCTTCTTGAAGAAGGAACGCATCAAGATGATGTTGAATGGTGAGAGGAGCATTGGAACAATCAAGGCCCAAACGGTATCACCCAGTTGAAGCAGACGAGTAACCACGATATAGCCTGGTACCAAACCAGCATTGAACAACATACTAAGAAGAGCGAAGATCGTAAAGAATCTGCGGTACTTAAAGGTTGTACGTGAGATGGCGTAGGCATAAGTGGTTGTAATGAAGACGTTGGTCACTGTTCCGACTACGGTTACAAAAACTGAGATAAAGAGCGCTTGGAGGATCTTATCTTTAAACTGAGCTAGGAACTGGAATCCATCTACACCGAACTTCGAAGGGAAAAAGCTATATCCATACTGGAGGATGCTCTTTTCATCTGTCACCGAAATGATGATAACGAAGATAAAGGGCAAGATACAAGAAAGAGCGATCAAACCAGAGATAATACTAAAGAAGATATCTGCTTTCTTACTGAAGGAGTGAATGCCGACATTATCGATTTTTTCTTTTTTAATTTTCTTTTCTGCCATATTCTCCTCCTTTCTAGAACAAAGCTGAGTTTGGATCAACTCGTCTTGCAAGCAAGTTTGATAGGATAACCAGAATCAAACCGACTACGGATTGGTAAAGACCGGCTGCTGAAGCCATACCGATATCTGCTGTCTGAGTCAAACCATTAAAGACATATACGTCCAAAACGTTGGTTACATTGTAAAGCTGACCAGCATTATGTGGGATTTGATAGAAGAGACCGAAGTCTGCACGGAAGATATTTCCGACTGCAAGGATGGTCAAGACTGTCACAAGTGAAGTCAACTGAGGAATGGTTACGTTGCGAATACGTTGCCACTTGCTAGCCCCGTCCACTGTTGCTGCTTCGTAGTAGGTTGGGTCAATTCCCATGATCGTCGCATAGTACATGACACTGCTATATCCAAAGCCTTTCCAAATACCTAGGAAAAGGAGAAGGTATGGCCAAATACCTAAGTCAGCGTAGAAGTTGACTTCCTTCATGCCAATGGATGTTAGGAAATGGTTGAAAACCCCTTTGTCAATGTTTAGGAAGGCATCTGTAAAGAAACTGATGATAACCCATGACAAGAAGTAAGGGAACAACATAGACGTTTGGAAAATTTTAACCATTCTCTTAGAG
Organism: Streptococcus oralis; assembly: GCF_022749195.1. Lineage (NCBI taxonomy): Bacteria > Bacillati > Bacillota > Bacilli > Lactobacillales > Streptococcaceae > Streptococcus > Streptococcus oralis. Next base: position 1,788,310 of record NZ_CP094226.1, read on the forward strand.
CGGAGCTCGCTGAGGATAATGGCAATCCCTACTGATACAATCAAACCGATAAAGATAAACCCGAGATTGTAAAGAACGGTATTTCGAGTGATGATAAAGGCATCTTTTGAACTAAACAAGAATCTGAAATTATCTAACCCGACCCATTTACTATTCACAATACTATCTATGAAACCATTACTAGTCATATGGTAGTCTTTAAAGGCGACCACATTCCCAAATACTGGAATGTAAAAGAATAGAATCAACCAGAGTGCCCCTGGTAAAACCATCAAGAGAAAGATCCAGTTATCTCTCAAGGTCTTTGAAAACTTTTTCATAATTTCCTCCCTTTTTATTCCTAAAAACTGATTTCATCGAATTTTTAGGTTTGATAACGATTACATTATTAGTATACTCCTATTTGAAGGTCAGGTTAAACTACTAATTATAGAAAAAACTCCACAAATTATTTTTTGTGGAGAAGTTTTTTATAAGAAATAGGTTTCACGAGAAACACTCTGAACAAGGGACACTGTTCTTGTTTTTATACTCAATGAAAATCAAAGAGCAAACTAGGAAGCTAGCCACAGGTTGCTCAAAGCACTGCTTTGAGGTTGCAGATAAAACTGACGAAGTCAGTAACATCTATACGGCAAGGCGAAGCCGACGTGGTTTGAAGAGATTTTCGAAGAGTATTAAGTCGTATAAATCGTAGATGCGGTCGCAATAGTGTGCCACTGGTTAGCTGTTGTGGCTGCGAAGTCCTTGTCTGCGTAGAAGTCAGTAAATGGTAGGATTTCAACTTCTAGCTCGTCGATGCGGTCAATCTGCCCTGCCAGATAGGCTTCGATACGACTTTCTGCTCGTTTGATACGTTGCAAGAGTCCGCCCATACGGATATCGACTGTATCCAAGCCAAAGACCTTATTTTCTTTCAACCATTGGTGGCTAAAGAGAGCATGGAAGTTTTCAATCTCGCTTCTAAGTTTTGGTAATTCTTGTCTTGCGATTTTTCTCAGACTTTCTTTATCGTTTACTTGGTAGGCCTGACGAATGCGTCGTCCCACATCCACTTTACTGCTTAAAATCTGGTTCAACTGGGCCTGAGTTTCAAAGAGATAAGCATAATTTCCTGCTTTTTCTTTGATAGCAACAAGCGTCTCAGCTGCCTGAGCGAAGTGTGGTTTGTCCTGTTCAGGTGTCATGTGTCTGTCAAGAATCGGACAGAGAACATCCTGATAAAAGACATAGCGGTTGGGATTGATACCACTGAGATTATCTGGCAGCTCTGGCAAGAGGTTGGCTAGGTCGATCTGCATGAATTCCTCAACTGATAGACCTGTATTGGTCTTGAAGTGGGCAGACAAACGGTCGAGGTTATTGCGGTAGCTGAGTTCTGCCCAGATTTGCAGACTTGGTAGAATAGAAAACTGGGCAGTTTCCCCACCATTGTCCCCCCAACCCGTTACAATGACTTCTGTGATGTCGTTAGCACGACAGGCTTTGTTGGCTTCAAGAGCAATAAGACGGCTGAAATGGTTGTTGGGTGTGAAACCGATCCACTTCCAAGCACCACCTGCAAAGGCAAGGTCATGACTAATCTTGTGATGGTTGCGGAAATTGCGATTGTATTTTTCCTCGCTATCCTGATAATAGTCCCAGTAAACCAAGGTTACACGGTCTTTGAGACGATCTAGGTAGACACGAGTTTCCTCAGGAATCTCCACATCGCGATCGTACTGGCCATCTGCTGACATGAGTTTGAAGAACATATCACTCCACATCTGACAATGGAAACCATACTTGTCAGCAATATCTAATACGCGCTCCAAGTGTTGGCACATGAGGAGACTACGGTCCACAACACCGTTCAAAATGAGGTAGCGCCCCAAACCAACCAAATGGGCTTCGTCCATCCCGATATTGACCTTGCGAGTCTGCAGTTTAGATAGAGTGGCAAACATGCCATCAATCAGGTCATAAACCTTTTCTTCGCCAATAAGGAGAATGTCCTCCACATCACGGAGTTCTTGCACTTCCTTAACACCCCATTTGACAAAGGCTGACAAGTGGGCCAAGGTCTGGATGCAAGGCACAAAGGTCATGTCAAACTGCTGAGCGTAGGCTTCGATTTCCTGCAACTCCTCAGCCGAGTAGGCACCACGGAAATAGCCAAAGTAAGGCTGTCCCTCAATCTGGTAGGTGTCTTCCATGTAAAGCTCAAATGTTGAGTAGCCCATGAGAGCCAAGACCTCAATCATCTGTTTGGCAGAAGCGACATTGAGCACTGCATTTCGTGAACAGTCTGCCATGTAGGCCAACTCTTCGTAAGCAGCTTCTTCTTCAATCTCTACCTTATCCCCTTCTACTAGAGCTGTTGCCAATAAGGACAAGGCGCGGTATAGTTGGTGAGGTTTGTCATAAGTCAGGTGATACTGTCCACCCTCACCCTTGAGAGAGATAGATGCTTGGTCAGACTGAGTGACTGCAACTTCAACATCTGGTAAAGAGATACGCTTTGTCAGCAAGTCGATTGCCTGAGCTTGTTTGGAACTAAGTCCTGTAAATGTTACCATTGGTTTTCCTCCTGCAGCCAGTTGACAAGGGCACCGTAAAGATTGGCATCTGCATTATAGGTGCAAGCCTGGATAACTGGTGCGACCGTGTATTCTTCGTAGGTCTCGACAAAGTTATCGACAGCCTTCTTGACACCTTGGATGAAGTCTGGGTTCTGACTGATAGAGCCTCCCAGACTAATGACATCTGGGTCGATGAGATACTGAATATTGAGCAAGCCTTGCGCCAGATTACGGTTCATGCGCTCAATAGCTTCTTGGCAAAGGGCATTTCCTGTTGCAGCTTCTTGGTAAATCTTGCGACCATCCCAGTCAGTCTGACCAGATTTTTCAATCACATACCGTACCATGTTGCCAGTTGATGCTAGTTGCGACCAGTTGTTGAGTTTTTCAGCTGGTGCAATAGTTGTCATGTAGCCAAACTCTCCCCCCAAGCCATGACGACCTCGGTGAAGCTTGCCATTGATAATCATGCCCCCACCAATCCCTGTCCCAATAACGACACAGGCTGCATTTTCAATCTCTGGGTGAGCCAGCAGTTCACTTAGTCCAACACAGTTGGCATCATTTTCTAGATGGACAGGTAGCTGATGATGAGCAAGGGCCTCATACCAAGAAAAGCCATGGATGTAAGGTACGGCACTGATTCCCTCAATCACACCTGTTTCTTGATTGACCGCGCCTGGAACACTCATAGCAATACCGTTATAATCTTTCTCCGACAGACGTTGGTCTAGCCAAGCTAGTAAATGCTCCAAACTTTCTGGCGTCGGAGTACTTGTCTTATCTAGTATTTTTCCATCAGGAGTCAGACTGGCAAACTTAATCCCAGTCCCTCCGATATCAATGGTTGCAATGGTCATTGTTCTTTACCGTAAAAAGGGGCGAATCAGTAGTTTATCCTTACTCTTTCGCCCCTCCTTTCTATCTCATAGTATTTTTTAAAACTGTTAAATGTCTTCTTTTTTGATCAATTCTGTGCGAATTTCTTGTGGCGCTAAGAGTCCTGAATGAACGGGGTATGGTCGCTCAAGCAAGTCCAAAATGGTTTGTTGGTGTTCTGATATGCGTACATTTTCTTGACTCATATTGTAGTAACGGAGGACATATCCTTCTTCATTTTCAGCTACCTTAAAGGCTGTCGGGCAGACTTGTGGCAAGCTGAGTGCCGCATGACTCAAGAGGCTACCAGTCGCTGCCACACTTCCTTCTTGTTTAGCAACCTGAAGACTAGTGAATGGTGTTTGGAAGGCTTTGGCACGACGGAAAGCGGAGAAGCGCTCCCCTGCTTGGTGGCATTCAAGTGTAAACTCGACTTCAAACTCGCGCAAGCACTGAGCCTCTGGTGTTGGGAAGTAACCCCAGTCACCTAGTTCACCTGAGGCACGCAAAATGGTCACAGCAATGGTGTCGTCTCCAATGATTTCATACTCGTGCAATCCTTTATTGGCCACTGTCATCCCTTTTTCATCATCGTACAGACTGACAAAGGCTTGTTGGTGTTGAGGATTTTCAGGATTTTCCCATGAAGCCGCTGGTTTATTTGGTCGTGTCACCACCTCATAAATGCTTTCCGAATCATTGCTTGGACGCGTATTATGAGTCTTGACCAAGAGACGGATACGGTGGTCCTTGGCTGTGTTAGTAAAGCGAGTCTTGAAGCGAATTTGTGGATTATCAACAAAGACGGTCATCTCTGTTTCAAGAAGAATGCTTGTCAATTCTTCTGAGCGCCCAGCTTCACGCGTCATAAACTCGATGATGCCCCTCTGTTCCGCATCCAGTTTTTCATCTGCACTTACTGGAATTGTCAATTCATGCTGGAGCAAGATCTTGGTAAAACGAGCTGTATTTTCCAAGACCTCATAGCCCTTAAGCTCTGCATAGATAGGTTCTGTTCCTTTTGGTTGGAAATAGATGTACTCATTTCCGATGTCACCACGGTCTTCAAAGCGAACAACATCCTCATACGCTTCATGAGTTGTCTTGTCGTAGACTGTGATGTTTTCATCCACACTTACCGTTACAAATGGCGTATCAATCACTCCGTTTTGGTAAATACCGTCACGGTGTTCTTGTTCTCCTTCGAGCAATTGGAAAGTTGCCCAAGAAAGTGGTGCCAGATGAACAGGCACTGTCACGCGCACTTGTCGAGCGATACGAGCCTGACGGAACTTATCTTTTGGCAAATCATACTCAAAGTTAGCTCCCAGATCTTCGATTTTCGCTTCTACAGCATGCCCTTCCAAGTCTTCGACACGGTAGTTTGGCAAGGTCAAGGCTGCCATCTTCTTATAGCCTTCTGTTGGGTGCAATTCTTTGAAATCACAAGTCGCCACATCAATCACTGTGCTGACCGTATCGACCTTGTCATGCAAACCTGTGTTAATGACGGTAAATAGATGGTCGCTTTGCGCTTCGTGGGTTGCGATTTTACCCTTCCATTCGTTGAGAAGATTGGTCTTAACGAAATTTCCAACTTGGTTGACCTTGGCAAAACGTGTTTCCATCTCACGGTGAACCTCGTCCACACTACAGCCACAGATACTGTCATGTGGCGCATTTTGTAGAAGGACTTTCCAAGCATAGGTCAACTGATCCTTATGGTTGTGCCCACCAGTGATGACAGTCAATGGTTCCACCACTTGTTCTAGCAAGTTGCTATTTTCTTGGAAGGCCTGTTTGAGGTAAATGCGTGATGAAGAAGTGTTGGCAAGTGTGTACCAACCGTCTGTTTCCTGACTTGTCAACTCACCTGTAACCGTTGATAACTGCTCTGGTAGAGCACTTTCTACTGCATGGACATAGTCATCAAAAGAACTATGTACAAAGGTCACATCTGGGAAGAGTTCATTTGCAACACGAATGGCTTCACTCAGATTGCGCTGTACAGGCTGGTGGTCACAGCCGTTCATCATCAACCATTGGTTGGTTGAAGCATAGTCACGCACGTCTGACAGTTTTTGTTTCCAAAAGGCTAGGGCTTCATCCTTATCAACAGGGATTTCATTCCCATTACTATACCAGTTGGCAAAGAGGATACCGAGGACACGACTTCCGTCTGCACCCTGCCAGTACATTTCTGAAAACTGGGAAGTAAATTGCTCATCTTCGAGAACTTGGTTGTCAAATCCAATCGGCTTGACACCACGGCCAAAGGCTGCCACGTGAATGCCTGATTTTTGAAGGATTTGAGGAGCTTGTCCCATATTTCCAAAGGTATCTGGGAAGTAACCAATCTGAGTTGATTTGCCCCATTTTGCACATTCTGCTTGACCAATCAAGGTATTGCGGACGTTGGCTTCACTGGAAATCAAGTAATCATCCTGCAAGATGTAAAAGGGACCAATTTTGAGTTTGCCTTCGTCAATGTAACGTTGGACCTTGTCGCGATTTTCAGGGCGAATTTCCAAATAGTCATCTAGGACAATAGTTTGTCCATCCAAGTGGAAACTCTTGAACTCAGGGTCATTTTCAAAGAGATCAAAAAGATTATCAAACAATTCCACCAACTGCATACGGTGGCTTTCAAAAGGTAAGTACCACTCACGGTCCCAGTGACTATGTGAGATAATATGTACAACAACATTTTCCATGAAGTAAAACCTCATTCTAAATTTAAATTTTAACGTTTTAAATGTAAAGGTGTGATTCTGACACGAATCGGTGAAACTAAAGCGCTCCTTATACTCAATGAAAATCAAAGAGCAAACTAGGAAGCTAGCCGCAGGCTGTACTTGAGTACGGCAAGGCGAAGCTGACGTGGTTTGAATTTGATTTTCGAAGAGTATTAGCGAATATCCAGGTAATCCAAGACTAATTCACAAAACATCATGTTGGCCCAAGAGAACCATTCACGAGAGTAGAGAGTTGGGTCGTCCACGTGGAAGCTTTCGTGCATAACACCTGTGCCACCATCGCAAGCAACCAGCTGATCCAGCAAGAATTTTTTCTCTGCCTTATCTCTTGTTGTCAAACCTTGGATAGAAAGGGCGATTGGCCAGATATAGCGATAGAAGGTATGGGAACTTCCGAGACCACTAGCATGTTTACCTTGGTAGAAGTATGGATTTTCAGGGCTTAGAATGGTGCTGCGTGTGGCTTGATACACTTCGTCTTCAATGTCGCAATAACCCAGATAAGGCGCCGCCAACAAACTTGGTACGTTTGGATCATCCATGATACTAGCATTTCCTAGGCCATCCACTTCAAAGGCGTAAATCTTTTCGCCCTTGCTGTTAGTTGTGTAAGCGTAATTTTCGATTCCTTCTTGGATCTCTGCTTGCAGACGTTTAGCGTCTGCCACGATGTTTTGGCTATCAGCTAGGTCTAGTTCTGCAAAGATTTCTTGCACATACCCCAAGACGACTACGGCAAACATATTGGACGGAATCAAATAGCTATACTGGCAGCAGTCATCACTCGGACGAAAGGCTGACCAGGTCATACCTGTCACTGCAAAGTCAGGTCCAAAACCATCATTTACCAGAGTATCTTCCTTGCGGTCTGTATCACGGACAAAACGATAAGGAGAGTTCTTGTGGTCTTGTTCCACTGTCCAGAGATGAAGAATTTCCTTGGTAGCTGCGACAAAAGTCTCATCAAACTGACTGGTTTCTCCTGTTTCTTTCCAAAGGAGATAGGCCAACTGCAAAGGATAGCAAAGTGAGTCCACCTCATACTTGCGTTCCCAAATCCAGCCATTAAGGTCGGTATGGTCAGTCTCATGGTGCCCCTTCCAGTTTTCCTCAATGTTAAAGGAGTTGGCATAAGGATCCTTGAGCACCAAGGTCATCTGACGCTTAACCAAACCTGCAATGGTCTGACGCAAGAGAGGATCTTTTTTTGCCACATGCAGGTAGGGTCTAAGTTGGGCTGTCGAATCCCGAAGCCACATGGCAGGAATATCCCCTGTGAGTACAAAGGTTGAACCATCTTCTAGGATCTCAACCGTATTGTCCAAGGTGTCTGTATAGCAACGCTCAAAGACATCCACCCACTCCGGATGGTCCTTAGCCCGCTCTGCTACTTCGTCTAGCCATTTTCTAACAATTTCTTTCGAATAAATCATCGTGCAATTTCCTCTTTCAAACAAGTTTCATGTTCAGTATAAAAAAAAACGTCTCCAAAAGATATACACAAACTAAAGGCGTTTTGAAACAAACTTATGAAAAAAAGTTGGGGCTTTCCCCAACTTTTTTAATTTTTCTTCTCCGAATATTCTTTGTATCCTTCAGTTGCAAGCTCTGCTTTCAAACCTTCAAAATCTTGAGTTCCCCAGTTAGAAATTTTACCTGCAGTTTCAAGGTCTAAGTTTCCATCTTTCAATAAGTACGCTTCATAGCCATAATATCTGTAACGGACATCAGTTGAGCCACCGATTCCAGTGTGTGTCACCTTATAAACAGTGACAAGGGCAACTTTCCCGCTTGATTTTTTATCTTCTGCTGGAATGACTTTCAAGTAACTACCTTGTGATTCCAAGGCATAAGTATTATAGGAGTCGCTCTTATGTTGAGACTTACTGAAATCTTCGTTCTTCTTCAAAAGATCCCCAAAGTTTTTCACATCTTTCAACTCTTTCAAACCTTCGACCGTTACTTCAACTTTCTCACTATCAACCATTTTCCCTGATGCTTTCAAAGTATTGATATAGGCTGGGCTGACAAGCAAGGTTACTTTATCGCCATTTTTGAGATTAGTTGGACGATCAGCATTTTCAAAACCGAAATACGTGTCGTCTTTAGAGTTTTTGGCAATAGAAATGGTACCGTAACCATTAAATCCTGAGAAGGTTACTGGTGTTTCCTTAAGCAAATCAGCCGTTGATACCTTCTCATATTCTTTCAAGTTTTCAACTTTGAAAGTTTTCTTTTCAGCTTTAAATGGTGAGTTTTTTGAGCTTGTTGTTACAGTGAACGTAACTTCATCCCCATTTTTGAGACCATTTGTTTTGTCAAATTCATAATGGACACTACTAATCATCGCTTCTGCTTGTATCAATTTAGACGCCAACTTGCCATCTCTTGATACCTCTGCGTAAATAATAGGATCTTTTTTTGCCAAACCAGCTGCCTGATCTTTATTAAAGCCTACTTTTTGGTATGCTATTTCTGCTACTTTCTCAGCAATATCTTGACTATTATAAGTTACCGTTCCAGATTCTTCATAACCTGAAAACTCAACTTTGACGTCACCAATTAAGCTTTTTGGTTGTGACTGGATAACATTGTATCCCACAAATGCCGCAATAATAACGGCTACTGCCACGAGAGCTGCAATGATTTCTTTGCGTTTCGTTGCAAACAATCCTTTGGTTTTTTCAGCTACTTGTTGAGCTGAAGCCTCAGCTGAAGCTTTTGCATCTTCTTTCTGTTCTGGCTTAGAATCTTTCTCTTCCAACACTTCTTCAGATTGGTCATCTTTTGCTTGCTCAGAAGCAGTTTCTTCTACAGTTTCCGGTTCTTGAGTAACAACTGACTCCACATCCTCTACTGGCGCGTTTTCAACCTTCTCTACAGATTCTTCGTTATTCACATTATTTACCGAATCACTCATAAAAAATCCCCTTTTCTTTTTATTGTCTCCATTCTAACAAAAGAATGAATATTTGTAAATTATTAACCGAAATTTATAGGAGTATTTACTTTTTAAAATTCGTTTATTGGCAATTTCATGTTATACTAAACAAAAACTCCCACAGAAAGCTTTTTTATGAAACCACTACTTGAAACCATCGATACCCGCTTTGGGACTGCTAGCAAGCATGCCTTTTCTCGAGGAAATACCCTGCCCTACACAGGCGTACCTTTTGGGATGAATTATTTTGTGCCTCAGACCAGTGACCAGGAGGGAGCTTGGTTTTTCGATCCGCATCTGCCCATCTTTCAGGGGATTCGCTTAACCCACCAGCCTAGTCCTTGGATTGGGGACTACTCTTGGCTGCTTCTGACACCTGTCACCGGCCAGCTTGGGGGAGATAGCCTCTTTCACCGTCAATCCTCCTATGATATGGATAAGGCCTCCTTCCAACCTCATTATCTGAAGATTTTCTCCCTGCGCTATCAGATTGAAACCCAGCTTACACCGACTTGCTATGGCGCTTCTATTCGTTTGGAGCAAAAGCAAGGCAAAGACCTCTCCCTCTATCTTCACGCAGCAGATGAACTGACAGTGGAGCAAGTAGATAAGCGAATGCTTGCCCTAAGACAAGAAGGTGAAACTGAGACTACCAAAAATCCACTGATACTGTTTACTGCCCTACAAATGAACACGGATATTCTTGCTATCAGCCAAGAAAGTAGAGACTGGCGAATTGACTTAGCAAGCAGTCATGCTGAAATCCAGCTAGCAACTTCTTTCATCTCGCCTTCTCAAGCTCTGCTTAATCTACCTCAAACGGACTTTGATAGCTGTAAAGCAAGTGCGAAAGCGGACTGGGAAAATCTCCTCCATCGTTTTGACATACTAGAGACAGGAGAGGCTGACCGGACCTTCTTTGACCACTGCCTCTACAGACTCTTCCTCTTCCCGCAGACTTTTTATGAAGTAAACGAGTCAGGGCAAGCCATCCATATGGACCTGACTACTGGTACTGTAAAGCCCGGTGTCCTCTTTAGCAATAATGGCTTCTGGGATACCTTCCGCACCACCTTCCCCCTCTTTGCGCTTGTCATACCGGAACACTATCACCGCTTTCTAGAAGGTTTCCTCAATAGCTACCGCGATACTGGATTCCTTCCAAAATGGCTGGCTCCAGATGAACGTGGTATGATGCCTGGTACCCTGCTAGATGGCATTATCGCAGATAGCGCCTGCAAGGACATGGCCCCCGACCTAGAAGAAGAACTCCTCCAGGCTATGCTTGAAACAGCCAGCAAGTCCGACCCTCTCGGCATCAATGGTCGCCACGGACTAACCCAATACCAAGAGCTTGGCTACCTCTCTACCGACCACCACGAAAGCGTCAGCCACACTCTAGACTACGCCTATAGTGACTTTTGTATCGCCAGCTGTGCCGAAAAGCTTGGTCAGAATGACATCGCCCAGACTTATAAGGTTGCGTCTCAAAATTACCGTCATCTATTTGATGCTGAAACAGGTTACATGCGAGCGCGAGATAGCCAAGGCAACTTCCGCCCTGACTTCTCCCCCTATAGTTGGGGACGCGACTACGCCGAATGCTCTGCCATTCAAGCGACTTTAGGCGTCCTCCATGACATCCCAGGCTTAATCCAGCTTATGGGTGGAAAAGAAGTCTTTAGCCGCTACCTTTTGAAAGCCTGTCAGGACGCTCCTCTCTTTGAGACGACAAGCTATGGTTACGAGATTCATGAAATGAGCGAGATGGCAACAGCTCCCTTTGGACAACTCGCCATCTCTAACCAGCCTAGCTTCCAAATTCCATATCTCTTTCGCTATAGCAACTATCCAGACTACACTGCCCTTCTCATCAAGAGCCTACGTCAGAAGGCCTTTCACCCAAGCTGGCAAGCCTATCCTGGCGATGAGGACAATGGCAGTCTCTCGGCTTGGTACATCTGGTCAGCTCTTGGTTTTTATCCGACCTGTCCGGGCAAGCCCAGCTATGATCTCGGAATCCCTCTCTTTGACCATCTCCGTATCTACCTGGCTAAAGAAGGTAAATGGCTGGATATCCATGCCGAGCAAAACCACAACCACTTCAACTTTGTCAAAGAATGCCGATTGGACAAGGTGCCAGTATCTAGCATTCAACACCAAAACCTCTTGAAAGCTGAGCAACTGTCCTTCACCCTCAGTTGGTTACCAAATCACTCATAACCAAAAGAACCTTTGCATCGCGCAAAGGTTCTTCTTTTATGAAACTTGGACCTGAAGCTGGTCAACCAGCTGCCCATCTACCGTCAGATTCAGATAAAAGTCCAAGGTTTTATCTCCTGCAAAATACAAGGTTGGTAGCGTTAGCTTTTTTTCAGTCTCGCCAACTTGAAACGCAAGGACTTGAATCTCGTCCCGATAAGCGACACCATGCACACCCGTCCCTGGTTGAATCGAAATCTTAGCTTCTAAAGGACTGCTAGATTCTGTGCGCTTCACTGTAAAGTGGACATTTTCTCCCTTGGTCACAGCTAGACTTTTTTCTGAAAACTCTAGTTGCTGAACAGCTTCTTTTTTCGACAAGGTAGGTGTTTTATAGAGTGAAATTTTGGTCAACAAAGGCAAAGCCTGTGCCTCTGTAATGGTCACGCGTATCTTCCGAGCCTCAACGACTGATCCTCGTAAGAGACGTTTGTAGCCAACAGTATAACCAGATCCAAACTCCTGCCAGACACCATTCGACTCTACCTGAACATGGAAAGCAGCGATGCGTTGCCCCAGCTTCAAATCTTCTCTCAGCTCAATCACATCAAAAGTTTTAGGTGATCCTAAATTGAGCTCTAATTGGATTGGCAACTCTGCATCACTTGCCCAAGAACTAGCCTCCAGTTCATCTGTCAGATGATGACAAGCAAAGTCTGGTGATAGAGCAGGGCCAGATACCTTGGTTCCCAGAGCTAAATCTTCCCTATAGAGTGTGTCACGGTAGGCAGCAAATTCATACAGTCGCCGGATATCCTTTTCGTCAAAGAGTCCATCTTGGTTTGGCGGAATATTGAGTAAGAGAGGTGTACCCCGACCCACCGAGTGAAAGTAGATTTCGATCAATTCCTCGAGAGATTTGGGGTCCTGATCCTCATGGTAAAACCAGCCCGGCCGAAGAGAAACATCTGCCTCACCGATTGAAAATAGCGTCCCAAAGGGGTCTCCGTGCTGTAGATAATCTAATTCCGCCTCTGTCCCCAACTGGTCTGGCTTGACTTTTTGCCACAAGGGATCCCCTGCATAGCCCCGTTCATTTCCAATCCAGCGGATACTGGTCCCTTCAGTTGAGAAAATCAAACAATCGCCCTGCAAGTCACGAATGGTTTCAAACCAAGTCTCAAACTCATAGTTGACCTTCTGGGCCCCTTCGCCTCGAGCACCATCCATCCACACCTCAGCGAACTTACCGGCATTCCCATAGGCAGGATTTGACAAGATTTCCTTCAATTGAGCCAGATAGTAGGCATTGTAGTCCGCTTCTCGGTCCACGTGATAGAGGGGACTGTGAGCATCCCAAGGAGACAAATACACTCCCATGTCCATGTCAAACTCTGTTGCAGCTTGAGAAACCTCGAGAAGCAAGTCCCCCTTTCCATCCCTCCAAGGACTAGCCTTGACCGAATAGTCTGTATGGGCTGTCGGGTAGAGCACAAAGCCATCGTGGTGCTTCACCACCAAAATCAGCTTTTTAAAACCCGTTTCTTTAAGCACTCGAACCCATTCACGCGCATCCAACTTAGTCGGGTTAAAACGCATAGGATCCTCTTGCCCACTTCCCCATTCCTGGTCATAAAAGGTATTGGGACCAAAATGGATAAAGGCAGCTAGTTCATCCTCTAAATAATCCAGCTGGGCCTGACTTGGTAATGGTCCATGCGGTTTTATTTTCGTCATCATCTCGTATCTCTTTCTCTTGTTCACAAAGTTATCCACAACTTGTGGATAAGAAAACATACCTAAAAACTAGTTTTTTCAGTCTCTAGCTCACCTGTCACCCTAAACAGACCTTTGTCAAATAGCTCTGTACTAGGGTTTCTGCTAGCTCTCTAGCAAGTCACTAATATACGGAACTATTATCAGGATACTTCAACGTCCTGAGTTGTATGTCATTCACGCCTAGACTTATCCACAGACTGTGAATAAACTATTGTTCCAGACCGCTCTCTCTTTGACTATAACAAAAAGCGATAGCAGCGTCAATATGACTAAGATTCCTTCCTAAATCCCCTGAAAAGATTCTATAATTTGTACAATCGTAGCTTTTGCATTCGCCAGCTAGTGAGAATCAGCCAATAGATAATGACTTCTTTATCACATTGTGAACAGTACATCTGTGATACTATAATACCTAACAACCTAATCGTTTCTAGCAAAAAATCCTGCAGATTTGCGGGATTTTCTCTTGCATCAATGCGCCAACATTTCTTGGGCGATTTCTTGACCAGATAGGTTATCTGGATAGTAGGTTGGCCAGTTATCCATCTCTTCAAAGAGGGCTTCTTGGCTGGTACCTCCAAAGAAGATATGGAAATGTTCTGCCTTAACTGGGGCGATATTGTGGTCACTAAACTGAACATACTTGAACTGTCCAGCGTCCGCATCCGTCGCTTCAAAGAGGAAGCGCACGCCACGATTGCCTTTCTTATAAGTCAAGATTTTCTTGCCGACATACTTGTAGGTAAATTTCTTGCTTTGGCCACCTTGAACAAATTCCATAGTGTTGTCCGTGATGTTAATCTTGGTCACATCTGTCTGATAACCTTTTCTATAGTAGGCCTTGTACTCATCCTTGGTCATCTTACCAGTCAACTTAGCCTTGTAGTCAAAGACTTGATCAAAGGTCCCATCTTCAAGGAAAGGATAAACCGACTGCCAGTTGCCAACATAGTCACTCAAGGTACGGTCCTTGACATCTGCATCCTCAAAGTAACCATTGTGAACTGTCTTAGTGTTTTCTTCCTTCTCTGGCTCGATTTCTGGTCCTTCTTGGTCCGTTGTTTGTTTCAAAGCCTTGAGGTTTTTCTCCATCACGGAGATATAGTCCTCACCAGCCTTGGTTGCTTCTTCTGTCAAACTTTCTAGCGGGTTGAGCACGTCTAGTTTGACGCCCGTTTCTTTTGAGAGTGTATTAGCTAGGGCTTGTGAGGCATTTTCTTCAAAGTAGATATAAGAAATCTTGTTTTTCTTGATATACTCGGTCAATTCAGCAAGACGAGCAGCTGATGGTTCTGCATCTGGTGAGAGACCTGAGATGGCGACTTGTTTAAGTCCATAGTCCAAGGCAAGGTAGTTAAAGGCTGCGTGTTGCGTCACAAAGCTCTTTTGTTTGGCTTGAGACAAACCATCTGTATAGGCCTTATCCAAGGCTTGCAATTTTTCAATATAGGCAGCCGCATTCTTTTCAAAAGTCTCTTTTTTATCAGGATAATCTGCTGACAAACTGTCACGGATATGCTCTACCAGTTTGATGGCGCGTGCTGGTGAAAGCCAAACGTGGGGATCGTAGTCGTGATGGTGACCCTCACCGCCATGATCATGCCCTTCCTCTTCTTCCTCACCACCTGGCAAGAGGAGCATATCACCTGTCGCCTTGATGGTTTTCACTTTTTTCTTATCCAAGGATTCTAGCAATTTTGGAACCCAAGTTTCCATATTTTCATTTTCATAAACGAAGGTATCTGCATCTTGGATTTTGGCAACTGCCTTGGCAGATGGTTCATACTCATGGGGTTCTGTACCAGCACCGATTAGAAGTTCTACATTAGCAGTATCTCCTGCGACTTGCTTGGTAAATTCGTAGACAGGGTAAAAGGTTGTTACGATATTTAGCTTCCCATCTGCCTGTTTTTGATTGGAACAAGCCACTAAAAACAGGGCACATAGACTAGCTAGTAGTAAGCTCAGTTTTTTCATTTCATTCTCCTATTTGATAAAACGTTTCAATAGACTGACTAACAAAAAGACAGCTACAAAGATAATGGTGATACTAGCGCTGGCAGGGGTTTCCGCATAGTAGGAAATATAAAGTCCTGCCACCATTCCCAAAAAACCAATAGCGCTGGCTAGTAACATAACGGATTTAAAGTTTTTCCCCAGACGAAGGGCAATACTAGCCGGCAAGACCATAATAGTCGACACCAGAAGAGCTCCTGCTGCTGGTATCATAAGGGCAATGGCCACCCCTGTCACCATGTTAAAGAGGATGGACATAGTGCGGACAGGTAACCCATCTACAAAGGCCGTGTCCTCATCAAAAGTCAGGATATACATCGGTCGCAAGAACAAGAAAGTCAAGAGTAAAACGACCGCCGCAATGGCAAAGAGGAAAATCACCTGCTCCTGGCTAATGGTCACAATCGAACCAAAGAGATATTGGTCCAAACTCATGGAACTAGAACTTTTACCCTTACTCATCACGATAAGGGAGACTGCAAGCCCTGTAGACATGAGGATGGCAGTTCCGATTTCCATAAAGTTCTTATAGACTGTCCGGAGATACTCTAGAAAGACCGCAGCGATCAAGACGATAGCAATGGTTGAAATGGTTGGAGAAATCCCCAAAACCAGACCAAAGGCTACCCCCGATAGAGAAACGTGACTGAGTGTATCACTCATGAGACTCTGACGACGCAAGATAAGGAAGGTTCCAAGAACTGGAGAAAAGAGACTCATGGCAATGACCGCCAAGAAGGCACGCTGCATGAAGTCATAAGATAACAAACTAAGCATGTTCCACCTCCTGGTCGCTTTCGTGAACGTTGAAACAACGCCATGGCGAGTCTTGGTTACGGACTAGATGAATATTGCGATCCGCATAGTCCTTAACCTCCTCAGGATCATGGGTAATCATCAAAACGGCCTTGCCATGATGATGAGCGCTGTGGTGCATGAGTTCGTAAAATTCATTTTTGCTTCCAGCATCCATCCCTGTCGTTGGCTCATCCAGGACAAAGATATCCGGGTCAGAAGCAAACATCCGCGCAATCACTGCTCGTTGCTTTTGCCCTCCTGAGAGGGAGCCAATTCGTTTGTCACGGTGTTCCCACATACCAACTGAGTCTAGACTGGCCTTGATATGTTCCTCATCATGAGCATTCAAGCGACGGAACCAGCCCTTTCGCGGATAGCGACCCGACTTGACAAATTCATAAACCGTACTTGGAAAGCCAGCATTAAAACTAGCTATCTGCTGGGGAAGATAGGCTATCCTAAGTTTTTTCCCATGAGTATTTGTCTTTGAGATGGTTACCTTGCCAAATCTTGGTTGCAAGATGCCTAGGCTCGCCTTGATAAGCGTTGTCTTGGCAGCCCCATTTTCACCAGTCAGGGTGACAAACTCCCCACTATCAACACTATAGTTGATGTGCTCGAGGACAGGTTCCTTGTCATAATAGAAAGACAAGTCCTCTACTGTAATATACCGCATTATTTAATTTCTCCTACTAAAGCAGTTAAAAACCGCTGGATAACTTCTTGTTCATTTGGAGTAAACTGACTTGCTACTTGTTCATAGGCTAAGAGAGTGTGTTCATGATGATGGTGGTGTTCCTCTGCCACCGGTCGAGCTAGCTCTGTCAGTTGATAAAAGATCACACGCGCATCCTTTGGATCTCTGGATGTCTCTAACATGCCCTCTTTGACCAAAGATTTGATAGCCTTGGTCACTGCCGCCTGACTGACATTGAGGCGACGAGCCAACTCCGAGTTGGTTAGGGATTCTTCTGACAAGAGCATGAGGATGTGTTCCTGAGTATTGGTCAAGGCAACGTCACTCGTGCAATGCCCAATCAGAATTTCATGCTGGTTCTCAGATCTCAAGATCACCTCGTTTAAAAAGTTATCGATTTCCTGTGCAAGCTGTCTCATGTGTTACTCCTTCCCTAGCTATCTTTTCCATAAAAAACTTAGATAGCCACCGATTCTTTACTGGTTAATTATATCATAAACCAAAAAAGAGTCAAGGGAAAAAGGCGTAAAAACGTTTCCCTAGACTCTTCTAGATGTAAAATTTAACCTATTTTTGCTTTGGTTTTCGACTCGATAAGATACCTGCCAAACCAGCTACCATTCCCATCAAGAGCAAGAAGATGGACTGTTCACTTCCTGTATTTGGGAGAGCTTTTTCTGAGACAACCGCCTTCTTGCTAAATTGACCTGCCACCTCATAAGTCAATGGTACATTTGTAGTCGCATCATTAGCAGCCGCATTCGTTTGAGGCGTTTCTACCGGCAGACTAAAAGTTGTAGAATCCACAGAAATCGTCCGTGAGTTCGGATTGATCTTTTCATACTGGGTCAAATCAGCAGTCTTCAGATACTCTTCAAAGGCTGCATCCATAGAAGGACCTTCTTCACGCGCACCACCCAACATAGTGTATCCATCACCACCCGCAGCTAAGAAATCATTGGTTGCAAGATAGTAAGTTTTTGCGAGGTCTAGGAGATCATAACGACCAGTCGTGCGGTTTTTGACCTGGATGGCCAAGACACGTTTGCCTGATGGTAGGTTGGTATCATAGTAAACCTTCACACCCGAAACTTGCAAGAAACCACCACTTGGCTCTAACAATGGTTGCCCGTTCTCATCCAAGACCTTCCTGCCATCCTTATCGACCTGCAAGATAGATCCGAGTGACTTTTCAAACATATCCAAAACTTGTTGCCCCGTCACTTGGATTTGTGAAATGGTATTTCCAAATGGAAGAACGGCAATGACATTTCCTTTAGTGATTGGTTTGCCTTTTGCAATGGTTTCACGCAAGCCACCACCATTTGTCACAGCGATGTCTGTCGGATGGCTAAATCCTGTTTGACCATATTGATAGAGAGAGTCTGCCACGACGTTTCCGAGGTTAGTTTCACGAACCCGAACATTTTCACGATTACCGTTTAGTTCTACAGGGCTGTTTGAAACAATCTCAACTGCATTTTCAGCATCGTATTTTTGTTTAATATCTTTGACTAGTTTTTCAACTGTTGGATTGGCTGGTAATTTTTTAGCATCAGCAGCCGGAATCTGAGTTGGATTGCCCAAAAGCTGACGTGATTTGTAGATAACTTTCCCAACATTATGAAGGTAACTTCCTGTTTGATTATAGGTAACATTATCGCCATAAGTTGTGGAAGCTACTGTATGAGAATGCCCATCAATAACTGTCACACGTTTGCCTTTGAGACGAGGATTTTTAGAGAGAGCTTCTGCCAAGGTTGAACCACGCCACTCGACTGGAGTTGTGGTATCCACACCCAAGTGAGCGAGCACAACATAGTGTTTGTAGTCCTTACCTTCTGCACGAGCCTTAGCTTGAACTTCTTCGATGACCTTATTGACTTCAGAGATTGGATCTGTAAAAGTTATCCCTTTAATGTTTTTAGGGTGGGTTTTTGTAGCAGTTTCAGGTGTTGTCACACCGATTACAACAAATTCATCACCATCCACTGTCTTATCTTTATCAACGATTGTGGAAGCTTCAAAAAGACGAGCTCCATTGACATAGGTGTTTGAGCTAAGTAATGGGAATTTCAAGATTTCCTTGTATTTCTTAGCTTCGTCCAAACCAAAGTCAAACTCATGGTTTCCTACTGCCATGGCATCATACTGCATCTGATTGAGAATTTCAGCGCGTGCTTCACCCTTCGTAGAGTTGGAAATCGGTAAACCTTGGAAAGCGTCTCCCGCATCAACAACCAGAGTATTTTGATTTGATTTTGCACGCTCCTGCTCAATGACAGTCGCTAACTTGGCATCTCCAATTACTCCCTTTTCCTCTACAATACGACCATGGACATCATTGGTGTGTAAGATAACGGTGTCCTTTTCTTCGCTTTTAGGAGATTCAGCAGGAGCTGTCGGAGTTTCTGCAGGTGCAACCGCTTCTGAAGTTGCCGAAGTTTCCGGTACCGCAGGGCTCTCAACAGGAGCTGGAGTCGCCGACGTAGCAGGAGTCGCTACAACAGCTGAACTTTCTGCAGGAGTCGTTGCTTCTTCAGCATAGACTTGTCCAGCTAAGAAGGCTGGAGCTAACAGGGCTGTCGACAAGACAGGTATCAAAGAACGTTTGTTCATTTTAAAATCCCTTTCTTTTCTTTTTCTCTTTTATATTATACGCTATTTCTAAAAATTTTGAAACTTTTGACCTATTTTTATCTTAAATATTCGCCATTTAAACAAAAAAGTCTGGGTTCAAATCCCAAACTTTTAACTCTTTTTATTGGAAATCTTTGATATTCCCATCATAGGTCGCCCAGTCCTTGCTAAAGAAGCGGTCATTCATCTTGTAGTCTGGAGCTGGTTTCGGATCCGTCAAGAAAGGATTGACAACCTTATCAAAAGCTAGCCAACCTAACCATCCTAGATGAATGGTATCTTTAACAAAATAAGGGTCCCCTCCATTTTTTGAAAAATCAGCAATATTGGTAAAACCCTGACTCTCTAATTGGTAACGAATTTTCTCCACTGCATGTTGGTACATCTCTTCGCTGAGCCCTGTGTACTCCATCCACTTCTTGTTAACCGGCTGAATGACAAAGAGCACATTGACATTCGACTTAGCAAATTGATTGAGGACCAGCTGCAAATCATTGTACTCAGAGGACTTGAGGAAGTTGTAATTTTTTTGATATCCTTCCCATTTTTTTAAATCCTTTTGAATCTCTCTCGTATAGAAATGATTTTCCATCCCCATATCGTTATTGGTCGTATTTGCTTCTGCGTCCTTACGAACAATTTTTTCTAACTCATCATAAGAAAATTGATCCGGAAGATCTTTTAAATAGTTCTCCACGTGTTCCTTGTACTTGAGTTGTCCTCGAATGGAGAATTGTCCAAAGAGAGCGGATTGTTTTTCGTTGAATCGCGCAAAAATATCAATAGCAACCTGATCAACATCTGATAATTCTTCACCCTTTGACAGTTTTTGAACAATGTTTTTTAATGCAACATTAGGATTCTGCTTTAACAATCGAATAGCCGCATGCTTTGCAGCAATGTCACCAGATTGATTTCCCAAAAAAGCTGTCAATTGGTCACTGTTAAAAAATCTCTGAAACGCTGCGGGTTCATAATCTGTCTCCGTAAACCACTGAGGCGAAATCACAAATACAGCCTGCTTATTCTCTATTTCTGGCAAAATTTGCTGTAGACCAAAATATTGATTGAGAGAGGCTGCTCCTGCTTGACCTAGAAAATAAGGACGATAGGGACGATGGTATTTTTCTGCTAAAACAGCTGGATGGACACTATCAAATCGAATCCATTCACTGGACCCTAGAAAAGGAATAAAACGCATATTTGGATCCGTAAGAGCCCTTACTTTTTGGCTTCTCTCTTTAAAACTCTCTGCACTAACAGAAGCCGCCGAGTATTTCTCCTCCGTCAGATTATGGCTTGTTGTACTTGGATAAAAAAAGATGAGTAGAAGAACCAAAAATCCAGCAATGAAGATAGGCCCGAAGATCAGCCACAAGCGTTTAAGCATTCTTCAACTCCGTAATACCTGCTACGATTTTATTAGCCGTATTCCAGTCATCACGACCGAACTCCGTCACTGGAACACGAATGTCAAAACGGTTTTCAATCTCAACAATCAATTCAACCGTTCCCATGCTATCCAAGACACCGGCATCAAAAAGATCTTCATCCATCATGTCAGAAACATCTTCCATAAACAACTCATCAATAATTTCAATAACTTCTGATTTGATATCCATTTTTTATATCCTTTTATTTTTTAAACCATAAATCATTCAAAAATCCAGAAAAGATTAAGAATGAAACCATCACGACATGGAAGGTGACAACCATGCCAAGCAACTGAATCCAGCGATTCTCAGGTAAGGAACCCTTTCCAGCTTTTTTCCGTTCTTTATTGAGTGCTTTTTTCTTACGAAGCCATGCATCATTGATGACTAGCCCAATCCCATGAAAAAGTCCATAGGCGATGTAGTACCAGGTCACACCATGCCAAAATCCCATAATCAGCATATTGAGAATATAGGCTACACTTGAGGTCACATTGCGATTTTTAAAGACCTTCTTTCTGGTCAACACCATGACCATCCGCATAAAGACGAAATCACGGAACCAGAAAGACAGACTCATGTGCCAGCGATTCCAAAACTCTTTTAAATCCCTTGACAAAAAGGGCTTGTTAAAGTTGATAGGACTATGAATACCCATCAAGTTTGAAATAGCTAAGGCAAACATAGAGTAGCCCGCAAAGTCAAAGAAGAGCTCCAGACCAAAGGTGTACATGACCGCTAAAGCGTAGAGATTAAAGAAACCACCTGTCTGCAAGGCCAAATTTTTCAGCGGAGGCAATAATGTCTCTCCTAAAATGTGAGCCAAGATAAACTTGTAGAGGAAGCCAAGCATGATATATTTGACAGCCTCTTCTAGCATGTCCATCAACTTATCCCGTTCAGGAATGGTCTCGTAATTTTCATTGAAGCGTTTGAAACGATCAATGGGGCCACTTGAGAAAGTCGGCATAAAGAGAAGAAAACGTAAGAATTGCCAAATCGTTAAATCCTTGATAACACCGTCTCTCAACTCAACGATAACCCCAACTGCACGAAAAGTTAAGTAAGAAATCCCTAAAAAGCCAAACAAAGATTGAGGTCCATGAATAGCAGGAGATACTTTCACAAAGACGATAGGCAATAGGGATAGAAAGCTAACCAGGTAAAATATCCATTTACTATCCCGTTGTTTCCTGTACCTTCTGTAGAAAGATACAAGAAGTACTTGCCAGATAACATAAAAGATAAGAGCGCTTATTTGATTCGTCTTTCCACCGACCAACATGGTGACGATAAAAAAGAGACTAACGAGCACCTCGTACAAGGCAAAACGTTTCTTGAAAAAAAGACCAATAAAGATAGGTAAAGTCGCAGCAATTACGTATAAAAAGTACTGAAGATCACCATAAGGTTCCAAATGAGGTAGCTGTTTATAAAGCTCCATCATCGGCTGTTTACCTCGTTAATCAAACCCTTGATATCAATTTTACCATTAGGTGTTAGTGGTAAACTGTCTCGATAGAGAAACTTAGACGGCATCATATAAGACATCATGATATCTGCTAGGTCTTCCTTGATAGCCTTGGTAATATCGATATCGCGTTCAAACTGCTGACGGACACCGTCCTTTAGGATGACATAGGCCAGTAGATTTTGTACCTTGTGGTCCTTGTTATAACGTGGGACAGCAACTGCCGACTCGATATAGCGAGACTTGTTGAGGTTTTGAGAGACATCTTCAAGCTCAATGCGATAACCATTAAACTTAATCTGGAAATCCATGCGTCCACCATAGAGAAGCAAGCCCTCATCTGTCATGGTTCCTACATCCCCTGTGTGGTAGGCTGGAAGACCTTCGAACTCAAAGAAAGCTTCTGCCGTTTTTTCAGGATTATTCATATAGCCTTTTGAAACAGCTGGCCCAGAAACAATGATTTCTCCCTGTTCACCATTCGGAACTTTCTTACCTTCCTCATCAATGACAAAGGTCGGAGAATCCGCCTTGGTATAGCCGATTGGCAGGCGTTTGAGAGTCTTCAACATCTCGTCTGTCACGGCAACTGCTGACAGGGCTACTGTCGCTTCTGTTGGACCGTAGGCATTGATAATACGAGCATTTGGGAATCGCTCACGTAGTTTTTGAGCTGTTTTGACCGTCAATTCTTCACCATCAAAGTAGAAATGCGTGATGCCAGGCAATTTCTCACTGTTAAAGTCTTCTGATAACATGGCCATATCTGCAAAGGACGGTGTTGATGTCCAGATAGCGATTGGCAAGGAAAAAATCGTCGCAAAGAGTTTTTTGAAGTCCTGAGTAATGGCAGATGGAAGAGCGAAAAGTGTACCACCCAGTGCTAAGGTCGGTGCCCAGTACATGACAGATAGGTCAAAAGAATAAGGGGGCTGAGCCAGCATTTGTGGACGACTTGGCGTCGCAAACTCTTTATCTGTAATCATCCAGTTGGTAAAGCTGAGGAGATTATCATGGGAGATCTGCACTCCCTTAGGCTTACCAGTCGTTCCAGAAGTAAAGATGATGTAGTAGTTGTCATCTCCCTTGACTGGATGGGTCATCTCGTAGCTGGAAGCTTGAGCAAAAGCTTCATGGACTTGCTTTAAATTCAGCATCAGTGTGCTAGTTTGCTCTAATGGAAAATCTGAGATAGCAATAATCAAGCTTGGCTCTGCAACTTCTACGATAGCAGAAACTCGTTCCAAGGCCGAATGGCTATCAATTGGAATGTAGGCATGTCCCGACTTAGTCAGCGCAACAAAGGTAGCCAGCATCTCATATTCCTGTCCGCCAAAAACGACGACTGGAGATTTCTCAGGTAAGCCTAGTTGGTCGATAGCTGCAGCCAAACTATCCGAATCAGCCTTCAGATCACCATAAGTATGTTCTTGGCCTAAAACATTGTAGACAGGATATGTTGGTTGCGTTTGAGCAAAGTGCTCAATCGTTTCAATCATATCTTTTATCGGTTTATTAGACACTGTTCCTCTTCTCCTTTAAACTAGAACTCATTATAAATAAAGGTGCCTTGGCTCTGACCAAGGTAACTAAAAAAATAAAGCAAACCAAGTAAGATTACAAAATATAGAGCCGTCCGGCCTAAGAATACATGTAAATTTCGTTGTTTTTTCATAAGCTATCCATTAATATATTGTTTCTATTAACTATCAGTACGTATTGTTAGCATCTTATCTTCCTAACATTTTACCACTTTATCAACCTTTTTTTCAACTGTTTACCATAACTTAAAAATTGGTTTTAGCTTATTTTAAGATAAGTTAAAATATTAATGTTTTGCCCATCAAAAAAGAGCCTGAGATTTTCATCTCAAACTCTGTTGCCAATCACTCTTTTATCTTAGAAAAGTGAAAATACGAGAACTGCTAGGGCCGCACCAACAATAGGTCCTACAACAGGAATCCAAGCATAAGACCAGTCCCCGTCTCCCTTGTTTGGAATTGGCAAGATGCTGTGCATGATACGAGGTCCTAGGTCACGAGCTGGGTTCAAGGCATAACCCGTTGTCCCACCTAGTGAAAGGCCGATACCGACAATCAAGGTCCCTACTGCAAAAGTCCCTAAACCGGCTTGAAGGTCATAGAGTCCCAAGGCAAAGATTGTCAAGAGCAAAACAAAAGTTCCAAGGATTTCGCTAACCAAGTTCGATACTGTGTTCTTGATGGCTGGTCCAGTACTAAATGTCGCTAGGATATTTCCTGCGTTTTCTTCCGCCTCATAGTGTGGTTTGAATTGCAACCAAACCAGAATCTGAGCCACCATCGCTCCTGCGAATTGGGCTAGGATATAAGGGAAAACAGAAGCCCAAGAGAGCGTTCCTTTTAAGGCCATAGCAAACGTCACAGCTGGATTTAGGTGGGCTGGGCTGAGCGTGCCAGATACAAAGGCTGCAACAGCTACAGCAATTCCCCATCCCATAGTAATCACAATCCATCCTGAATTGTTGCTCTTGGTTTTGGGAAGAACCACACCTGCAACAACACCATTTCCTAGGAGGATCAGGATTAAGGTCCCCAAAAATTCTCCAAATAATTCTTTCATCATATCTTTGTCTCCATTTAAAAGAAGGGGCGAGCGACAAGGAATGCTGCCCTCCCTCTCTTCTAGTTTTTCTTAATTTTTTAGTTCTGCTAAATCGTTTTGAGCAAGAGCTGCTTCGACATCCGCATGGTAGGCTGCTTTTTCTTCTTCAGTCCAATCATAGAATCGTCCCATTTCATCCAGAACTGGCTCAACGATGCTATCTAAACTATCACGCATGAAGAGCATGTGGTTGGTACGGCGAAGGAGGAAGTCAACTGGGCTAAGAGCCAATTCATTGCGCATTGCATAGTGAAGGGACAAGGTGTCTGCCAAGCTGAGTCCTGGCGCCTGTTCCAAGCTGTGAGCAAGGGCGAAGACCTTCGGTGC
This sequence comes from Streptococcus oralis, assembly GCF_022749195.1. NCBI lineage: Bacteria > Bacillati > Bacillota > Bacilli > Lactobacillales > Streptococcaceae > Streptococcus > Streptococcus oralis. Next base: position 1,813,453 of record NZ_CP094226.1, read on the forward strand.
ATTTGAACCGTAAAGATTTGCGAGATAGTGAGCTTCCTTGCTATCCAAACCACGTGAAACTCCAAGTTGAGCAAAGGCTTCGATTTCTGAATCCACATTTGCTGGGTTCAATTCTCCACCTGAAACAGGATAAGTCTTCGAGTTGATCAGTTTAAAGCTACGGTCAAATTCTGCTTTGAGGATATCGACTACGCGCTCCATAGCTCCTTCAGCCATCTTACGGTAGTCTGTGATTTTACCACCAGCAAGGGTCAAGAGGCCATTATCATCACGGTCCAAGCTCGAACCACGAGAAACTGCAGATGGATCCAAATGTTTCTCAGATGTGCTGCTTTCAAGCTTGCTGACAGCAGATTCAACATCTTCACGCGTTTTTTCTTTCGAGAGATAAGCTTCGACAGTCGCAATCAAGCTATTGAAGCTCTCATCGCTAATGGTTCCGTTATTTCCTCCATTGTAGTCAGAAGCGCTATTGCCTGCAATCAATGGACGAAGACCAGCCCAGCTGCTTTCGATATCGTCAATTGTGATATTTGCTTCTGGGAAGCGGTTGTTTACAATGCCAAGCAGATAATCTACATCTTCCTGCGTCACTTTTGGATGTTCCAAATCACCTGTGTAGTCTGTATCCGTTGTACCAAAGTAAGTCTTGTTTTCACGTGGGAGAACAAAGACCATACGCCCGTCTCCCAAACCTGTGTCAAAGTAAACCGGCTGTGAAACCTTGATCTTGCTTGAATCCACTACCAAGTGAACTCCCTTAGTTGGACGCATTTGTGAGAATTGGGTTCCCTGATTGGACAAATTACGTACCTTGTCGCTCCAAGGACCTGTCGTGTTGATAACCAGACGAGCCTTGATTTCAAAGACTTGGTCTGTCAACAAATCACGAGCTACAACACCTGTAATCTTGCCGCTTTCGTCAAAGAGGAAGCCTTCTGCCTTAACGTGGTTGGCAATGAGAGCACCGTCTTGGTTGGCACGTTTGATGTTTTCAATCACGAGACGCGCATCGTTATTACGGAAGTCAAGATAAACCCCACCTCCTACCAAGCCTTCTTTCTTCAAGTTTGGCTGGCGTTCCAAGACTTGATCCTTGCTCAAGACCTTGTTAGCAGCTGGTGTATTGCTAACACCTGCCAAAAGGTCGTACAAGTCCATGGCTACTTTGAGACGGAAAAGGCTAAAGGTCGCTCCATCTTCATCGTAAACTGGCAAGAGCATTGGATCTGGTTTTGGAATATGTGGGGCGATTTGTTGGACTACTGCACGTTCAGAAACTGTATCTGACACTACTTCCACGTCGAATTGTTTGAGATAACGCAGACCTCCGTGGACCAATTTTGTTGAACGGCTAGATGTTCCTTCTGCGAAGTCCTGCATTTCAATCAAACCAGTATCAAGACCACTGGCTGCTGCCTGCAAAGCTACACCAGCTCCTGTAATCCCCCCACCGATAATCAAAAGGTCCAGGGTGCGTTCCTGCATTTTTTTAATTGATAATTCACGTGTTTTCTTTGAAAATTCCATATTTACACACTTTCTAACTGAGTCGCTTTATTCTTAAGCTGATCATTGCATCAAGAAACAGTATTAGTCGTCGATTTCCGCAAAGACTTGCGTTGCTTTCACAGCCTTCTTCCATCCCTTGTAGAGTTGTTCCTTGCGCGATTCGTTCATGGATGGCTCAAAGAGTTCTCCTGTCTCGTTCAAGAGTTTCAACTCGTCCAAATCCTTCCAGTAACCCACTGCCAAACCAGCTAGGAAGGCTGCACCGAGGGCAGTTGTTTCCAAGTTTTTAGCGCGGGCAATATCGATTCCCAAAATGTCAGCCTGGAACTGCATGAGGAAGTTGTTCATAGCTGCACCGCCGTCAACTTTGAGGACTTGAATAGCTGTCTGAGCATCCACTTGCATGGTGTCAATGATGTCACGTACTTGATAAGCGATAGATTGCAAAGTTGCCTTGATAAAGTCTTCTTTGCTTGTTCCACGAGTTAAACCAAAGACCGAACCACGAGCATTTTGGTTCCAGTATGGAGCCCCTAGACCTGTAAAGGCAGGTACGACATAGACTTCATCATTGTTGTGAGAATTGAGAGCATATTTTTCAGACTCTGGTGAATTTTCAACCATGCGAAGTCCATCGCGAAGCCACTGAATGGCACTTCCAGCAATAAAGATAGAACCTTCCAAAGCATAATAAACCTTACCGTTGATTCCATAACCAATCGTTGTCAAAAGGTTATTTTCAGACAACTGCATCTCTTCACCAGTATTCATAATGATGAAAGAACCTGTTCCATAAGTATTCTTGACCATACCAGGTTCAAAGGCCAACTGACCGAAGAGGGCTGCCTGTTGGTCCCCAGCCATACCTGAAATTGGCACTTCTCCACCGTAGAAATGGAATGGAGCTGTCTTTCCGTAGATTTCAGAGTTAGAACGAACTTCTGGAAGCATAGCCTTAGGAATATTAAGGATTTCCAAAATCTCGTCGTCCCATTTAAGATCCTTGATGTTATAGAGCATGGTACGAGCTGCGTTTGAGTAGTCGGTCACGTGAGCTGCGCCGTCAGTCAATTTCCAAACCAACCAAGTATCAATGGTACCAAAGAGCAATTCACCCTTTTCTGCTCGCTCTTGAGCACCTTCTACATGGTCCAAAATCCAACGAACCTTGGTAGCAGAGAAGTAAGCATCGATGATCAAACCAGTCTTTTCATGGAATTTTTCCACATAACCTTGACTTTTCAGTTGTTCAGCTAGAGGAGCAGTTTGGCGTGATTGCCAAACGATAGCATTGTAGATAGGGAGTCCTGTTTTCTTATCCCAGACGACAGTAGTTTCACGTTGGTTGGTAATTCCGATTGCCTCGATTTGACTTGGTTTCACACCACTTTCGATGAAAGCACCCGCAATAACTGACTGAACCGAGTTCCAAATTTCATTGGCATTGTGCTCAACCCAACCTGCTTGAGGGAAAATCTGAGTGAACTCTTTTTGACTAGAGCTGACCTTTTCTCCTTTTTTGTTAAAAATGATGGCACGAGAACTGGTCGTTCCCTGGTCAATAGCCATGATGTATTTTTCTTGTGACATGTGCTGTCCTCCTGATAAAATCTTGAGGGAGTTCCCTCTTTACAGTAACTAGTATACAAAATAAAGCGCTTTCTTGTTTATCAATTTTTTTAAAATTTTAAAAAAAAGTGAGGAGATTGTGCGAATTTCACAAAAAAGACCTGAAAACTCAGGTCTTTTAGGCAAAGAGCATCTGACGAATCTTTGCCAAATCCTCCATATCCAAGTCGTTTTTTAAATAATAGATCGGAGTCTGTTCTTTCTTATGAATAGGGTTGTTGGTAATCAACAAATCATAATGTCGACTGGGATCATAGGCTTCAATGGCAATAAAACGATTGTATTCCAAATACCGTTTCAAAAGGGCAGCCATCCTAGAAAAGACAAGGAAACCAGATGTCAAATCCAGACCAATCCTCATATGTTGGCCACCATTTTCTGCCATATACTCTATCAACTGGAGCCATTCCCAGAGAATTTTCTTATCCAAATCCGTCCCCTGATGAAAGGCAGGTATAGCATGAAAAATTCTCTCTGCAGTCCCTCTAAAATCATGTTCCATCAGCAAATAGGGATGGCGATTCTCTGTCTGGTATCTGTACTGATCTTGCAAGATATAGCCCTTGTAGAGATAAACTTGACCACAAAGCTGACTGAGTTCATAGGTGACATGGTCCTCTGTGTAGTCCCCCAGCAACTCCTCTTTCTTCATCTCTTGAATCAATTGCGTCAGCAAATCGGCTAATTGCCCTCCAAAACCAAGAATATACTCCATAGTATGAAGGGGCAAGATACGATGGGAAAGGAGAAATGAAAAGAATACCATCATCTCACCATCCTCAGTTCCTAGAGGGATATGTTGCCCAGCAAAAAAGGACGGAGCCTTTCGAAGCAAACGAAGATAGAAAATATTGTCAAAATACCCCCGCATTTTTTCTTCTATAACTTGAAACTGACAGGCGTTAACCCGAAGGCGCTGTTGACTGATATGATTCCAGAGAACCAAGTCTAATTTCTGACCCGAAGATAAGCTGGCACCGCAGATTTCTTCTAAGCTAGCAATCTCTTGTTTTCTCTCAGCTTTCTGCATGTGACCTTCCCACTCCTGACTGGACCAAATCTTGCGAAAAAGGCAGAAATAGAAATAGCGAATCTGATGCTCCGGACCTCGCCAACGGCCATTTTGGATGGATAAGTCAAACTCTGACAAAATCTGATTTAGACCAGCTAAGTTGCGACCAAGCGTGGCCTCGCTAATCATCAATTCTTGAGCCAACTGATGAGCTAGAAACTGTTGGTGATAGAGAAGGTAAACCAAAATTTGGTACTTAATGGCATTATCTAAAAACAAGCTCCGAATCTCTCTCCCCTTGGTAGCTGCACCAATCGACAAGCGCAGATTTTCATCTTCCAAGTGGATGGTCAGCTCTAAACCTCTTTCCAAGGCATTTTCGTTAATCAGAGAAATGTACTTAGTTAAGGTCGCCTTTGAAAAACCTGTTTCTTCCATGGCTTTCTTGACTGTTGTCTGCGAATCTTGTAATAGAAAGGAAAGGACTAAAAATTGACCAGATTCTGCTTTTTCCATCAAATCGCCTAAATACATTTGTTACCCCTTTCATTTTCTCCTACAAGCATAGCATAAATCTTTCAAATGCTGAAATAATCTGTTTCTCATTTTATTTTAAGGTTGATTTCCTCGTCATTATTCCACAGAAACAGCAAACACACAGCTCCCCCTTTGGGCATTTTTATGCTAAAATAGTAGCTATGGATAAAATTATTAAAACAATATCAGAAAGCGGAGCCTTTCGTGCTTTTGTCCTTGATAGCACTGAAACCGTCCGCACTGCTCAAGAAAAACATCAAACCCAAGCCAGTTCAACCGTCGCACTTGGTCGCACCCTTATCGCTAGCCAAATTCTCGCAGCCAATGAAAAAGGAAATACCAAACTAACTGTTAAAGTTCTTGGAACGAGCTCTCTCGGTGCCATCATCACAGTCGCAGATACCAAGGGCAACGTCAAAGGCTATGTGCAAAATCCCGGTGTAGATATCAAAAAAACTGCAACGGGTGAAGTCCTCGTTGGACCTTTTGTCGGCAATGGCCAATTCCTCGTTATCACAGACTATGGTACTGGAAATCCCTACAACTCCATGACTCCTCTCATCTCTGGGGAAATCGGTGAAGACTTGGCCTATTACCTGACAGAAAGTCAACAAACCCCTTCAGCAGTCGGCCTCAATGTTCTTTTGGATAAAGACGACAAGGTCAAAGTTGCCGGAGGTTTCCTTCTCCAAGTATTGCCAGGGGCCAAGGAAGAAGAGATTGCCCGCTTTGAGAAACGCATCCAAGAAATGCCAGCCATCTCAACCCTTCTAGAAAGCGATGACCATATCGAAGCCCTCCTCAAGGCTATCTATGGTGACGAATCCTACAAACGCCTATCTGAAGAAGAAATTCGTTTCCAGTGTGACTGCAGCAAAGACCGCTTTTTGAACGCTCTTGCCAGCCTTCCAAATTCAGACCTGGAGGAAATGAAAGAGGAAGACCACGGGGCAGAAATCACTTGTCAATTCTGCCAAACTACTTATAACTTTGATGAAAACGACCTGGAGGAACTCATTCGTGACAAATCTTAATACACCTTTTATGATTGGCAATGTTGAGATTCCCAATCGTACTGTTTTAGCACCCATGGCTGGCGTGACAAACTCAGCCTTTCGTACCATCGCAAAAGAGCTCGGAGCGGGGCTCGTTGTAATGGAAATGGTCTCTGACAAGGGAATCCAATATAACAACGAAAAAACTCTACACATGCTTCACATCGATGAAGGCGAAAACCCCGTTTCTATCCAACTCTTTGGTAGCGACGAAGACAGCCTCGCACGCGCAGCAGAATTCATCCAAGAAAACACCAAGACTGATATCGTCGATATCAACATGGGTTGCCCAGTTAACAAAATCGTGAAGAATGAAGCTGGCGCTATGTGGCTCAAGGACCCAGACAAGATCTACTCTATTATCAACAAGGTCCAATCTGTCCTTGATATCCCCCTCACTGTCAAAATGCGTACTGGCTGGTCTGATCCATCCCTAGCCGTGGAGAATGCCCTCGCTGCTGAAGCTGCAGGTGTTTCTGCTCTCGCTATGCATGGCCGTACCCGCGAACAAATGTACACAGGTCACGCAGACCTCGAGACCCTTCACAAGGTTGCTCAAGCTCTGACCAAGATTCCATTTATCGCAAATGGTGATATCCGTACGGTCCAAGAAGCCAAACAGCGTATCGAAGAAGTCGGGGCTGACGCTGTCATGATTGGTCGCGCAGCCATGGGAAACCCCTACCTCTTCAACCAAATCAACCACTACTTTGAAACTGGAGAAATTCTCCCTGACTTGACATTTGAAGACAAGATGAAAATCGCCTACGAGCACTTGAAACGCTTGATTAACCTCAAAGGAGAAAACGTAGCCGTTCGTGAATTCCGCGGCCTCGCTCCTCACTACCTTCGGGGAACATCTGGCGCTGCCAAACTTCGTGGAGCCATTTCACAAGCTAGCACCCTAGCAGAGATTGAAGCCCTCTTGCAATTAGACAAAGCATAATAGAAAAAACCGTAACTCACTTGGAGTTTACGGTTTTTTAGATCCTAGGAAAACCTAGGTACTATTATTGAATCAAGGCAACGCTCGAAACTTTACCATCCGCACCTGTTGTAATTTGGATGATTTTTCCTCCACCGATTTTGGCATTATACTTGCCATCATCAAGGGTGTAAGAGTAGCCTCTGATAGAATAGTTTTCTTTCTTTCCATCTGCAGTTTCTACTGTAAATTGGCCCCCTGATGAAACCGTAATAGTTTCGCCATTTGCTCCCTTCCAGTTGCCTGCAGCTGCTGAGAAATCACCATCGACCATGGTTAAAACACCCTTGTAGCGTTTGTTGTGTTCTGCTTGCTTGTCTTGAAGTTGGCGGTCAGTTGTTGGATCATAGCCTGACTGGTTAGACTGGGCTTGAGAACCTTGCTGAGTTGAAGGTGCCTGAGATGGGGCTTGTTGACTAGAAGCTGCTTGTTCTTGTCTTGATTCAGGTGCTGGTTTCGCTTGTGACTGATCTGCCGTTGTAGAAGACTGACCAGAAGATGCCTGAGCCTTTTCAGATGAAGCTGAGCTTGAAGATTTTTGTGTCTTGCTTTCTTTGCTAGAAGAAGCTGCTTTAGAACTTGATGATTGACTTGTCTTGGCAGAGCTGCTGGTTTGAGTGGTTTCGTTTTTATTTCCACAAGCTCCCAGTAGCAAGGTAGAAGCCAATACAGTCGCTGCCATCAATTTGATATAGGTTTTCTTTTTCATTTTTCTACTCCTTTGTAACATTTTTGAAATGTTAAGAAATCTTTTTGTAATATAATTGTAACATTGAGCTTTGAATCTGTCAACTATTTAGAGAAACTATTTTAAAAAAATTTCTCTCTACTATTTCTATTCGTAATTGAAACGAAAAAATAGAAAATTTCTTAGATTAGAGTCCTATTTTTTGCATCGCTTTTGTGTAATCGCTTGCATTGTATTAGATAAAGGAATATAATAACATTGAAATAGAATATAGGAGGTGCACTCTTATGCTAAATAAGTATTACAAGTATCTTCCTTGGTTGATTTTGGGAGCTATTGGCTCTTATCAATCAGCCACTTACTATGCGCGAACTGCATTTGATGTCTTCTATCTGACTACAATCTTTTTGATTGTTTATATCGCTTTGTTATTTTTGCACGAGAACTATCTCAAGTATCGATATAAAGACTTCTTTACTCACATGTTGAGTAATCCTAAGAAAGATAGCCATTCATAAAAATGATGATAAATAAAGAGGTCGGGATTTTGGTCCCGACCTCTTTATTTCAATCGATAGGTTTTTCTTGGTTTCTTTTTAGGAACTCGTTTGAGTCCGACTTCTTCTACATATTCGCCGTATTTTACGAGAAAGTTATTGCTGACGATGGGCCGACCTGGGTTGATGAGATTGACCAGTTCAGTCCCCTCGTAGACAGTGAACTCCTCCTCCAGCAGATAAAGGAAAGTCGGATTCCAGTCGAGACGGCCTTGAATTCGTTTGATAGATTCTTGGATAATGGCATAATGGTCAAAGGCGAAGGCTTGCTCCTCCAGCTCGACTCCATACAGGTAGCATTTGCCTGTCTGAAAATCGACATCTACAAAAACCACATCCTTGGCGTCGTCACCTGCCTGAACGAGGTCTAAGGCACGACTAGGTAGGTACACTAAGTGGGCAATGGTCACTGTCCAGCCCCGTGGATCACGACCGGGGGTCGATACCGTCATCAATTGCTCGATTTTCTCCAAAGGTAGATCGAGATTGACTTCTTCTCTCACCTCGCGCTGACAGGCATGTGCAGCATCTTCTCCCTTGTCCATAAAGCCTCCAACCAAAGCCAAACAGTTTTGATAAGGGTGAGCCTTGCGACGGATTAGCAGGAGCTTGATCTTTCCTTCGACAAAGCAGTAGGCTACCATATCCACTGTCACACTTGGTTTTTCGTATTGAGGAAGTTCCTGCTTGTAGTACCAGTCTAAAAACTCCTCCTGACTGGCATGGATTTCATAATATTCTTTTTCCGTCATCCCGGCTGGAATCTTTGTTTCTGCCATCTTATGCCTCCTTTCGAACTGCCTTGGTCCATTGATACCATCCCACTAGACTATTGAGTGTGTAAACCCAGTACATCCCTTGGATGTGGATATTTTCACCCCACCAGAGATAAATACTAAAGAGATTGGTTGCAATCCAGAAAATCCATTGCTCACGGTAGAGACGTGTCATCAAGAGCTGACCAACACCATTGGTCGCATCAGTAACACTATCACGGAAAGGACGAGCGCTATTGATACTTTGATAAGCCAAGCCCATACCAATCCAGATAATGGCAGTCAAGACCAAGTACTTGAGCCAGTCAAGAACAGATAATTTCTTAGCTTCAAAGTGGGATTCTTCTGGCTTTTCCTGTTCATTGATACGATTGGACAACCAAGCATAGAGACCAATCGGCTGCATGACAAAGAAGTAAACAGTCGTCAAGACTTCTCCATAAAAAGTCGCATTCATGGCCAAGATCAAGTAGATTGCCGAGTTAATAGCCCCAAAGAGATAATTGCTTGCACGCCCTTCTGCTACCAAGATAACACAGACAATCCCAGTCCAGGATGCAAACAAGCTCAGCCAGTCATGGCTTTCTGTATTTTGCGTGAACTCTAAGATCAAGGGAACACTTGACAGGGCGATGAGGTATAACCACTGGACAAGGCTACGGCCGACAAAGAGATCTTTCCAGAGCAGGCGCATGATCCCTGCAAAACTGATCTTGCGGGCTTCAGCATGGACATTGTTAAAGTTTTCGATAAATTGTGTGATTTTTTCAGTTAGTTTTTTCATATTTTTCTCCTAATCTGCTTGGTAAATGGCATCAATAGCCACTTTTGCTGCTTCATAATTGCCTAGATAATCCTCCGCTAGATAAACTAGTGGAATGGTGGTTAAGTATCGCTCCCTCATTTGGTCCAAATGCTGGGAAAAACTGTAGCGAATGTGGTCTTCCGCCATGGTCATATCTCTAAACCCGTCATTGACATAGGAGCCAACAGGCTGCACAAAGAGAATCAAGTCCCATTTTTCCTTGGCCAAGATCGAAACAAAGAGATTGTCAAAGGTTTCTCCTGATAAATCCTCTTGGTTCTCAGTCTCCATGTAATAGTCATAGTAGCCCTTGGTTACCAAGGAGTTGGTATCGGCTATCACTAGGCCTCGATTGGCATTGCTGTCGATTAACTTGGAGGTCTGGTCATACTGTCCCAACAGGAGATAGTAGTAATCCTTTGGAGTCAATTCATCGTCGCGGACATTGTTTTTGATCTGGTACTCACGCGCGTATTCCAGACTAACGGGCGCATCGTAATACCTTGCCAAATCCTTGGCTAGAGTGGTCTTCCCATTACTGGCACTTCCCATGATCAAGACTTTCTTGGTAAACTGACGACGGAAGGGCTGAGCGATGTATTTCCAATATTTGCTTGGATTTTCTCGAATCATAGTCGCTGAGATACCAAACTTTCTTTCTTGCAAGACGGTGCCAAATCCACGTTTAGCTAGTTCTTGCTGGTAGTCTGCTTCTCCCACAAAGAAAATCAGTTCTTGCTGGTTTTCATCATAGGAAATCTCCGCTAACATCTGGTCCAACCACTCCTGCCAGCCCATAGGGTAACGGGGAAGGTTGGTCTCATCCAGCTTGCAGACAGAGGTCAATTCGTCATCACGAAAAGCCTCTCGGATATAGCGAAATCGTTTTTGAAGACTCAAACCTACCTGCTCCCCTCTGTCTCCCTCGTAGCCTGACACGACTACCCAGACCTGATCACACTGACGCTTTGCTCGCTGGATCAGATCGATATGCCCCTGATGGAGAGGGGCAAAGGTCCCAAATACCACTGCTGTTTTCTTTTTCATAAATGTTTTACCTTTTTATAGTTTTTGATATTTTTATTTTCTATGTTTTTATTATATGCTATATTTTTGTTTTGTCAATAGTTTTTTATCATTTTTTATAAAAAAGTAGAAAAAAAGAATCAGGAATACTCCTGACTCTCCATTTTTAAGCAATATCAAATTTTAATTGACCAGCTTTGACACCAATCTTGAGAATCTTGCCTGCTACCAGTTCTCCCTTGAGGAGGAGCTCAGCTAGCTTGTCTTCCACCTCTGTTTGCAGTGTTCTGCGAAGTGGGCGAGCTCCCATTTCTGGATTATAACCTTGGCTAGCTAGCAACTTCAACGCTGAAGCTTGCAGTTTCAAGTCGATGCCTTTCTCTGCTAGGCTAGCAATCAATGGTTTAACCATGATCTTGACAATTTCTTGCATGTGTTTGCTATCTAAGCTATGGAAGACCACCTTTTCATCAATACGGTTGATAAACTCTGGTCGATAAGCTTTTTTCAACTCTTCAAAGATTCGTTTTTCCATATTTTCCTGGTCAAAACGAATATCCTTGGCCCCAAAGCCGACCGTCTTGTCATCACGAAGAGCCGTCGCACCGAGGTTTGACGTCATGATGATAATGGTATTTGAAAAGTCCACCTTACGACCCTTGCTATCTGTCAAGACACCGTCGTCCAAGACTTGCAAGAGGACATTGAAGATATCTGGATGGGCCTTTTCTACCTCGTCAAATAGAAGAACGGAATATGGTTTGTTGCGAACCTTCTCGGTCAACTCCCCACCTTCTTCGTAGCCTACATAGCCCGGAGGAGCTCCATTGAGACGGCTAGCTGCGAATTTCTCCATATACTCACTCATATCAAAGCGGATAAGAGCTGATTCGTCATCAAAGAGAACTTCTGCCAGAGCCTTGGCCAATTCGGTCTTACCGACTCCTGTCGGCCCTAGGAACATAAAGGAACCAATCGGACGCTTGTGACTACGAATACCTGACTGATTGCGACGAATGGCACGGCTAATACTTGAAACAGCTTGATCTTGGCCGATGACACGTTTGTGTAGTTCCGCTTCCAAGTTCAGGTATTTCTTGGCATCAGTCTGCGTCAGTTTTTGAACTGGAATTCCTGACAAACGACTCAAGGTAGTCAAAATTTCAGATTCTGTTACTAAGTCTTTATAGACAGGGACTTCCTGCTCTTTTGCGATTAACTGGGCAGCTTGTTTCCACTTGCCATCCATCAAAGCCTTGTCAGCTGGACTCAAGTCGGATTCGTCTGCTTTCACCTGCTTGGATTTGTTTTGCACTGTTGCTGCTGCTTCATCCAATAGATCGATGGCAGAGTCTGGTAAGTGACGACTGGTCAAGTAACGATGCGCCATCTTAACAGCTGTTTCAACGGCTTCATCTGTAATTTGCACACGATGGTGTTTCTCATAGGTAGCCTTCAAACCTTGCAAAATGATCATACTGTCAGCTAAACTTGGCTCTTCAATCGTCACTTTGGCAAACCGACGAGAAAGGGCAGCATCTTTTTCGATGTGTTTTTGGTATTCTTCCTGAGTGGTTGCACCAAGCGTTCTCAAAGTTCCACGAGCCAAGGCTGGTTTCAAGATATTAGCCGCATCTAGAGTCGAGTCAATACCACTACCAGAACCCATGATGGTATGGAGTTCATCGATAAAGAGGATTACTTTGCCATCTTCCTCGATGTCCTTGATGATATTGTTCATACGCTCTTCAAAATCTCCACGGAAACGCGTCCCCGCAACGACATTCATCAAATCGAGCTCTAAAACGCGCATCTTTGCCATTTCAGCTGGTACGTCCCCACTAGCAATACGCTGGGCAAGCCCAAGTGCTAAAGCTGTTTTCCCAACACCCGCATCTCCAACCAAGACAGGATTGTTCTTGGTCTTCCGACTCAAAATCTGAATCATACGCGAGATTTCCTTGTCACGACCGATAACTGGTTCTAACTTGCCAGAGCGCGCTTGCTCCGTCAGGTCATGCGTGTAATCCTCTAGACCACCACTTTGAGCTTGAGGCATGCCCATCATATTGGCCATGGAATTTTGCTTGTCAGTTACTGTGCGATGACGTTGACGCAAAGCCTTGAGATCTTCTCTTGTCCATCCTGCACGCTCTTCTAGATTGCGACGAAGAGCAGCAATTCTGACCTGATCTTTCTGGTCCTCATAAGAAAAGCCTGCTCTCTCCAAGATGCGTGTCGCCAAGGCATTACCGTCATGCAAAATCGCATAGAGGACATGCTCTGTCCCTAGCACCTTTGCGTGGACCACTGAGGCCACATACTCTGCTTCTGCAAAGAGAACTTCCAAACGATGGGAAAAGGGTAATTCTGTAAAGGTTTCGTCTTGGCTATAGTCCGTTTCAGTCAGTTCCAACGCAACCTCTTCTAGAAGGTCCATCTCGTATGGATAATCATTTAGAGTTGCACCTGCCACACTATAACTGTGATTGGACATGGCAATCAATAAATGCCAAGACTCTAGATAACGAGCTCCAAAATGGCTCGCAACCATGTAGGCACTTTCGATACATTCATTCAATGCTTTTGAATAGTTCATCTTACTTCTCTTTTCTATCTACCTCTTGTAATAGCTGTCGGAGCATATTGGCACGGACAACTGAAGATTCTTCCCCTAGGACACGATCCGTTGCCACTGATGCCAGCAAGGTCATCTCCTGCTTTGTCATCAGGTCCTGCTCCACCAAAAGCTGGAGAATATCCTCATAGACCTCCTGACTAACTCGCTCACCAATCGAGTAAAGCAAATCGCGGAGCATCTCATGATGACTGGAAAACTCAATACGCCCTATGCGAATGTAGCCTCCGCCACCACGCTTGCTCTCAACCAAGTAACCTCTGCTTTCAGTAAAACGTGTCTTGATGACATAGTTGATCTGACTAGGCACAACCTGAAAGGTATCCGCCAACTGACTCCGCTGCAATTCCACGATACCAGATTGGTCTAAAATCGCCTTGATATAGGCTTCGATATGATCTGATGTATTTTTAAATCTCATAGTGAATCAAACTCCTTCTTTGAACCTTGACTATCTTTGACTATTATACCGAAATTTTTGATTTTTTTAAAGAAAAAGGGCGCTGGTAAAGGATAATCTTCACCAACTCCCTATTTTTCTACTTATCTAAGCCTAATTCTGCTAATATTTGCCGTTTGTAGGCAATCTTTTGGACTTCCTTGTCCTCATCTTCAGACCAATCTAGTTTGACTTCAGAAACGATCTGTCCAGGCCGATTTTTTAGGATATAGATGCGGTCACTGAGATTGAGGGCTTCCTCAATACTATGTGTGATGATCAAGGTTGTCAGTTGCAACTGTTTGTGAATCTCCAGATACCAAGCATGGAGCTCCATCTTAGTCATTTCATCCAAAGCACTAAAGGCCTCATCCAAGAGAAAGAGCTTGTGCCCGAAAAGGTAGGTCCGAAGCAAGGCCACACGCTGACGCATCCCACCACTGAGCTCATGAGGATACTTATCCCGTACGGCTGTCAGCTGGAAGGTCGCAAGGATTTCGTCCGCTCGGGCAATAGCTTCTGTCTTATCAACCTTTTGAATCAAGAGGGGCAGGATAATATTGCCAAGGACTGTCTTATGCTCCAAGAGGAGATCCTTTTGCAACATATAACTCACGCGCCCCTTGGGATTTTCCTCGCCATCAAGGACAATTCGCCCAGACTGGACTTCTAAAATCCCAGCGATTAGGTTAAAGAGAGTGGTCTTTCCAACACCACTTGGACCTAGGATAGAAACCACTTCACCCGAAGTCACCTGCAGGTTGATGTGCTCTAAAATCTTTTCATCGCCATAGGCATAGCTTACGTGTTCTAGTCTAATTTCTGTCATTATTTTACAAATTCGTTAGTGAAGCCTTTGTCTGTCAAGTCTTCTTTAAGGATACCATTTTCTTTGTCCCATTTGTAGAAGGCATTCCAGCGGTCAGCGTCAAATTGTCCCCATTTTTCCTTGTCGCTTGCGTATTCTTTTGACAAGTATTTTTGAGATTCGATAACAAAGTCACGTTTTTCCTGAAGTTCAGGTGCGTTCTTAATGAGGATATCTGCTGCTTCCTCTGGATGCTCCATAGCATATTGGTAGCCTTTTTTGATAGCTTGGATGACTTTACGGGCTTCTTCTTTATTGTCTTTCAAATAGTCATTATTTGCGATGATAACTGGTGAGTAGTAGTCAAACTCCTTGACATAGTCTTTCAAATACATGAAGTTAGCGTCTACGCCTTGAGATTTAGCAAGGATTCCATCCCAACCGTAGTAAATCCAAGCAGTGTCAAAAACTCCATTGGCAATCGGTGTGATTGAGTTTGAATCGTTGTTTGGTACTTTTTCGACCTTCTCAAAGTCTCCGCCTTGTGATTCTACCAAGGTTTTCAACATAGCAAGTTCAGTTGGATCATTCCAAGTTCCGTATTTCTTACCAACCAAGTCCTTTGGACTAGCTACATTGTCAGATTTACGAGAGATGATTCCTGATGTATTGTGTTCTACAATAGCTGCAACGGCAGTGATTCCTGCGCCTTTTTCCAATTTCTTAGCCATGTAGTCTTGGAAATACACTGCAAATGGTGCCTTTCCGTTGATAACCAAGTCAGAAGAACTTTCTTCTGGTGGCAATTTCAAGTCAACATCCACTCCAGCTTCTTTGAAATAACCTTTTTCCTTAGCAACATAAAGCCCTGTGTGGTTAGTATTTGGCGTCCAGTCTAGGATAAAGTCAATCTTCTTGACTTCTGCTTCTTTGTTGTCCTTAGAAGCAGTTCCTTGGCCACAAGCCACCAGCACGACAGCCACAAAAGCTGTTACAAGCGTTAAAAACACTTTCCATGTTTTCTTCATTTTATTTCCTCTTTTCTTTTTTGAAACATTCTTATTCTATGAACGTTTCCATTTAATCACATGTTTTTCGCTGATATCGACCAGCTTCATACCCAAAAGGCTGATAATCGACACCAGAATAATAATGGCAAACATGGTATCATACTGAAACAGTTTTTTAGACTGAATCATATAAACACCTAGTCCTTCAAAACCTCCCAACCACTCAGATACCACTGTTGTGATAAAGGCGTAGGAGACACTGACCCTCAGACCTGCATAAAAGTAAGGCAGGCTGACCGGGATTTTAAAATGCCACAGGATTTGCCAAGGATTGGCTCGCATCAGACTAAACAAGGTCAGCATATCCTTGTCACAATGCCTAAAACCATCCAAAATGCTGACGATGATAGGGAAGGTTGTTGTCAGGATTATCAAGACAATCTTGGGCAAAATTCCATAGCCTAGCCACAAGACCAAGATAGGAGCTATAGCAATGGTCGGAATGGTCTGAACAACCACCATCATAGGGTAGATAAGATCATTGAGCCAAGTCAGACTGTCCATAAGCACAGCCATGATACAGGCAATCAAGACTCCTAAGACTAGTCCGAGTAAAGCCACTCTCAAGGTCGCCCAGCTATGGTGCCAGAGAAATTCTCTGTCACGAACAAAGGCCTGGAGAATTTCAAAAGGGGTTGGCAGGATAAACTTGGGTAAAAGTTTGAATATTCCCGCTAACTGCCAGATTGACAAGACTCCTAGAAAACCAAATAGACTAATGTGACGTCTCAGTATACTTTTCAAGTTTCTCATCAATACTTAAAATTTCTCCTACATTTATTTTGACATTGGCAAAGACATTATCTGCCTCCTGCCCTGCCACTTCTAGCGCTTCTTTGAGAATACGCATGAGCTCATCAAACTCCCCTTCCAAGACCGTTTCAAATGGTGTCACTACCATGGTCACGGACTGAGCTTGCAGATAAGCAATCACGTGATCGATAATAGCAATTCGATCAATCCCCTGTGATAGGGGCAAGACTTGCAAGGCAATGCTTGC
Source organism: Streptococcus oralis (assembly GCF_022749195.1). Lineage (NCBI taxonomy): Bacteria > Bacillati > Bacillota > Bacilli > Lactobacillales > Streptococcaceae > Streptococcus > Streptococcus oralis. The sequence continues at coordinate 1,829,990 of NZ_CP094226.1, forward strand.
TTTCATAAAAACCTCCTTTTCTCAGGTTTCCCTTTGACAAAAAGAAAACCCCTTCCATGTATGGAAAAGGTGCAGAATTCGGCTAAGTATCGTTCCCTACGCTGGCATTACCCAGATCAGGTGCGGTCGAAGTTTAACACTTCCTCTCAGACTGTACACAGACTCCCATATCTTATATGGACATATAGTAACGCAAATACAAGGAAAAGTCAAGGAAACTGCTTACAGAAAATCATGAAAAAGAGTTTGAAGTCAAATGCTTCAAACTCTATCATAGCTTTCTTATTTAGCCTCGTACCAGGTTGCCCCTTCATTTTCATCTGCAATAAGGGGAACACTGAGCTGGATGGCTTCTTCCATGGTTTGTTTCACTAGAGCTTTAACGGCTGCTAGTTCCGATTTCGGAACCTCAAGGACGATTTCATCATGCACTTGCAACAGCATCTTGGTCTGATAGCCACCTTCAACTAGAGCTTTGTCTAGCTGGATCATAGCAATCTTGAGGATATCTGCTGCCGAACCCTGAATAGGAGAGTTGATAGCTGTCCGCTCTGCAAAACCACGAATGTTGAAGTTGCGCGAATTGATATCTGGTAACTCACGACGACGCTTGAAGAGAGTCTCTACATAACCCTTATCACGCGCTTCACGCACCACTTCATCCATGTAGTTTTTAATGCCCGGGAAGCGTTCAAAGTAGGTATCAATGTAGGCTTTGGCTTCCTTACGGCTGATGCCCAGATTATTAGACAAACCAAAGTCTGAAATCCCGTAAACCACGCCAAAGTTTACAGCCTTAGCATTACGACGGTCGTTTGGAGTCACATCCTCAGGGCGTTCAATTCCAAAGACCCGCATGGCTGTCGAGGTATGAATATCTGCTCCCTCTTGAAAGGCCTTAATTAAGTGCTCGTCTTTAGAGATGTGTGCCAAAACGCGCAATTCAATCTGTGAATAATCCGAGCTGAGCAGCACGCTATCCTCCCACTCAGGGACAAAAGCTTTACGAATGAGACGACCTTGCTCCAAACGCACAGGAATATTTTGCAAGTTTGGATCTACACTAGACAGACGCCCTGTCTGGGTCAAATCCTGCACATAGCGCGTGTGGATCTTGCCATCATCCAAAATCCAGTCTTGCAAACCAATCACATAGGTAGATTGGATCTTAGCAATCTGACGGTAGTCGAGGATTTTTTTAACAATCGGAGCAATAGGAGCTAGTCGCTCTAGCACATCCACGGCTGTCGAGTAACCTGTCTTGGTTTTCTTGGTATATTCCAGAGGAAGACCGAGCTTTTCAAAGAGAAGCACGCCCAACTGCTTAGGCGAGTTGATATTAAACTCTTCACCAGCTAGTTCATAAATCTCTTGAGTGAGTTGCTCAATGACGACCTCATTTTCAGCCTGCATCTCAAGTAGTGTTTCTTTTTTGACCTTGATCCCAGCAATTTCCATCTTGGCAAGGACAAAAGCCAGAGGTTGCTCCATGTCATAGAGGAGATCTAACTGTCCATGTTCACTGAGTTTTTCAAGTAAAACCGGCTCAGTCTCAACCAATACAGCAACCTTGCGAGCCAAGTGCTCCAAGAATTTCTCGCGTTCAGGAATGGCTCTCTTGACACCCTTACCATAGAAAGTCTCATCATCGACCAAGTATGTTTGACCGTAGAGATTCGCAATGGTTGAGATTTCATTGTTCTCGACTGTTGAGAGTAAGTATTTTGCCAAGCGACTGTCAAAAGCAGGAGCCTGCAGGTTCAAGCCCAAGCGATTTAACAGAACCTTCGCTTTCTTAAAGTCATACACTTTCAGAGCTGTTTTTTCTAGAAATTCCTTGAGGATCGGATCCTGCAAGAGCTCGAGTTTATCTGTGGCGTAAAGTTTATCTCCGCAGGACCAGGCAAAACCAACCAAATCATCTGTATGGTAGTTTTCCCCAAAGAGTTCAAAGTGAAAGATAGAGTCGGCACTCAGCATGTCTTGACTGACGTGGTCAACGATGGCGAAATCCAAACTTTCAGGCGCATCTGTTGACGAAATATTTAAAGCTTGTTTGAGCTGTTTGAAGCCCATCTCATCGTAGAATTTACCTAAGCTTTCCACATCTGGGCCATTATAGACCAAATCATCAAGGCCAATCTCAATCGGTGCCTGAGTTTCAATGGTTGCTAGTGTTTTAGATAAAAAGGCTTGTTCCTTGTCATTGATGAGATTTTCCTTCATCTTAGAAGCCTTCATCCCATCGATATTTTCATAAATACCCTCAAGCGAACCATGTTCCAGCAAGAGCTTGATACCCGTCTTTTCACCAATCTTTGTAACACCAGGGATATTATCAGACTTATCCCCCATGAGGGCCTTGAGGTCTATAAACTGAGCTGGCGTGAGGCCCATCTTTTCCATGAGATAGTCCGGCGTAAAGGCCTCAAACTCAGCCACACCTTTCTTGGAAATCTCAACTACCGTATGCTCATCCGTCAACTGGATCAAATCCTTATCTCCGCTAACGATAGTCACATCGAAGGAATCCTTCTCAGCCAAACGGCCCAGAGTCCCGATGATATCATCCGCTTCATACTGGGCCAACTCATAATGGCGAATCCCAAGATGGTCTAACAACTCACGAATGAAGGGAAATTGCTCACGAAACTCATCTGGAGTTTTAGCACGGCCACCCTTGTAGTCTGCATACATCTCTGTTCGGAAAGTCGTCTTACCTGCATCAAAGGCTACCAAAACATGACTGGGCTCAACCCGCTCTAAGACATGATTCAACATGAGTTGAAAGCCATAGATTGCATTGGTATGAAGGCCATTAGCATTTTTAAAACGATCCAACTGCTGATAGAGTGCAAAAAAAGCTCGAAAGGCAACAGAAGATCCATCAATTAATAATAATTTTTTCTTGTCCATACACCCATTATAAAGGAAAGCAAAGAAAAATACCATCGGAAAGAGCTGAAAAACATGGACTTGTCCCTATTTCACCATAAAAAAGAAAAGGACCATCCAAATCCTTTTCTTTTATTGATTTCATGCGATTTATTTGTTCAATTTTCTCTTTGCAAATGGTAGCAAACCAAGAAGGAGACCAACAAATCCTAGCGATGCGACTGCTGAAGCATCTTTACTTCCTGTATTTGGAAGGAGTTGCTCATCCGTTGCTGCAGGCGCTTTGTAGGTACGATCTTGTTCAGTTCCAAGAGTCGGATTTGTAGCCAAAGGAGCTACACTGCCAGTGTATTCTGGAACTTCATTTACTGCAGGTTCAATCTTTTCAGCATAGGCTGGAATATTAGCAACTGCCGGAGCACCACTTTCTGCATAAACTGGAACATTTGCTAGAGCTGGGGCGCCGCTTTCTGCATAAGGCAGAGCATTGTTTACTATTGGTGTACCACTTTCTCCGTAAGCTGGAACATTTGCTACGGCTGGGGCGCCACTTTCTGCATAAGGCAGAGTGTTGTTTACTATTGGTGTACCACTTTCTCCGTAAGCTGGAACGTTCGCTACGACTGGAGCGCCACTTTCTGCATAAGGCAGAGCATTGTTTACTATTGGTGCACCGCTCTCTCCGTAAGCTGGAACGTTCGCTACGACTGGAGCGCCACTTTCTGCATAAGGCAGAGCATTGTTTACTATTGGTGCACCGCTCTCTCCGTAAGCTGGAACGTTCGCTACGACTGGAGCGCCACTTTCTGCATAGGCTGGGAGTTCATTTACAGCAGCTTCTACCGCATTTGCACCTTTGTTGTATTCTGGCAACTCTGCAGTTGTAGCTTCTACTGCGTTCACCCCACCTTTAAAGTCTTCAATTTCAAGAACAGCTGACATGACACTACTTAGAGTCTTAATGGCATCCTCATTGTCTGCCAATGCTTGTTGCAAGTCTTTGACTTGACTATTCTTGTCACCAGAAACTTGTAAGCTTGATAATTGCACTTTAATCTTAGCAACTTGCTCTTCTAATTTACTTAGCTCAAGTTTTTTCGCATTACTATTTTCTTCCGCTGCTTCCTTGTCCGCTGCAGCGAGTTTAGCTTGGTCTTGGCTTGAGAAATCTTCTTGGTTCATCTCTTCTGCTGGTGTCACCTGATCGCTGTCTTCTGCCAATAAATCATCTAACAAGTCGGACGCTTCAATGTCGCCTTCTTCGATGGCTTGCAGGATAGCATCCTTGCCAATCACTTCTTTAGCTGCTTTGATCGCTGCTTCCTTATCAGTGATAGTGGCATCCTTGTTGATATCATCGATGGTTGATTTTTCAATTTTTTCTAAGGTAGCGATTAAATCTGAGCGAACTTTGGCTGCCTCTTCTGCTGCTTCCTTGTCGGCTGTAGCGAGTTTAGCTTGGTCTTGGCTTGAAAGTTGAGATTGAGTTTTTGCTTCGGCCGGTGTCACCTGATCACTGTCTTCTGCCAAGAAATCTGCCAGTAAGTCTGAGACATCAATGTCACCTTCTTCGATAGCTTTCAAGATGCCGTCCTTGCCAATCACTTCTTTAGCTGCCTTAATCGCCGCTTCCTTATCTGTAATAGTGGCATCCTTGTTGATGTCGTCGATGGTTGATTTTTCGATTTTTTCTAGGGTAGCGATTAAATCTGAACGAACTTTAGCTGCTTCTTCCGCAGCTTCCTTATCTGCTGCAGCCAGTTTAGCTTGGTCTTGACTTGAAAGTTGAGATTGAGTTTTTGCTTCAGCCGGTGTCACCTGATCACTGTCTTCTGCTAAGAAATCATCTAGCAAGTCGGACGCTTCGATATCTCCATCTTCGATAGCTTTCAGGATAGCATCTTTGCCAATCACTTCTTTAGCCACCTTAATCGCTGCTTCCTTATCAGTGATAGTGGCGTCTTTGTTGATGTCTTCGATGGTTGATTGTTCGATACCTTTAAGGGCAGTCAACAATTCGCTGTGAGCCTTTGCTTCTGCAGCTTGCTTAGCTTCTTCCTCTTTCTTGGCTTCCTCAGCTGCTTCCTTATCTGCCACAGCAAGTTTAGCTTGGTCTTGGCTTGAGAAATCTTCTTGGCTCATCGCTTCGGCTGGTGTCACCTGATCACTGTCTTCTGCTAAGAAATCTGCCAACAAGTCGGACGCTTCGATGTCACCTTCTTCGATAGCTTTCAAGATGCCGTCCTTGCCAATCACTTCTTTAGTAGCCTTAATCGCTGCTTCCTTATCAGTGATAGTGGCATCCTTGTTGATGTCGTCGATGGTTGTTTTTTCGATTTTTTCTAGGGTAGCGATTAAATCTGAGCGAACTTTGGCTGCATCAACCTTAGCCTCTTTATCAGCTTCATCTAACTTAGCTTGGTCTTCATCTGTGAATTCTGATACAGGTTCAGCTACTGTTTGTGCTCGCTCGTATCTGCTGGCCAGTCTACAATAACATCACCAATCTCCAAATCCTCATCTGCGATAGCCTTCAAAAGATCTTCTTTACCAATCTCTTCTTTGGCTTCTTTGATAGCCGCTTCTTTATTGGTGATTGAAGCGTCTTTTTTAATATCTTCAATTACAGCATTTTCAAGAGATTTTAGGGCTTGAACCAGGGCATCAGTCGCTTGAGAAACTTGTTCTTTAGCATCTTTTTCAGCCTGATCTAGTAGAGCCTTCTCCTCAGTAGATAATTTTTTATTAGTTTGAGCTTCAGGACCTGTTACCACAGCCTTATCTTCTGCACCTTCTGGCAATTCAGCGATGATATTATCTAAGCTGAGCTCTCCAGACTCAAGAGTATCTGAAATATACATCTTACCGATATATTCCTTCACAGCTTCAGCTGCATCCTCTTTGTCCTCAATCGCTTCCTTATCCTTAATATCACTAATAGCCTGTTCCTCAAGTTCACCCAAAGCCTTCATCAACTCTTCTTTGGTCATCTTAGCTGGATTTGTCGCACCAGGATTAGCTGGACCAGCGTTTTCTGATCCCTTTTCAGTTTGAGCTCCGCTATCCCCTTCTGCTGCGGCTTGTGGTTGTGCAGGAGCAACTGCCTGCTCTTCTGCTTTCCCTCCATCTGCCTTGACTACTGAAGGCTGTGAAACGAAAACACCAGCTCCCAAAACAGCTGCACTTGCTAAACTTCTTAAAATTACTTTTTTCTTGTCCATTAGACAATGCCCCTCTTATAGTTTTTTAATATTATTATATTATACTACTTAATGAGCGTCAACTAATTTGTTATAGCTTTTTAAAAATTTTTTAATAAGAAGAAAGCTTATCTCTTGTTTAAGAAAGACTCGACATTCTCACCCCGTTACTATCGAGTTTGTAGCCATCAACTACTCTATTAACAGCTAAGGCTCCCGAAGCATCGACATAGTAATGTTTACCCGAGACTTGGAACCATTGACTGGCTTTCATCAGACCAGATTCCTCTAAGTAATACCAAGTTCCCTTGTCTTTAAGCCATCCCGTCTGCATCTCACCTGAAGCCTTTAGATAATACCAGTGAGAGTCATCCTTAATCCAGCCAGTTGACATGGCCCCATTTTCTTTTAGATGATACCAATTGCCATTAACTTTTTTCCATCCTGTCGCTAGCTTACCATTCTCTCGGTAATACCAACTCCCTCCTTCTTTTTTCCAGCCTTTCACTGTATTGCTTAACTCTGCATACTGCACATATCTTCTAGCACCACTGTAGGATAGATAGCCGAGCCACTTATAACCATCCTTTTCAAGAACTTGATCATAACTCACACTTTCACCAGCATAATAGTAGTCAATAACCTGTCCTGTACTTGACGGTTGGTCCATAATCGGCGATTTCTCCGTGAATACTATTGTCCCACTAGACGGAAGCTCTGAGCTACGAGCATTCTCACCCGCACTATGGCTAGTAGATAAATCCTTGAAATGAATAAAACCTGTCATCGAACTAGCCTTGACCTTTCGACGGTTATACTTTTCTCGAACCCCATAGTTATACTCTTCGATTTCAATCGTATCCCCTGATACATTTGATACCCAGGCCACGTGCCCATAATAACCTTCTGTCGACCAAGCAATAGCTCCAACTTCTGGCTTAGTATCCACACGGTAGCCTTCTCGCCTTGCACGATGTCCCCATTCATTTGCATTTCCGTAGGCAGGAGGAATCTCAAAGCCATTTACACTACTCAAACGAAAGGCCGCAAAAGAGGTACACTGGCGAGAATACATCCGCCACTGATCGATTTCAACACTACCATTTTTGTAGTGAAGCGGATAGTCATCTCCACGCGCTACACTATCGGCCTGAACTGATTCCCCACCAAACAAAAAGGTACTTGTAACAAACAAAGTAGCCAGCCCTACACTCAACTGAGTACATCTACTCTTCTTAACTCCTGATTTTAAGAACGTCATTCATTCTCCTTAATAATATAAATTTCCGAGGTTCCCCTCGTTTATACTATTCGGGAGAAAAAGAAAAAAGTGAGCAAAGCTCACTTCATTTTAGGATTCTTAGTCTAGATAGCGAATCAAGTTCTTTTCTGTCAAGATATCTGAGTAGGTGAAGGATTCAACGTAGACATTGGCTTGTTTGTCTCCTTCAACATCCCCAAATTCAACGATAAATAGAGATGGATACACCTCAATTAGCTTACCCAATCTATTTTTTTGGCGCTTACGGCCATTCTCCAAAGTCATTTCAACGACTTGTCCCTCATGCGCCTTGATCTCTTCTTTGATTTTTTTCATCTTGGCTACATCTGTAAATGCATCTGACATATTATGCCTCCCTCTTTGAGATACTTGAAAATTTATTGTATTCTTTTTGGAAAATCAATTCCACCGTTCCACGAGCTCCACTACGGTTTTTCTCGATGATAACCTCTACCTTGTTATTTGGAATTCCTTCCTCTTCTTCACCCGCACGATCGTAGTAGTCGTCACGGTATAGAAAAGCTACGATATCCGCATCCTGCTCGATAGAACCCGATTCACGAATATCAGACAAGACTGGTCTCTTATCTTGACGCTGTTCCACTCCACGGGATAACTGACTGAGAGCAATGACTGGAACTTTTAATTCCTTGGCTAGAATTTTCAACTGACGAGAAATTTCAGAGACTTCTTGTTGGCGGTTCTCACGACCAGTCCCTGTGATAAGCTGTAGGTAGTCGATCAAAATCAAGCCTAGATTGCCTGTTTCTTGAGCTAGTTTGCGTGAGCGCGAACGAATTTCCGTAATTCGAATCCCTGGCGTATCATCGATATAGATACTCGCGTTGGCTAGGTTCCCTTGAGCAATGGTATACTTTTGCCACTCCTCATCAGTCAATTGACCTGTACGGATAGAATGGGATTCCACCAAGCCTTCGGCCGCCAACATACGGTCTACTAGACTTTCCGCACCCATTTCTAGCGAAAAGATAGCAACCGTCTTGTCCAACTTAGTCCCGATGTTCTGAGCAATGTTCAAAGCAAAGGCCGTCTTACCAACCGCTGGTCGCGCCGCTAGTATAATTAGTTCCTCCTCATGGAGACCTGTCGTCATATGGTCCAAATCACGGTAGCCCGTTGCAATACCAGTGATATCCGTTGTTTGTTGTGACCGAACTTCTAGGTTCCCAAAGTTGATATTTAAAATATCTCGGATGTTCTTGAATCCACTACGATTGGCGTTTTCGCTAACATCAATGAGTCCCTTTTCAGCCTGAGCGATGATTTCATCTGCAGGCTTAGAAGCCTCATAAGCTTGGTTGACAGACTCTGTCAATTTGGAAATCAAGCGACGTAGCATAGCCTTTTCAGCTACAATTTTAGCATAATACTCCGCATTAGCTGAAGTTGGTACAGAGTTGACGATTTCAACAAGATAGGACAAGCCACCAATATTTTGGAGATCCCCTTGGCTATCCAAAATCGTCCGAACTGTTGTCGCATCAATCGCTTCTCCACGATCCGACAAGTCCACCATCGCTTGGAAAATCAACCGATGAGCATACTTAAAAAAGTCACGAGAATCAATGTATTCTCGGACAAAAACGAGCTTACTCTCATCTATAAAAATAGCCCCCAGAACAGATTGTTCTGCCAAAATATCCTGAGGTTGAACTCGCAGTTCCTCTACTTCTGCCATCCGACTTTCCTTCCTTTTACAATCTTGTCAAGAAGTTGTAAACTTAACCTTCTTTTACACGAAGATTGATGACACTTGAAACATCTTGGTAGATCTTCACTGGTACATCAATCAAACCTACTGCTCGAATTGGTGCTTGCACTTGAATATTGCGTTTGTCAATCTTGATACCAAATTGCTTTTGCAATTCTTCTGCAATCTTCTTGTTAGTGATAGAGCCAAATGTACGGCCATCTGGCCCAACCTTTTCAACAAACTCTACAACCGTTTCTTCTGCTTCAAGCTTAGCCTTGATGGCTTTTGCTTCAGCAATCATCTCTGCATGAGCCTTTTCTTCAGATTTTTGTTTTCCACGCAACTCACCCACTGCTTGAGCAGTCGCTTCCTTGGCCAAATTCTTTTTAATCAGGAAGTTTTGAGCGTAGCCAGTTGGTACTTCCTTAATTTCGCCTTTCTTCCCTTTTCCTTTAACATCTGCTAAAAAGATTACTTTCATTCTTCTTTCTCCTTTTCCTTTAGTTCATCTAAGACAAGTTGAGTCAATTTTTCTCCTGCTTCTGTTAGACTCATATTCTCGATTTGCGCGGCAGCTAGATTAAAGTGACCACCGCCACCCAACTCTTCCATAATGCGTTGCACATTGATTTTACTACGACTTCGAGCCGAGATAGAGATAAATCCTTGTGTATTTTTTGCCAGAACGAAACTAGCCTCAATACCTGACATAGCCAACATAGCATCAGCAGCCTTACTGATAACAACTGTGTCATAAGTCCTTGAGTCCTTAGCTTGGGCAATCAAGATATCTGAACCTAACTTACGACCTTGTAAAATGAGTTCATTTACCTCACGGTATTCTTCAAAATCTGTCGCAGCAATCTCCTGGATAGCAATACTATCGCTTCCCCGTGTTCTTAGATAGCTCGCCACATCAAAGGTTCGGCTCGTCACGCGAGATGTGAAATTCTTGGTATCCAGCATCATACCAGCCATCAAAACACTGGCCTGCATACGACTCAAACGATTTTTCTTAGAATTTTGGAACTGAATCAATTCTGTGACCAACTCACTGGCACTACTTGCTCCACTTTCGATATAGGTGATGACTGCATTCTCTGGGAAATCCTGATCACGTCTATGATGGTCAATAACAATAGTTTGAGTGAACAAATCATAAAAATCTTTTGACAAGGTCAAAGCCGTCTTGGAATGATCCACCAGAATCAATAATGAACGGTTTGTAACTAGCTTCATCGCATCTGTAAGAGGTAAGAGTTTCGTGACATCTTCCTTCTTCAAGAACTGAATAGCACGTTCGATATCTGCTGGCATCTGGTCTGCATTGTAGACAGCATAACTGTTCTCAATAATATTACTTGCAAACAACTGCATACCGACAGCAGAGCCCAAGGCATCCATATCTAGATTTTTATGACCGACTACAAAAACTTGGTCAACACTTCGAATCTTATCAGAAATGGCTGTCATCATGGCTCTGGTACGTGTACGAGTACGTTTGATAGATGCAGCAGTTCCTCCACCAAAGTAGACAGGATTCTTGGTTTCGTTATTTTCCTTAACCACCACCTGGTCACCACCGCGAACTTCTGCTAAGTTCAAGTTGAGCAAGGCAATTTTTCCTATTTCCTCATGGTTTCCATCACCATAAGAAAATCCCATACTTAGGGTTAGAGCTAGTTGCCTCTGTTTTGATTCTTCTCGGAAAGTATCAATAACAGAGAATTTATCATTCATCAATTCCTCTAGTACCGTGTAATCTGTGAATACATAAAAACGATCCATCCCCACACGGCGAGAGAACATAGCATACTTACTAGCAAATTCTGAAACAAAATTGGCTACAAAACTATTTATATGACTGATATCGGAGTCAGATGTCGCATCCTCCAAATCATCATAGTTATCTACCGAGATGACTCCAATGACTGGACGGCTAGTTACCAATTCGACAGTTGCTTCGTACTCCCCAGAAACATCAAAGAAATACAAAACGCCTGAAGCCTTGTCCATATGGACAGCATATCGTGTTTCGCCCAAGGTAGCATACGAACCTGGATTCCCAACAGAAGCCTTGATGATGGTTTGAATTAACTCAACATCAATTTCCCCTTCTTCAGTAGTTAAAATCAGCTCAGCATAAGGATTAAACCATTCCACTTCTCCGCTTGATAAGTCTAATTTCAGGACTCCCACCGGCATTTGATCAAGCAAAGTACTCAAGCTATTTTCAGCTTGGTGATTTACATATTGGATTTGTTCAATTTCGCTCTTTTCATACTGTTTTTTTTGCCAAACGAATAAAAGCAAATAAAGCAGTACAAATAAAAACAAAACAGTGATTGTTACAGCAAGATTATGTGAAAAAATAATCAGCAAAGTTAAGATTCCGAAAGTTGCAAGTCCTAGCCAGACTGCAGAAAACGGGATTAAATTATTTTTTTTCATTCTAAACCTCTTGCGCATTATTATATCACAAAAACCCTTAAAAAGCGACCTTTTAAAAGATGCAAGCCTTTCTTTCATGATTGATTTCTCTAACCTCAGACACAAAAAGAGGAGGGAATCATCACCCTCCTACCCACGTGTTCAGATCACTAACACCTAACGTTCCACGATAAGGGCAGTCCCCATCCCTCCTCCGATACAGAGAGTTGCTAAGCCAGTTTTAGCATCACGTTTCATCATCTCATGTAACAGCGTTACTAGGATACGGCAACCGGAAGCCCCAATTGGGTGACCAAGAGCAATGGCGCCACCATTGACGTTGACAATATCTGTGTTAAAGCCAAGTGTTTTACCAACTGCACAAGCCTGGGCAGCAAAGGCTTCATTTGACTCAATCAAGTCGAGATCTTCAACTGTCAAATTGCCATTTTCAAGAGCCTTGCGAGTCGCATAAATCGGTCCACATCCCATCATCTTAGGGTCCAAACCTGCACTTGCATACGAACGAATGCGGGCAATCACTGAAAGTCCTAATTCTTCAGCTTTTTCAGAACTCATGATTAAGACAGCTGCTGCCCCGTCATTGATTCCTGAAGCATTTCCCGCTGTGACAGCCCCGTCTTTTTTGAAAACAGAACCTAGCTTAGACAAACTCTCTAAGCTAGCATCTTTTCTAGGATATTCATCTGTATCGAAAACGATGGGATTGCCTTTGCGTTGAGGAATAACCACTGGCACAATCTCTTCTTTAAAGCGTCCAGATTCTATAGCTGCAACTGCCCGTTTTTGTGACTCTAAAGCAAGAGCATCTTGCTCTTCTCGACTGATACCATATTCTTCAGCCACATTCTCGGCTGTAATTCCCATATGGTATTCGTTAAAGGCATCAGACAAACCATCCTTAATCATGGTATCTACCACTTTCGAATCTCCCATACGACCACCCCAACGGAAACTTGGCAAAACGTATGGCGCCTGACTCATGTTTTCTGCACCACCAGCTACGATAATATCTGCATCGCCGCATCGAATCGCTTGAGCAGCCAACTGCACTGCCTTCAAACCGGAACCACAAACCTTATTGATGGCAAAGGCTGGTGTAAATTCTGGGAGCCCTGCATGAATGCTCATTTGACGAGCTACGTTTTGACCTAAACCAGCACCTAGGACATTCCCCATAATCACTTCGTCTACCTGCTCTGGTTTGACATTGGCTTTTTCCAAAACACTTTTAATAACCAAAGCTCCCAAATCAACAGCTGAAACATTCTTTAAACTTCCTCCAAAGGAGCCTATTGGAGTTCGCACTGCTGAAACAATCACCACGTCTTTCATAACTGTCCCCATTCATACCTTTTATAATATTGCAATACAAAAGTGGTTTACACTGGTGTAAACCACTTTGAAAATTCTATTTTATGATTCTTTCACTTCTAACAAACCAACTTCACCATCTTCACGGCGATACAAAACATTAGTTGTTTGATCTTCTACATCTACATAGATAAAGAAATCATGTCCCAATAAATCCATTTGGAGAAGAGCTTCTTCTAAATCCATTGGCTTCAAATCAATTTGTTTTGAACGAACAACTTTTGGTTGCACAACATTTGCATCTTCAACCAGAGCATCTGTAAAGAGTTGACTTGTCGCAACTTTATTTTTATTCTTACGTTCGATTTTAGTTTTATTTTTACGAATCTGACGTTCAATTTTATCTGTTACAAGATCGATAGAACCATACATATCTTGAGAAATATCTTCAGCACGAAGAGTGATAGATCCAAGTGGAATTGTTACTTCAACCTTTGCTGTTTTTTCACGGTAAACTTTCAAGTTCACACGTGCATCCAACTCCTGCTCAGGTTGAAAATACTTTTCGATCTTTTCGAGTTTAGAAACTACATAATCACGAATTGCTTCTGTTACTTCTAGGTTTTCACCACGGATACTATATTTAATCATATAAGTACCTTCTTTCTAAACATTTTTGTTTTTCTAATTATATTATAACGCTTTCATTTTCATTTTGCAAATTTTTTCCTCATCTTACAAGGGAAAAAGTTTTAACTTCCAAAGCACCTGCTTCTTCCAAAAGTCGTTTCACACGATTCACAGTTGCCCCTGTTGTATAGATATCATCAATCAGCAAAATCTTCTTAGGAAGTGAGATTCCATCTTTAATAAAAAATGGAATTTCAGTAGCTAACCTTTCCAAACGGCTTTTAGAAGAACTAGCGCTCTCTTCTCTTTTTCCTAATATATCTTTAAAAGAAAAGCCTGCCGCCTCAACCAAACCCTCGACTTGGTTAAACCCCCTCTCAAGCAATCTTTCAGGGCTTAGGGGAATCGACACAAATTGATATCCTCTATACTTTTTCAGCTCCTCAGTAAGAACAGAAGCAAAAACTTTTCTAAGCAAAAAATCGCCATCAAACTTATATCGACTGAAAAAGTCTTTCATAGCTTGATTATAGGTAAAGATTGCCTTATGATCAACCTGAATTCCTTCTTTACACCAAAGTTTGCAATCTTGACACTTAGTTGACATGCCTGTTTTCATACAGTTTGGGCAATAATTCTCACCAATCTTCTCAAAACTAGAAGCACAATCTGAACAAAGATAACTGCAGTCATCCTTCAAAAGGAAGAGACTGCTAAAAGTCAGCTCACTCTTTGTAGTCTGGCCACATAGTAAACAGTTCATAATCCCGCCTCCTTGTTCATCTGCTTGATTTCATTGATTGCCTTCTTGATGGAAGCATTTAATCCATCATGAAAGAAGAGCAACTCACCAGTTGGTCTGTCCATACTACGTCCAACTCGACCACCAATCTGAATCAAGCTAGACTTGGTAAAGAGTCGATGATTAGCTTCTACTACGAAAACATCCACACAAGGGAAGGTGACTCCGCGTTCCAATATTGTCGTACTGATCAGTATTGTTAGTTCTCCATCTCGAAAAGCTTGCACTTGCTCTAATCGGTCTTCTGTGATAGAAGATACAAAACCGATATTCTCATCTGGGAAATGCACCTGTAGTATTTCTTTTAGTTTTTCGCCTTTCTTAATCTCTGATGCAAAAATCAGTAAGGGATAACCTGTTCTTCTCTGTTTCTCAATATAAGTCTTTAACTTGGTTGACAATTGATTTTTCTCTAAACAGCGATTAAAATCCGATAACCAGACTGGTTTAGGAATAATCAAAGGATTTCCATGAAACCGTCTCGGCAAGCTTAATCTTTTTAATTCCCCTGTGCGAACCTTCCTATCTAACTCATCTGTAGAAGTTGCCGTAAGGAATATCCTCAATCCATCCTCCTTTACACTATTCTTTACAGCATAGTAAAGCATAGTGTTGTCAACATAAGGAAAGGCATCTACCTCATCCACTATCAACAAATCAAAAGCATGATAAAATTTTAATAACTGATGAGTTGTTGCAACTACTAGGGGAGTTCGAAAATAGGGCTCTGATTCGCCATGAAGTAGTGCTATATCGCAAGCAAAGTCATTCTGCAGTCGCTTATACAGTTCCAAACACACATCAATTCGAGGACTGGCCAAACAAACTGCACCACCATCATCAATCACTTTAGCTACAACTTGATAGATCATCTCTGTCTTTCCAGCTCCTGTCACAGCATGAACTAAAGTCGGTTCTTTCTTTTCGACTGCTCGAATCAACCCCTCTGATAACTTTTCCTGAAAAGGGGTTAACTGACCACACCATTTGAGAACATCTTGCTTAGGAAAATCTTCCTGCGGAAAATAGTACAAAGCTTGATCACTCCTGACTCGCTTCATCAGCAAACACTCCCTACAATAGTAGGCACCAATAGGCAAATACCATTCTTCTAGAATCGAACTATTACAACGTTGACAAAACTGTTTCCCCTTCTCTTTTCTCATTGCTGGCAGTCTCACTGCTACCTGTCGTTCTTCTTCAGTTAATTCTTTCTCAGTAAACAAGCGACCGAGATAATTTGGATTTACTTTCATAATTTAATATTCGTAAAAATCTAGCGCTTTAGAGTTTTTTTTAGTACAATTAAATCATGGAATTTAGAACGATTAAAGAGGATGGGCAGGTCCTAGAAGAAATAAAAAAATCCCGCTTTATCTGTCATGCCAAGCGTGTTTATAGCGAAGAAGAGGCTCGTGACTTCATCACTACCATCAAAAAAGAACACTATAAAGCCACCCATAACTGCTCTGCTTTTATTCTAGGGGAACGCAGTGAAATCAAGCGTACGAGTGATGATGGGGAGCCTAGTGGTACTGCTGGAATCCCTATGCTGGGTGTCTTAGAAAATCATAATCTAACCAATCTCTGTGTGGTAGTGACACGCTATTTTGGTGGCATCAAACTAGGTGCTGGTGGTTTGATTCGTGCTTATGCAGGTAGTGTGGCCTTGGCTGTCAAAGAAATTGGCATTATTGAAATCAAAGAGCAGGCTGGCATAGCCATTCAAATGTCTTATGCTCAATACCAAGAGTACAGTAACTTTCTTAAAGAACATCATCTCATGGAGCTGGATACAAACTTTACAGATCAAGTTGATACAATGATTTATGTTGATAAGGAAGAGAAAGAAAATATCAAGTCTGCTCTTGTAGAGTTTTTTAATGGAAAGGTTACTTTAACAGATCAAGGTTTACGAGAAGTTGAAGTTCCTGTAAACTTAGTGTAAACAAAGGAGAAATACATGGCGTTTGGAAAATTTATTCAAGGACTCGCTGGTAACTTCAGCGAGGAAAACAAAGAGACTCTTATCAAAGAATATGGTCAATATCTACTAGAGAATGAAGAAATTCAAAGTGGATATAAACTTATTCGCGATTCAATTATCTTTACAAATATCCGTATCATCTTTACAGATAAGCAAGGTGCCACTGGTCGCAAGGTGTCTGTTAAGTCACTCTTTTTGATGAACATTGTAAACGTTGAAATGGAAACTGCTGGAGCAGGTATAGATGATAGTGAGATTACGATCACTTATTTAGAAAATATCTTTCTAAAAGCACATAATGAGCACCTGAGTTTCCATAAATTTGAATTCCCTAAAAAAACGGACATCCTTCAGCTTTACACCTATTTATTAGAATTGGCTTATCACAATCGATTAAAAATTAATGGCTTAGACTTTTGATATAAAAAAATCCTATCACTTTGATAGGATTTCTATATTTTACAAATAGCCTTAAGCGCGTTATACTAGTATCATCTTATACAAAGAGGTATATCTATGGCTATTTATAACAATATCACTGAACTTATTGGACAAACACCGATTGTTAAACTTAACAACATTGTTCCAGAGGGTGCTGCAGACGTCTATGTTAAACTAGAAGCTTTTAACCCTGGATCGTCAGTAAAAGACCGCATTGCCCTTAGCATGATTGAAAAAGCAGAACAAGATGGTATTCTAAAACCGGGTGCTACCATTGTTGAAGCAACGAGTGGAAACACTGGCATCGGTCTTTCATGGGTTGGTGCTGCTAAAGGATATAAAGTTGTTATCGTCATGCCTGAAACGATGAGCGTGGAACGCCGTAAGATTATCCAAGCCTATGGTGCTGAACTCGTCCTCACTCCTGGTAGCGAAGGAATGAAAGGGGCCATTGCCAAAGCTCAGGAAATCGCCGCTGAACGTGACGGCTTCCTTCCACTCCAATTTAATAATCCAGCTAATCCAGAAGTACACGAAAGAACAACAGGAGCTGAAATACTGGCTGATTTCGGTTCTGATAGACTAGATGCTTTTGTGGGTGGTGTTGGTACTGGTGGAACGATCTCAGGTGTTTCTCACGCTCTTAAAGCAGCAAATCCAAACATTCAAGTTTATGCAGTTGAGGCAGACGAGTCAGCTATCTTGTCTGGTGAAAAACCAGGACCTCACAAAATTCAAGGCATCTCAGCTGGATTTATTCCTGAAACACTTGATACAAAGGCCTATGATGGTATCGTCCGCGTAACGTCAGATGATGCTCTAGCGCTTGGCCGTGAAATTGGTGGAAAAGAAGGCTTCCTTGTTGGAATTTCTTCAGCTGCAGCGATTTACGGGGCAATTGAGGTTGCCAAGAAATTAGGTACAGGTAAGAAAGTCCTTGCTTTAGCACCAGATAACGGCGAACGTTATTTGTCTACAGCACTCTATGAATTTGAAGTGTAGCCTCCTAAATGCACTTAGCCCTTATTAAAGGGCTTTTTGTTTACTCATATAGAGCCTACTCTCTAGACAAAAAGAAAAAGGAAGCAATTTGCTTCCTTTTCTATTAGTTATTCAAGGCTGCTGCCATTGTAGCTGCAACTTCTGCTTCAAAGTCGTTTGCAGCTTTCTCGATACCTTCACCAACTTCAAAGCGAGCGAACTCAACTACTGAAGCATTTACTGATTCAAGGTAAGCTTCAACTGTCTTGCTGTCATCCATGATATATACTTGTGCAAGAAGTGTGTATGCTTGGTCAACTTTAGTGTTGTCAAGCATGAAGCGGTCCATTTTACCTGGGATGATTTTGTCCCAGATTTTTTCTGGTTTGCCTTCTGCAGCCAACTCAGCTTTGATATCAGCTTCAGCTTGAGCAATCACTTCATCAGTCAATTGTGCTTTTGATCCATACTTCAAGTGTGGAAGAGCTGGTTTACCAACCATTGCACGGCTTTCGTTATCTTGGTCGATTACGTGGTTCAATTGTGCCAACTCATCTTTAACGAATTGCTCATCCAATTCTTTGTAAGAAAGAACTGTTGGTTTCATCGCAGCAATGTGCATTGAGATTTGTTTAGCAAGAGCTTCGTCTCCACCTTCAATAACAGAGATAACACCGATACGGCCACCATTGTGTTGGTATGCTCCAAAGTGTTGTGCATCTGTTTTTTCAAGCAAAGCAAAACGACGGAATGAGATTTTTTCACCGATTGTAGCTGTTGCAGATACATAGGCTGCTTCAAGAGTTTCACCTGAAGGCATTGTCAAAGCAAGTGCTTCTTCGTTGTTCGCTGGTTTACCTTCAGCAATTACTTTAGCTGTTGCATTTACCAACTCAACGAATTGAGCGTTTTTCGCAACGAAGTCAGTTTCAGCATTTACTTCAACTACTGCTGCAACGTTACCGTTAACAAATACACCAGTCAAACCTTCAGCTGCAACACGGTCAGCTTTCTTAGCTGCCTTAGCCATACCTTTTTCACGAAGCAATTCGATTGCTTTTTCGATATCACCTTCAACTTCAACCAATGCTTTCTTAGCGTCCATAACACCAGCACCAGATTTTTCACGCAACTCTTTTACAAGTTTAGCTGTAATTTCTGCCATTTTGATTCTCCTATATTTTTTAAAAATAGGAGAGCCGGGCTAAGCCCCGCCCTCCTAGGTAATGATTACTTATTTGAATTAAGCGTTGTCGCCTTCTACAACTTCAACGATTTCTTCGATTGAGTCAGCTTGAGCTTCTGAAGCTTCAAATTCTGCTTCAACTGCTGCTGCATCTTCACCTTGACGTCCTTCGATGATAGCGTCAGCCAATTTAGCTGTGATCAATTTAACCGCGCGGATAGCGTCATCGTTAGCTGGGATGATTACATCGATATCGTCTGGATCAGTGTTTGTGTCAACCATCGCTACAACTGGGATTCCCAATTTTTTAGCTTCTTTAACAGCGATTTGTTCTTTATGTGGATCAACTACGTACATTACATCTGGGATACGAGGCATATCTTCGATACCACCCAAGAATTTTTCAAGACGTGCACGTTGTTTGTTAAGAAGTGCAACTTCTTTCTTAGGAAGAACATCAAAGATTCCTTCTTCTTCCATGCGTTTGATTTCTTTCAAACGAGCAATACGTTTTTGGATAGTTCCCCAGTTAGTAAGAGTTCCACCCAACCAACGATGGTTGATGTAGTATTGACCTGAACGCTCTGCTTCTTCTTTAACAGCGTCAGCAGCTTGTTTCTTAGTACCAACAAACAATACAACTGCATCGTTAGCTGCTGCATCACGCATAAAGTCGTAAGCTTGGTCAGCGTATTTTACAGTTTGTTGCAAGTCGATAACGTGGATTCCGTTACGCTCAGTAAAGATGTACTTAGCCATCTTAGGGTTCCAGCGACGAGTTTGGTGACCAAAGTGTACACCAGCCTCAAGAAGTTGTTTCATTGAAATTACTGCCATGAGTATTTCTCCTTTTTGTTTTTTTCCTCTCCTCGACTTCAGCTTGCAAAACGACCCGAGGGCAACAGTTTCACAATTCATCAAGAATGAGTATTATCGTTTACACGACAGGTTTCATTTTATCACATTTTAGCCATATTTTCAAGTGGTTTTAATAGATTTCGGCCTTGCTTTCGATAAAAAATAATAAAAGAGACTCAAATCGAGCCTCTTCGTTTCATTCATTAGTTTGGATAGATGTATGTTACATAACCTTCAGAAGTTGTAGTTGGGTTGAACCATCCACGTTTGTTACCGATTGTACGATTTCCACCATAGTTTGATTCTGATACTTGAATGCTAGTTGATGATGAAACTGCTGTAACAACCGCTACGTGTCCATATCCACCGTCATTCCAACATGCAATCGCACCAACTTGTGGAGTTGATCCTGTACGGAATCCTGCAGCTGCTGCACTTGTAGCCCACTGCGCTCCGTTACCCCAGTAATCTCCAGCCCAAGGTGCTAATGTTTTAGCTCCCCAAGTACATTCACCAGTTGGATAACTTGAAGCATTTGTACTGTATGTTGGACGCTGTCTAGCTGGAGTTGGAGCAGGTGCTGGAGTGTAGCTTGAATCATCATCTGATGAAGAGCTTGAAGTTGCTTGCACTTGATCTGAAAGTGTTGTATTTCCAGAAGCAACAACTGATTGTTGTTGGCTTGTTTGACGTGCTTTATAAGCTGCTTCTGCTTCAGCTGCTGCTTTTGCTTCTGCCTCTGCTGCTGCTTTTTGTTCCAATAAAGTAGCTTTATCACTTTCTGCAGTAGCTTTCTCTGCAGCAAGGTTTAACTCAGCAACTTTCAACTCTGCTTGTTTTGTTGTCAATGCTTGTGCATCGTCAGCAAGCGTTTGTTGGTTCGCAATGACAGTGTTGATTGCTTCATTATTTGCAACCTGTTTTTCAGCGATAGATTTCTTATCAGCTTTCTGTTGCTCCAACATTTTGTTGTTAGCTGATACAATCTCGCTCATTGCTGCAACACGTGAAATAGCTTCTGTAATTGATTTTGAGTTTACAATTGTATTGATGTAGCTAGTTGCAGCACCGTTAGTTTGTGCGCTACGTGCTTGTTTCTCCAAAGATTCATTACGAGCAACAATGTTCTTAGAGAGCTCTGTAATTTCTCCTTCAAGTTTTTTAGATTCAGCTTGTAGAGTTTCGTTCTCAGCTTCTAAGTTTGTTTGTTGAGTTTGGATAGCTGTAACTTGCGTTTGGATTTCATCTACTTGTTTTTGAGCTTCTTTTTGTTGAGATGTCAAATTACTAATCTTACTATCTTGAGCAGCAATCTTTTCATCAGTTGTTTCAGCGTGGACAGTTGTCAATACTGCCGCTTGAGACACCAATACTGTACTTAATAAAAGTGACGCTAAGATTTTTTTCTTCATATTGTGTAGATACTCCTTCTATTTAAGACATTACTAGTATACCAAAAAAAGACATAATAAATATTACGCCTTTGTTACATTTTTATTTCTTTCTTATAGATAACATTTTTCAAAAATATATTGGAAAATAAGCATCCATAAAAAGTTTAAAATCATTGATGGGACAAGACTATAGACGATGAAAACTGGCATCGATTCTACTGTCAATCCCATAGCAAGAGCAAGGAGGTAGCTCCCCATATCAAATAGGAAACTCATCACAACTATTGTTAACATTCTTGTCCAACGGTTTAGCAAAATTACACTATTAAATTTATGGAGCGAAGCACCTATTAAGATAAATAGAAGTGTCGCAATTCCTATCAAGTGGAAAAAATAGATATCGTACACCAAACCCACTATACAGCAATAAGCTAGATAGAGGTATTCTGAAACCTCAATTGTCTCAAACAAGAGAAATAAAAACAGAAAATGACTTGCTAAATGAAAGTGAGGGGAGAAGGATCCCGCTAATTGTCCAATATGTGCATCAATTAGTACGACAAAAGGGAGTAAAAAGAAAATACCAATTTGTTTTAACAGTCTCATTGCTAATTCCCCACTAACTCTACCACATGAAGATTTTTGGTGTCAGCACTTAACTTGACTGTTACTTCCTTTGTTAGATAATCACTGCTGTGTGTTGTAGCAACAACCTCTCCAACAGGGATATCCTTAACATTAAAGTTTCCGAGCCCCCCTGTAGTCACCTTGTCTCCCGCGCTAATGTCGCTGTTGCTGTTTAATTGACTAATTTTAAGCAGTTCAGACTCCTTATCATAACCAATGATAATCCCGTAAATTTCAGTAGAACCATGCAGAATTTTAACAGAAATTTTGTCTGAATTTTCGGTGTTTGTCAATAGATTGACCGTTGTTGAATGATCCTCCACCTTTGAAACACTACCAATCAAACCCCCGTTTGCAATGGCCAACATATTTTCAGAAGCTCCTTTTGAACTTCCCGCATCAATTGTCAACTCTTGTTTCCAAGATACTGGAGCTCGCATAATCACATCTGCTGCAATGGTTTTTGTAGCCTGCAATTTTGACTTCATATCCAGCAACTGACGTAGTTGTTCATTTTCATTTTTTAAACTTTCTGATTGATTAGACTCCACCTCTAGTTGATAGAGCTGTTTCTTTAGACTCTCATTTTCATTGTAAGTCTGCGTCAAATGTCCCAAATCCGATTTGAAAGTATCAAACCACTGAAAGGGTTTTTGAACAATTCTATCTACTAATGAAATCCCATCTCCTAGTTTCGTCACAATAGCGCTTGAATAGGTTGTCACTAATAGAACAGAAACTGCCAGAACTGTGACAAAAACGATAATTAGATATTTTGATTTTTTAAAACGGTTCATATTCCTACCTTTATACTAAAAACCTGCTACTGTGAGCTTCTTATCAATCCTACAAACCTGCTAAGATTTTAAGAAAAATAAGAAACATCCCAGTACCAAAATCACAAGAATTGCCAGTGTATCCTTTTGACTCCATCTCAACTGTCTATACTGACTTCTACCCTTTCCTCCTTGATAACCACGAGCTTCCATGGCTATTGCCAATGAATCTGCACGCTTTAAGCTCGTCGCAAAAAGAGGAATTAAAATTGGAATCATAGCCTTTACCTTTTGCACGATGCTACCTTCGCCAAAGTCAACTCCACGAGCTTTTTGAGCATTCATAATTCTCGTTGTGTCATCCATCAAGGTTGGAACAAAACGCAAACTCATTGATAACATGAGACCAATTTCATGAACGGGAACTTTCACGCGTTTCAGCGGTGCTAAAAGAGCTTCAACTGCAGCTGCCAAACTCAAAGGCATGGTCGTTAATGTCAGCAAGGTTGAAAAGAAAATAATCAACACAAAACGACAGAAAATGATTCCTGCTTGTTGCAAAGCATAATCCGTTATTCTTATAAAAGAAAACTCAAATAGGACATTTCCACTTGAAATGAAAAAGAGCTGAAAAAGAGTCGTAAAAGCGATCAGGAAGAACATGGATTTTAATCCCTGAACGAAAAATGAGAGGGAAACGCCTGACAAAGCGATAAATATACCTGTCGCTACAAACAGAATGAGATTAGTGAGGGGATTATTGGCCCAAAATACAATCAAAATCAACAGGATCATGGCAAGCAATTTACTACGGGGATCCAAGCGATGAATGATGGAATCCCCCGGTATATAACGCCCTAAAATCATACTATCCATTTAGCGACTCCTTAAACTCCTCTATCTTGATTGGCAATTTTTTAAAAGCTACACCTCTATCTGCCAAACGTTTACAAAAGGCTGTTATTTTAGGCACACCTAACTGCACCTTTTCCATAGAGGCTACATCTTGGAAAACATCACTCGGTTTGCCACTTTTGACTAAACGCCCCTTTTCCATAACATAAACCTGATCAGCATACGTAGCTACATCATCCATCAAATGCGTTACTAGAACGATTGTCATTCCAGAAAGGTGGAGTTTTTTAAACAAGGTCATCAGTTCTTTTCTGCCCAGAGGATCTAGCCCTGCTGTAGGCTCGTCCAAAACTAAGACAGTTGGCTCCATGGCTAGCATACCTGCTATAGCTACACGTCTCATCTGCCCCCCCGAAAGTTCAAAGGGACTGCGCTCAAAGAGAGACTCATCAATGCCTACCAATGCTAACTTTTCACGCGCAATTTTCTTAGCCTCTTCCTCAGAAACTCCAAAATTTTGCGGTCCAAATGCAACATCTTTCAAAACAGTCTCTTCGAAAATCTGATTTTCAGCAAATTGAAACACTAGACCAACTTGCTTTCGAATCTGACGAATTTCTTTATTGGTTGATGTAGGGGTAATGACGGTATCGAAAACTCGAACAGAACCCTTACTTGGTACCAATAGGCCATTTAAAAGCTGTAAAATCGTTGATTTCCCACTGCCTGTGTGCCCTACTAAAGCTGTATAGGAACCATCCTCAATCGTCAAAGAAACATCAGTCAAGGCTGATGAAGATAGGGGAGTTCCC
The DNA here is from genome assembly GCF_022749195.1 of Streptococcus oralis. Classification (NCBI taxonomy): domain Bacteria; kingdom Bacillati; phylum Bacillota; class Bacilli; order Lactobacillales; family Streptococcaceae; genus Streptococcus; species Streptococcus oralis. Next base: position 1,854,195 of record NZ_CP094226.1, read on the forward strand.
TCTTGATAGGTAAAGCTCACATTTTCTAGAGTAATTCCCATAACTTGTCCTCTAGCTCTCCTTCTGTCAAATAGCCATCCGGCAACTGATAACCAGTCTCTCTCAAAGATTCTCTCAATTGATTAGTAAAAGGTTCATCCAACCCTATCTGGTCAAGGTCATCCCGAGAAAAAAGTTCTCTTGGGCTGCTGGTTGACTCCACTTGGCCTTTTTTCATGACCAAGACACGGTCACTCATCGCAACTTCTTCCAAGTCATGTGTAATGGAGACGACTGTCATCTGATAGTCTTTTCGAATCTCTTGAACTGTCTGAATCAGTTCTCTTCGTCCCTCGGGGTCCAACATACTTGTAGCCTCATCTAGAATTAAAATAGCTGGCCTCAGGGCAACAACTCCTGCAATGGCCACACGTTGTTTTTGGCCACCAGATAAACGAGCTGGTTCTCTCTTCTTAAAGTCCAGCATCCCCACCAACTCCAAAGATTCAGTCACTCTCTTCTTCATTTCTTCACGAGGAAGTCCCTGATTTTCTAAACCAAAGGCGACATCATCTTCAACAGTTGCCCCCACAAATTGGTTATCTGGATTTTGAAAAACCATACCAATTTGACGGCGTAAGTCCCAAACGTTCTCAGAGGACAGCAATTGGCCATCTATCCAGATTTCTCCAGACTCTGCTTCAAGCAATCCATCAATCAAACGGATAGTTGTCGATTTTCCACTCCCATTATGACCTACAATCGAAAGCCATTCTCCCCGTTTCACGTGAAACGAGACATTATTAACGTCATAATGATCCTGGTCTTCCTTATAACGAAAAGACAGATCTTTTACTTCAATAATCGATTTCATTTCGAACCAAATGTTCCTTTGAATACATGAGCGCTACCCTTGAAATAATCATAACCAGAGTAGATGGTGAAAAATAAAGCTATATAAAGCAACAGTTGACCAATTAAATTCCAATGTAAGAGCAAAAAGATAATGGCAAACATCTGACTAAAGGTTTTGATTTTCCCTGGCATCGCTGCTGCTAGAACTGTCCCTCCCGTCTCAACAAGCAACAAGCGCAAGCCTGTCACCGCAAGTTCACGACAGATGATAATAGCAACAACCCAAGCTGGAGCCATACCTAACTCAATCAACATGATAAAAGCTGACATAACCAACAGCTTATCAGCCATCGGATCAGCAAATTTTCCAAAATTGCTGACTACATTCCATTTACGAGCAAGGTAGCCATCAAGATAATCCGTTACACTAGCAACTGCAAAAATTATAGCTGCTAGCAAATGACTGCCTAGTGAATGGCCCAAAGTCAAAATAAGAATAAAGAGAGGTATAAAGAGAATTCTACCAATTGTTAATACATTAGGAATTTGTTCTTTTTTCATTGATTTTTCCTTAATCTGTAGTAAATGTAAGTGTTACAGTTCCAGTCTGAGTTGTCAGCTTCGAAGTATCAATCGTTTGATTGTCCACAGTCACAGTAACTCCTTTCACTACACCTAAAGTAATGGTAACAGGATTCTTAGTTGAAACTGTTGTTTTTGCATTCTTATTGTCTGCGGATAGTGTCACACCACCCTCCAGCTCACTTCCTGAAACACTAACCCAACTAGCTTCATCTGAAACTGCCAATTGAACAGTAGCGGTTTCCTTACTCGTTTTATACCGAGCTTCAATGCGGTTTCCTTCACCTGACACTGTAATAGTTGATTCCGTAGTAGAAGACGAGCTAGACGCCTGACTACTAGAAGATGAGCTAGATGAGGTTGTTGAACTAGTTGAGCTCACAACAATATAATTAGCTGAAGAAGGACTTGGCTGAGTTTGGATGTAGTTCCAAACATAGTAAGTGACAAAAATTAAAATGGACAAAGCAAATAGGACGAAATAAAACAAGGGGAGATAAGAGGTTTTTTTCTTATTTGATCGTCTGCGACCAGACAAGTCTTCTTCATCGACATCTACCTCTTCATAAGTGATCATACTACCTGAATCATATGCATCCAAAACAATTCTTTCATCTAACTCTACTGCCCAGGCATATTTTCTTAAAAAAGAACGAGCATAGAAGGTACTAGGAAGTTGATCAAAATCATCTGCCTCCATAGCTTCTAGAAAATGCAACTGAATTTCAGTTTTTTCCTGCAATTCTTCTAAACTCAATCCCTGGTTAATTCTGGCTAAACGTAGAACCTCGCCAATTGTTTTTTTTCTCATACGTACCATTCCTTCTTTCTAGTATTAGTCATCTTTTAAGCTGGAAAGATTGTAAAATCAACTAGATCACCATTATCAATCAAACGATGTCCAGCTTCTAGAACATCCTCCAAAGTAATTTCCTGTAAAATTTTCGGAAAATCAAAAATTGTTTCTCCGCGATCCATCGGATCGTATTGAGTTGCAATAAATTCCAAAGAGTTCATGCTACTGAAAAACTCCCCAAACATCTCACTCTTAACAAGATCTAAATGTTCCTCGGTAATATCCGCATCATTACTAAACTGACGAATCGCTTTACGAAATTGATGCGACAGAGAAACAGGCTCTTTGGTGTCCATTGTCAATATCACAAAATGAAAGCGACTGTTGACTTCAACCTCAAGTGACAATGACGCATCTAACTTCCCAGTCTCATATAACTTTTGAAAACGATCAGAAGTCCAACCAAACATCATCGTAAATAGTAATTTCAATAAAATATTGTAACGATAAGACTCAGCTTCTGTTATTTGCCCATTGCCTCTAATCGCAACAGCAAGTTTGGGTGAAGAAACTTCCATCCGAAGACTATCTGTTTGCTTCACAGGCTGCAAAAGGAGTTGCTCTTTTGAAACCGTAAACTGGTTTGAAACTTCCTTTTCCTTTTTCGAAAAGTATTCCTCAACAACTTCCACATCAATATTCCCAACTAAAAACAGTGACATGTTGACAGGTTTGTAAAAGTCTGTAAAGTTCTCTTTTAAATTTGAAACTTGAATATCAGAAATTGATTTTTCACTTCCAACTATATCTGTTGCTAAAGGAGTATCAGGATAAAGGTTGGCTAATGTTGCAAAAAACAAACGTGAGTCTGGATCATCTTGGTACATTTCTCGTTCTTGCTGGATAATATCCTGTTCCCTCAAAACAGAATCTTCTGTAAAATGAACATCTCCGACTAACTCATCTAGCAAATCTAAATTTTCTAATAGATGGTCAATTGTTGAAAAAAGATAGCTGGTCTTAGTAAAGCTTGTAAAGGCATTACTGTCCGCACCTAATCGAGTAAACGCAGCCATTATATCCTCAGAATTTTCTCTTTCAAATAATTTATGTTCAAGAAAATGTGCAATTCCTGCTGGATGATGACGTAAACCTTTGTCCAAGCTTGTATAAGTTGCATCTACAGAACCAAATTGAATCGTTACAATCCCATAAACCTCATTGAAATCTTGCTTAGGGAGTAAAGAAACTGTCAACCCATTTGACAATTTTGTTTTGTAGACTGTTTCCTTTACAGCAGGATAGTATTTTTCTTCAAAAGTAACCTTTGTCATTCTACTCCTTCCATAAAGTAAATCGCTTGTAACTTTAAACTGTTGACAGCTTTACATATAGCTTCTTTATCAACACTCTCTAATTTTGCCACCAATCGATCCATATCAAAGCTTGATTTTCCCAATAGAGTATTCAAATAGACTCTTTCAACTAGGGTCTGTTGATTATCTTGAGCCATCAAGAAAGATCGTCGAATCATCTCCTTAGTCTGTTCAAGTTCAAAATCTGTAAAGTTACCCTTTTTCAGATCTAGCAATTGATGATTCATCATTTTTCTAGCCTGATTTCGATTTTCTCCATCAATACCCGCATACATCCTTAACAGACCACTAAACAAATCCAATTGACTCGAGACTGTATAGGCTATTCCAGCATTTTCACGAACGTTTGTAAAAAGTTTCGAATGTGCAAATTCACCCAACAAACCATTCATAACAAGCATGGGCAAATGCTCATCATCACCATATTTTACAGGAGAATGATAGCCTAATTCTAAAATAGATTGCCCAACATTCCTCTGAATCATTCCCTCTCGTAGGACATTCGAATAAGATTGATGGTACTGGATAGTGATGCCGTTCTCTCTAGCTGTAAAGGGTAATGACTTCAGCGATTCTGTAATTTCTACTTCATTAAAATCACCTAAGAAAAAGAAATCAATACGATCATTTTTCAGAGCATTTTGAAAGCACGTGTAGCTACTTTCCGGAGACTCATTTGAAATACTATTTCGTAAATCACTGTATCTCAATTGAAGACGCTCATCATGAAAGAACAAGCTATCCAACTCCTTATGAGCAAAATAAAATGAATCATCCATATCAGTAGCTAAACTAGCCAATAACTGTTTTCTTTCAATTTCAAATAGGGCTGGCTCAAAAGCACCATCTTGAGCTAAGGGAGCAAATAAAGTCTGTTTCACCAATTCCAAAATTCGAGAAGTCAAGACATTCTTTTTACTTAAAAAATCATCCCTCACATAAGTAAACGTTAAGTCAAGAATATGTGCCTGTCCCCTACGATAAGCACTTGTGGAAATATCTGTTCCATATAAACTTGCCAAGTATCTGCGAAATACTTGAGATGTTGGGTAAACTTGATTTGCCGTCTCCAACATACTCGCGCTCAACATACGTCCTGCTATCGTCTCAAGAGATAAGGGAGCAGTAAAACGAATGGTAATTTTATTTGTTTTAAACTTTTTGGATTGAACAAAATGTGCTGAAATTCCAGGCACTAATTCCATACCTTACCTCCTTACATATAGAGTTCTATTATACCACGAAAATTAAAATTTTTCTTGTTCTCTTTATAGCTTTAAAGAGTAAAACCGTTTTCATTTCAGCTAACTTTCCTTCAGCTATTTCAAGGAAAATATGGTATAATACCAAAGATTGAGGTGAATTATGGAATACAAAATATTTGAAAAATTTATTACGCTCCAAGCCCTCCTAAAAGAACTTGGAATTATACAAAGCGGTGGTGCTATCAAATCCTTTTTAATAGATCATCAAGTTTACTTTAATGGTGAGTTAGAAAGTAGACGTGGGAAAAAAATCCGTATTGGAGATACGATTGACATTCCTGATTTAAAGATTGACATCACCTTGACACAACCAAGTTTAAAAGAGCAAGAAGAGTATCAAGCAGATAAGATTGAGAAAGAGCGAATTGCTAAACTTGTCAAAGAGATGAATAAAGGTGTCAAGAAAGAAAAACAAAAAACTTCTTCATCGCCTAAAACCAAACAAGTTCCACGTTTTCCAGGAAGATAACCATGTGGCTCCAACATTTAACAATTAAAACCTTTCGAAACTACAAAGAGGCAAAAATTGATTTCAATCCAAAATTAAATGTCTTTCTAGGTCAAAATGCACAAGGAAAAACCAATATTCTAGAAGCAATCTATTTCTTAGCCTTGACACGTAGTCATCGGACTCGTACAGATAAAAATCTCATTCATTTTGATAACGAGCAACTCCATCTTTCTGGCTTGCTACAGAAAAAAACAAGCTCTATCCCTCTAGAAATTGATTTAACACCAAAAGGGCGTGTGACTAAGGTCAATCACTTAAAACAAGCGCGCCTATCAGACTATATTGGACATATGAATGTTGTCCTCTTCGCACCTGAAGATCTCCAGCTAATTAAAGGAGCGCCTTCTGTCCGTCGAAAGTTTATAGACATTGAACTGGGACAAATTAAACCAATCTACTTGTCAGACTTGTCAAACTACAACCATATACTCAAGCAAAGAAATACTTATCTAAAATCCAGCCAGAAGATTGATGAAACATTTTTGTCAGTCTTAGATGATCAGTTAATAGAGTATGGTTGTCGCGTTATAAAGCATCGGATAAAATTCATTAAAGACTTAGAGAAATTTGGCCAAAAAAAACACTTAGAAATTTCAAATAAATTAGAAGAGTTGTCAATATATTATCAATCATCTGTCAACTTCACTGATGAAGAACAGCTAACAAGTTCTTTTAAAATGGCTTTGGATAAAAGCAGATCCAGAGACTTATTTAAAAAGAATACTGGAGTTGGCCCTCATCGAGATGATATTACCTTTTACATCAATGGTATGGACGCTAGTTTTGGAAGCCAAGGTCAACATCGTAGCCTTGTTCTTTCTATCAAACTGGCAGAAATTGAGCTAATGGAAAGTATTACCAACGAGTCTCCTATACTATTGCTTGATGATGTTATGAGCGAACTTGACAATACACGGCAACTAAAATTACTAGAAACCATTTCTCAATCTATCCAAACCTTTATCACAACAACAAGTTTAGACCACTTGCAAAATTTGCCAGAAAATCTTAGTATCTTCAATATCCAAAGCGGTAAAATTTCTGTAAATCAAAATTGACAACTTTGTAAATAAAAAGAACTCCTGAAATTCAGGAGTTCTTTTTAGTACTTACATGGAGTAGTTTGGCGCCTCATTAGTGATTTGTACATCATGAGGATGGCTTTCTTTTAGACCAGCCCCAGACATTTCAATAAATTGAGCATTATCATGTAATTCTTTAAGGTTAACTGCACCACAGTAACCCATACCAGAGCGAATACCACCAATCATTTGGAAGACAATATCAGCTGCTGCTCCTTTATAGGCAACACGGCCTTCAATTCCTTCTGGAACGAGTTTGTTTGCTTCATTGACAGAACCTTGGAAGTAACGGTCACTTGAACCTTTCTTCATTGCAGCGATTGATCCCATACCACGGTAAGTCTTAAACTTACGTCCTTGGAAGATTTCCGTTTCACCTGGTGCTTCGTCTGTTCCAGCAAACATTGATCCAAGCATAACTGCATTCCCACCTGCAGCAAGGGCTTTTACAATATCTCCAGAGTACTTGATTCCACCATCAGCAATGATTGTTTTACCATATTCACGCGCAACTGCTGCTGCATCATAGATCGCTGTCACTTGTGGAACACCAACCCCTGCAATCACACGAGTGGTACAAATAGAACCTGGTCCGATACCGACTTTGACAACATCTACACCTGCATCATAAAGAGCACGCGCACCTTCAGCAGTAGCAATATTACCCGCAATCAAAGTGCGGTCTGGGAAGTGAGCACGAATTTCAGCAATTTTACGTAGAACACCTGCAGAATGACCATGTGCAGTATCAATAACAATTGCATCCGCTCCTGCTTCAAAAAGGGCTTCGGCACGTTCAAATGTATCTGAAGTAACACCTACCGCACCGGCAACTAGAAGACGACCAAACTCATCTTTAGCAGCATTTGGAAACTCAATCACTTTTTCAATATCTTTAATAGTAATCAAGCCAGAAAGACGACCTTCTTCATCAACCAAAGGAAGTTTTTCAATACGGTGTTCTTGAAGAATGCTTTCAGCTGTTGCAAGGTCTGTACCAACAGGAGCAGTAACAAGATTTTCACTGGTCATGTGGTTTGAGATTGGCTGATTGTAATCTGAAATAAAGCGAAGATCTCGGTTTGTTAGAATACCAACCAATTTACGATTTTCAAGTGTCTCCACAACTGGAACACCACTGATACGGTAACGTCCCATCAGTTCATCTGCTTCAGCAATTGTGTGTTCTGGAGTCAAGAAGAATGGATCAATAATAACACCATTTTCAGAACGTTTTACCTTACGAACTTCATCTGCCTGTTGCGCAATAGACATATTTTTATGGATTACTCCAAGACCACCTGCACGAGCAATGGCAATAGCCATTTGACTTTCTGTGACTGTATCCATGGCGGCTGTTATAATTGGGATATTTAAAGTCAGATTATCTGCCAATTTTGTTGTTAAATCTGCGTCATTAGGCAACACATGACTTTCTGCTGGAATGAGCAATACATCATCAAAGGTAAAACCTTTTTTTAAAAATTTATTATCCCAATTAGACATTAAAGTTTCCTCTTTTCTTTCTTTTTGAGCTTGACTCTTTTTGTATTGTATCTATCATACCATTCTATGAAAATTTGTCAATTATATTTATGGTAGAAATCATAAAAAAACTATCCCTGTGATCCTATGGAAGAGATAGCTTTATGATTCATATTTTATCTATTATTTAAAATAATTTAGTCCCATTGCTCCTTTAACCTCAGATAGGGTTTGACCTGCAACTTCACGCGCTTTCTCACTACCTTTTTGAAGCATATTGTACACTTCTCCCATATCCTTAGCAAATTCGATACGGCGCTCACGAATAGGACCAAGTTCGCGTTCTAATATTTCAAGTAGATAACGTTTCGTCTTTACATCACCAAGACCACCACGTTGATAATGTTCTTTCATATCTGCAATGTCTTGAGCATCTTCTGGACGACCAAATACATCTAGATAATGGAAAACCATATTTCCTTCAATCTTACCTGGATCCTCAACCCGAATATGGTCTGGATCAGTATACATGCTCATGACTTTTTTACGCAACGTATCCACATCATCAGCTAGATAAATACCATTATTAAGGGATTTAGACATTTTAGCATTTCCATCTAAACCTGGCAAACGCCCTGCCCTCTCATTTTCTGGATAAATACCTTCTGGCTCCACCAAGACCTCACAATTATAAGCATGATTAAAGGAACGAACAATCTCACGAGTTTGCTCAATCATTGGTTTCTGATCTGTCCCAACAGGAACATAATTAGCCTTGAAGGCAGTAATATCTGCTGCTTGCGCAATCGGATAAACTAAAAATCCTGTCGGAATACTTTCTCCAAACCCTTTCTGAGCGATCTCTGTTTTCACTGTAGGATTGCGCTCTAAACGTGCTAGTGACACCAAATTCATATAGTACATAGACAGTTCAGCTAACTCTGGAATCTGACTTTGAATAAAGATAGTTGATTTACTTGGATCTAATCCAACTGCTAGGTAATCTAAGGCAACATTCCCAATAGATTCTACAATCGTTTGAGGGTCTTTGGCGTGATCTGTCAATGCTTGTTGGTCCGCCAAAAAAACAAACATCTCATACTTGTCTTCTTCCTGCAGTAATACTCTATTTTTAAGACTCCCAACATAATGTCCAATATGCAGTTTTCCTGTTGGGCGATCTCCTGTTAAAATAATGGGTTTCGTCATTTTTTTCTCCTTCGAAATGGTCTCTTCAATTATAGCATTTTTTTGTTAAAATAACAGAAAATTATTTAAATCAAACAACTAACTCATTGTAAATAAACCTGTAAACTTAATTGACACAAAATTGACAAACAAAAATTTGAATATTTCTCTCTTTTCTAGTAGAATAAATATATTACATATTATAGGAGAAAAACATTGCTTACAGTATCTGATGTTTCACTACGTTTTAGTGATCGCAAACTTTTTGATGATGTCAATATCAAATTTACAGAAGGAAATACATACGGATTAATTGGTGCTAATGGTGCTGGGAAGTCTACATTCTTAAAAATCTTAGCTGGTGATATCGAGCCAACAACTGGTCACATCTCTCTTGGTCCAGATGAACGTCTCTCTGTTCTCCGTCAAAATCATTTTGACTATGAAGACGAGCGAGTTATTGATGTCGTCATTATGGGAAATGAAAAACTTTACAACATCATGAAAGAAAAAGATGCCATTTACATGAAGGAAGATTTTTCCGATGAAGATGGTGTTCGTGCAGCTGAACTTGAAGGTGAATTTGCTGAACTTGGAGGTTGGGAAGCAGAAAGTGAAGCATCTCAATTACTTCAAAACCTAAACATTCCAGAAGAATTGCACTATCAAAACATGAGCGAATTGGCCAATGGTGAAAAAGTGAAGGTTCTCCTTGCTAAAGCACTTTTTGGCAAACCAGACGTTCTTCTCTTGGACGAGCCGACCAACGGGTTGGACATCCAATCTATTACTTGGCTAGAAGACTTCTTGATTGACTTTGATAACACCGTTATCGTTGTATCTCATGACCGCCACTTCTTAAACAAAGTATGTACTCATATGGCCGACCTTGACTTTGGAAAAATCAAACTCTATGTCGGAAACTACGACTTCTGGAAGGAATCTTCTGAGCTTGCTGCTAAATTGCTAGCAGACCGTAATGCCAAGGCAGAAGAAAAAATTAAGCAATTGCAAGAATTCGTTGCTCGCTTCTCTGCCAACGCTTCTAAGTCAAGACAAGCAACGTCTCGTAAAAAAATGCTTGACAAGATTGAATTAGAAGAAATTGTTCCTTCTAGTCGTAAATACCCATTTATCAACTTTAAAGCAGAACGTGAGATTGGTAATGATCTCTTGACAGTAGAAAATTTAACTGTAAAGATTGATGGCGAAACTATCCTAGACAATATTAGTTTCATCTTGCGTCCAGGTGATAAGACTGCTCTTATTGGACAAAATGACATCCAAACGACTGCATTAATTCGTGCAATCATGGATGACATTGACTATGAAGGAACCGTCAAGTGGGGAGTTACTACTAGCCGTTCTTACTTGCCAAAAGACAACTCGGCTGATTTTGCAGGAGGAGAGTCAATCCTTGACTGGTTGCGTCAATTTGCAAGTAAAGAAGAAGATGACAATACCTTCCTACGTGGTTTCCTCGGTCGTATGCTCTTTTCTGGAGATGAGGTTAACAAGCCTGTAAACGTCTTGTCAGGGGGAGAAAAAGTACGTGTCATGCTTTCAAAACTCATGCTCTTGAAATCAAATGTCCTTGTACTTGATGATCCAACAAATCACTTGGACTTGGAATCTATCTCAAGCTTGAACGATGGATTGAAAAACTTTAAAGAATCAATCATCTTTGCAAGTCATGATCACGAGTTCATTCAAACTTTAGCAAACCATATTATTGTTTTGTCTAAGAATGGCGTCATTGATCGTATCGATGAAACCTATGATGAATTCCTAGAAAATGCAGAAGTACAAGCAAAAGTTAAAGAACTTTGGAAAGATTAAATAAGACTTCAAAACTCAGTTGGGGTAACCAACTGAGTTTTCTATCATTCTACGAGGTAACATGAAATCATTTTTTAAAACATATTGGACCTATTTTGTTTCTTTCATCATTCCTTTACTAATTATGACTGGAGTATATCTAACTCAAGGTATCTACTGGAATAGCAATACATCTCCACTATTAGGAGACGGTTTCCATCAATACGTTATTTTTGATGTAGCTTTACGAAATATTTTACATGGAAATGATAGTTTGTTTTACACCTTTACAAGTGGCCTCGGACTGAATTTCTATGCTCTATCTAGTTATTACTTGGGTAGTTTTCTTTCACCCTTAGTCTACTTTTTTAATCTGTCGAATATGCCAGATGCTGTATATCTAACCACTCTCTTAAAATTTGGATTGATTGGTCTGTCAACCTTCTTTAGTCTAAATAGATTATTTAAAGATATCCCAAAATTTTTAAAACTTGCCTTATCTACTTCCTATGCTTTAATGAGCTTCACTGTCAGTCAGTTAGAGATTAAAACCTGGCTAGATGTTTTTATCTTGATTCCTTTAATTATAACTGGTTTACACCTACTTATAACACAAAAGAAGCGCCTACTATACTTTACAAGTTTGTCAATCTTATTTATTCAAAATTATTATTTTGGGTATATGACAGCATTGTTTCTTATTTTCTGGTATCTCTGCCAAATTTCTTGGGACTTTAAAACTCGAAAATCATCTTTTCTTGATTTTGTTGTTACCTCCTTTTTAGCAGGAATGGCTAGTTTGATTATGACTCTTCCTACACTGTTTGATTTACAAACTCATGGGGAGAAGTTAACTGCCATCACAAAATTAAAAACAGACAGTAGCTGGTATCTGGATATTTTCGCAAAACAATTCATTGGATCTTTTGATACAACTAAGTATGGATCTATACCAATGATTTTTGTTGGATTGCTTCCCTTTATTTTAACCATTCTATTTTTCACAATAAAATCTATAAGGTTTCACGTGAAACTTACCTATGCAATTTTCTTTACTTTTTTAATAACAAGCTTTTACATAGAAGCACTTGATTTATTTTGGCAGGGGATGCATACCCCAAATATGTTTTTGCATCGCTATGCTTGGATTTTTTCCACTCTGTTAATTTATACTGCAGCAGAAGTATTAAATCGTCTGAAAGAACTAAAGCTATGGAATCTATTTGTCTCACTTTTTCTTGTACTAACAGGATTTTTGACCACTGTCTATTTTAAATCACACTATTCTTTTTTAACTGATTTGAATATCCTGCTCACTCTTGAATTTCTACTAGTTTATGCTCTTTTACTTCTTGCAGTCATTAGAAAATTTATCTCTGTAAATCTATTTGCAATTCTTTTGTCTTTATTTATAACGGCTGAGATAAGCTTAAATGCATCATCTCAAATGGAAGGAATAGCTAAAGAATGGGCCTTTGCTTCTCGTAGCGCCTATAATAGAGATATCACCGCTATGGAATCCATTCTAAACCAAATTGACAATTCATTTACACGTACTGAAAAACTGCAAATTCAGACTGGAAATGACAGTATGAAATTTAACTACAATGGAATCTCTCAATTTTCGTCTGTACGAAATCGTTCAGCTAGCACTAGTTTGGATAAACTGGGATTCAAATCCTCTGGAACTAACCTCAATCTCCGTTATGCAAATAATAGTATTTTAGCAGATAGTTTATTTGGAATCCAGTACAATATTTCTGAAACTTCACTTGATAAGTATGGCTTTCAAGAGATTTATCAAAAGGATCATTTAACCTTATATAAAAATCAACTCTCTTTACCCATTGCCTTTGCCACTCAATCTATTTACACAGATGTAAACTTTAACAATCACACTCTAGATAATCAGGCTTTATTTATAAACCAGCTTGCTAATCTCAACTTAGATTACTTCTCCCAAATAGCATCTGATAAAACAGATACTTCATATGGTTTAACCAGCATCACAGGTTCTGCGAATGAAGATGCAAAGATTGATTATCAAATTGAGGTTCCTCAAAATAGCCAAGTCTATCTCTCTTTTTCAAATCTTCATTTTACGAATGATAAACAAAAGAAAGTTGACATCATTGTCAATGGAGAAAAAAAGACTTTTACAATTGACAATGCATTTAATTTCTTTAATTTGGGTTATACTGAAGAACAAAAAAATTTTAATATCAGTGTTAGTTTCCCTGGAAATTCTCAGGTGTCCTTTGAATCTCCAACCTTCTATCGTTTAGATACTCAGGCTCTTACTGAGGCAATTCAAAAGATTAAAGAACAACCTGTAGAAGTATCCACCTCTAAAAATAAAGTCTTTGCTACATATGAAGTAAAACAAGATACCTCTATTTTCTTCACTATTCCTTATGACAAAGGTTGGTCTGCATACCAAGATGGGAAAAAACTTGAAATCAAGCAAGCTCAGACTGGTTTTATGAAAGTTGATATTCCAAAGGGAAAAGGCACCATTACACTTTCCTTTATCCCCAATGGTTTTGTTATTGGAGCAGCCTGCTCATTAACTGCCCTTCTTCTTTTTGGGATCTATAATCACAGACGAAATTTATCTAAGACAGAAAAAGATTGACCAATTCCTTGGTCAATCTTTTTAATCTTCTTCCATTTTCTTAGGTTGATAAGCTAGCATACCTAAAGCAGTAAAGAAAGCTAGTGTTATAATAAGGAAAATCACTTGGTGATGAATATTTCCTGTCATAGAGATTGTTTGTCGCAAGCCTGATACAGAGTAACTCATTGGTAACCATGGACTGATACCTTTAAAGAAATCATTTGTCAATGCAAGGGGATAGGTCCCCGCACTTGATGCTAACTGTAATAATAGTAAAATAAGAGAGAAGAAGGCTCCTATACGGCTATTCCAAGTTGTTAAAGCTGTCACCATAGACATGAAAGCTAAACTTGTGATTATAATTAGAATCAAGGTCCTCATCTCATGGTTCGCAGTCAATCCAATAAGATGGACACCTCCATAAACTAAAACACCTGCTAAGATAGCTATAATCCCATTTATTTCAGAGCGAGACTTCAACCAAGCCCAACGACTCTCTGGATGACGTCCAGAAGGCAACTTAGCAAAAATCATATTGGTAGATATAGCAGCAACAAAAAGAGCAACTGATATCATATAAGGAGCCATAGCAATCCCATTTACAGGGACTTGGTCATTGTCTGTTTTTGAGAGAACTAGAGGTTCAGATAATGTTTCTGCATTTTTAGATTCTGTTGAAGCTGATTTAAGTTGAGTATTTGCATTACCTAATCCTTGTCCTAATGAATCAACTCCTGTCTGTAAATTTTCAAGACTAGAGGTTAAGGTTGTTCCACCATCTGCTAGTTTTCCAGCACCATCTGCAATCTTCATAGCGCCACTTCCTAGTTGAGATGCTGCAGAAAGTAACTGTGTTGATTTATCTGTTAATTGACTAGAGCCAAATTGTAATGTAGTAAGACCTGCTATCAGCTCTGGGCTCTTATTATTCAATTGAGCAGAACCAGATGATAAACTTTCTATACCTGATACTAATTCTGGAGCTTTTCCAGCTAACGCATCAACTCCAGCTGTCAAGGTTGATGTATTTTCTGTCAACTTACTTGATCCAGAAACTAATTGATCTAGACTAGTTGTTAAACTTGTATTCTTTTCACTTAGTTGATTAGCACCAATATAAATAGTATCCAGTCCTTTAGTATAGTTTACAACTCCTTTTTCAATTGACTGACTTCCAGGAACTAACTGATTATTTACAGAAGTTTGTAATGTTGTAAATCCATTTGACAAGGTTGTCAAGGAGCTAGATGCTGCAGGTAAGAGTTGATTTGCTTTCGTCTGCACATCAGATAGATTAGAGACTTGTTGTTCTGAATTCTCTATACTTTCTTTTAATCCCCCTACTGTCGTTAAAATTGTTTTTGCTGACTCAATAGTAGAATTAGAATTTTTAGAAATAGCTTCTGTCAATTCTTTCTTTTGTTCCTCTGTAAGAGATTGATAAGTAGTTGTTGATTGAAGGTTAACAATAGTTTTCTCTTGTTCTGTCTGACTTTTGGTCACAATATCCTGAGCAAGAGTTGTTAGATTTGGCAAAGCTTCTGACAATGTACTTTTCAGTTGAGTGATATCTGATATTGTAAGAGCTTGTAGTGTTTTATTTAGTTCTCCTAAGCTTGTTGCCAATTGCGCTATTTCTTCACTTTGTTGAGATGAGGACTCTAATTGGCTTGAAATTTCTTTAATACCAGTATTTAATTGCTCCATTCCATCTCTTAGTGTATCTGATTGATTGGATAATTGACTTGTTCCGTTAGAAAGTTCTTTCACACTATTTGTATAAGCATTTACACCAACTGAAAATTGATTGAGACCTGTATCAAGTTGTGAAACGCCACCTGTATAAGACTTTATACCTGTATTTAGCTGATTTACACCTGTCACCAACTCAGGAGTTTTTGAAGCTAATTGACCAAGTCCAGTGTCAACTTGTGAGACAGCATTTGTATAACTTTGTAAACCACTATTAAAAGTTCCTAAACCAATATGTAATTGCTCTATAGCAGACACATAGCTAGATAAGCCTTTTGTAAATTGATCCGCTCCATTTGAAAAAGTTACACTTGAGTTAGCTAGAGTATTAAGATTTGTTGTCAATGTTTGACTTCCCGTCACCAACTGATCGGCTCCATTAGCTAATTGTTCACTTCCTTCAGCTGCCTTATTTATTCCAGACTTCAAATCATTCATTTTTTGAAATAAAGCCTTAGTGTACGTTTCAGTAACATTAGTAGAGACGGTTTGTTTTAATTGTGTCATTGCAGAATCACTCATCTTACTTGCAATAAAGCTATGCCCACTTGACGTCTGATAATCAATCTGCATCTGTTCAGGATGATTCGTTAGGATAGAAGTAGCTTTTTCAGATAGATCACTTGGTAAAGTCACTACCATATAGTAGTCACCATCTTCTAGCCCTTTTTCCCCTTCCTCTTCATTAACAAAGTGAAAATCTAAAGCCTTATTTTCTTTTAAATTAGACACCATGTCTTCACCTATTGTCATTGTCTGTCCATTATAAGAAGCTTCCTTATCTTTATTGACAACTGCCACAGGTAACTCCGATACTTGACCATATGGATCCCACATGGATGATAAAAATATAATGTTGTATAGAGCTGGAATGAGAGAAATCCCTATCATAACAATGATAAAGGTCGGTTTTTTAAATATTGCTTTCCATTCTTTAAACATGTTTCCTCCTTTTTTACACATATTGTCTAAAATTTTGATATAATAGATTATACATCAAAAAATCTAAATTACAAGGTAAAAAATAATTTTTTAGACACAAAGTCTATTTTTGTGTATAAGGAGGAATTATGAAAGAAAGTAACAAACGTTTAAAAACAAAACGAATTATCGAAAATGCTATGGTTCAATTATTGATGGACCAACCCTTTGATCAAATTTCTACTGTCAAGTTAGCAGAAAAAGCCGGAATTAGTCGTTCTAGCTTTTACACTCACTACAAGGATAAGTATGATATGATTGAACTATATCAAAGTAAGCTATTCCATACCTTTGAGTATATTTTCCAAAAACATGCTCATCACAAAAGAGATGCTATTTTAGAAGTATTTGAATATTTAGAGTCTGAGCCACTATTAGCTGCACTCTTATCTGAAAATGGGACAAAAGAAATCCAAAATTTCTTGAGAAATAAGCTTCACATTATGCTTAGCACCGATCTTCAGAAACGCTTTATGAAATTACAACTCACTCCAATAGAATTAGAATACAGCAGTATTTATCTAACAAATGCCCTATTTGGTGTTTGCCAGACTTGGATTGCTCACGGAAAAAAAGAAAGTCCGCAAGAAATGACAGACTTCCTTATGAAAATGTTAGGTGATGTCAACTAAAAAAAGAACACCAATGGTGTTCTTTTTTTATCTGACTCCGCCAGTAGGACTCGAACCTACGACATCATGATTAACAGTCATGCGCTACTACCAACTGAGCTATGGCGGATAAAATAGTCCGTACGGGATTCGAACCCGTGTTACCGCCGTGAAAAGGCGGTGTCTTAACCCCTTGACCAACGGACCATCTATCTGTAGCAGATATAACCATTATATCAATTTCTTACTAATTGTCAATCACTTTTTAGATTTTTTCTCTAGAATATCTTTTAGTTTGCGAACTTTCAAACGGGTAATCGGGCAACGATGATCTTCATAAAAGACAACTTCTAAATTCTTTCGATCAATTTCTCTCACATTTCCCACATTGACAAGGAAAGATTTATGGGAGCAATAAAATCGCTGGGTATGTTTGTCCTTTTCCTGAATATCTGTCATAGTTCCATAGAATTCTTTAGCAAAATTCTTACCAATAATCCGAAGTTTATGAGAAACTCCTGTGGTTTCGATATACAAAATGTCATGGTAAGGAATTTTCAAATCATTTCCTTTATAGTTGTAATCAAAATAGTCTACAACATCTTCGTTTTCAAGCAGCATGCTCTTAGTGTAAAAAATACTCTGCTCGATGCGTTTTTTGAACAATTCATCATTGATATCTTTATCAACAAAATCTAGGGCTGATACTTGGTATTTGTACGTTAAGGTAGCAAATTCAGAGCGACTAGTAATAAAGACAATAATAGCATAAGGATTGTGATGACGGATAAACTGAGCCACTTCAAAGCCTTTTTTCTCGATTCCATGAATATCAATATCTAGGAAATAAAGCTGGTTTACTTCATCATTTTCGATATATTCCTTAAACTCACGAACTTTTCCTGTTGTCTTATATGAAATAGGAATATTCGATTCTTCCGAGATTTCATTTAATATTCTCTCTAGTCTCACTTGATGTTCAATAACATCTTCTAAAATTAATACTTTCATTCGAATTCCCTCTTAAATCTAATAATTTGTCTAAATGTGTTGTCTTCCATCTCTGTTTCTAAAATAATGTTGTCATACTTATCTAAAATCTCTTTGACATTATTAAGTCCTAGACCTCTATTTCTTCCCTTAGTAGAGAAACCTAAGGCAAATAGGTCCTCTGAAGGCGTCATAGTGATTTTGCATGAATTCTGGATAACTATAACTGTTTCAAAATCCATTTTAATGACTGCAACTTCCATTTGTTTCAAATAACTATCTGCAGCACCTTCAACAGCATTGTTTAATAAAATGCTCATGATACGAACAAGATCAAGTAAATCTATTGACAGTCTAGTAATGATATCCTTTACTTCCAATGTAAACTCTACATCATTTTTTCGTGCATAGACAATCGATTGAGCAATTAAACTTCGTAAAGCAGAATCTTCTATATTATTTAAATCAAAGTAAGTATATTTTTCTGATCTCAATTTCTGATTTGCTTTTACTAAGACTTCATTGTAAACCCTGTTAATTTCTTGTAAATTTCCACTGTCAATCGCCATTTGCATGCTGACAAGCATCCCTGCATAGTCATGACGAAAACCTCGAATTTCATTATACAACTCCACAATTTCATCAGTATAAGTCTGTAAATGCTTTTGTTCAAATTTCTTTTGTTTTAGAGCAATCTCTTTTTCAATTTGAACCTTGTGAGAATTCATTGCAAATAAAATCAATAACAAGCAAATAAAAACAATGGTTGATAAAATACTTCCGAAGCTATTTAAATGATGAGTTGTACTTACTATATCTGAAATAAACAATAAGATATGTAAACCAAAGAAAGCAACTATTACTTTTTTTAAAAAAGGATACAGATAATCTTTATCAAAATAAGTAAGTTCTAAATGGAAATAAGTAATAATTTTTTTAATAATAAAATATGTTAGTAATAGTACTCCTAAATAAAACATCACTTCATGTTCTATCACAAAAGCATCACCTGTTATAGAGGATAGGGTTACTGATAAAAAAGTGTGTGTACTATGATATAATAAAGACAATAGTAAACTGATAAACATTCCTTTATGCTTATCATATTTCTTTAAAACTACTATAGAAGTATATAGAATAAAAGGAAATATAAACTTTTCAATCCCTAACCCAGCTAATGAAATAAAGTCAAAGAAAAATTCAGCTACAGACTGATATACAAATATACAAGCTATAAATAAATATCTTTCTTTTTTAGTTACTTTACAAATTAATTCATAGCTTATTGTTAAAATAAAAATATGAAGAATAACTATTCCAAATCCTAATAAACTCATCCTATCACCCTATAATATTACTACTTTGTCCTATTTGAAAAAAGATGTTTAAAAAAGTAAGGTAGTCTTTTATCTCCACCTCGAATCTCCTGCAATTCTGCCTCTGTTACTTCTTTAAATTGTTCCAACTTTACTGTATTTTTCATAATGAAATCTCCTGTATTATTTTTTCTTGTAAGTTAACTTACACACCTATTATACAAAATGAAGACCATGTAAGAAAAAATTCTTCCCAACTGTACATTTTTGCACCTGAAACGCACTTTTTTAAGAAAAAAGCTGGGATTTACCCCAGCTTCGCATCTAAAATTGATCCCAGCAGGATTCGAACCTGCGACCGTTCGCTTAGAAGGCGAATGCTCTATCCAGCTGAGCTATGAGACCTAACATGACCATTCTATCAAAAAACAAGAGCTAAGTCAATCTTCTATTTGTGGTAAGGAGAACCCTGCTGAATTGTAAAAGCACGGTAAATTTGTTCAACTAAAACCAATTTCATTAACTGATGTGGTAATGTCAGACGTCCAAAACTGACAGAAAGATTGGCCCTATTTTTTACAACAGGAGCTAGACCCAAACTTCCTCCAATGATAAAAGTAAGCGTTGAGTATCCTTTTATAGAAGCTTGCTCTAGTTGCTTACTCAATTCCTCTGAGGAGAGTGTTTTTCCTTCAATGGCTAGTACAACGACAAAGTCTCTTTCCCCAATCTTAGAAAGAATTCTTTCACCTTCTGTTTCCAAGATTTTTTGATTTTCTAATTCACTGGCTTTGTCAGGTGTCTTCTCATCAGTGAGCTCAATCATTTCTAATTTGGCAAAACGTGAAATTCGTTTTGTATATTCAGCAATTCCATCTTTAAGGTATTTTTCTTTTAATTTTCCTACTGTTACAATTTTTATTTTCATTCTTCTATTCTATCATATCCACACTTCATTTCACATCTTATACACAAAAAAATCATCAAAAATTACTAGTGAATTCACAGAATAAAGTGAGTTATCCACAACTTGTGTAAAACTTTAAGCTTTTAAGTTTGGATTAAGTTAATAGGTTTATAATCTGTGTAAATAAATAACAAACGGAGGCGTTTATGAAACACTTACAAAAATTTTACAAAAAAGGAGTTAAAGTTCTTGTAATCATTCTAATCGGATTTTTAAGTGGTGCCTTAGGAAGTTTCGTAACATTACAACTTTATCAAAAACAAGGAAATCAAGCTACAAATAACAATTCTGGCACTGTCACTCAAACATCCTATAAGAATGAAAATTCAACCACTCAAGCAGTAAATAAAGTTAAGGATGCTGTTGTCTCAATCATTACTTATTCTTCTAATAGTAGACAAAGTAGTGTATTTAATGCTGATGAAACTAATTCTGATTCAGACAATCAACAAATCGCAAGTGAGGGATCAGGTGTTATCTATAAAAAGGATGATAAAGATGCCTATCTTGTAACTAATACTCACGTTATCAATGGAGCTTCAAAAGTTGATATCCGCTTAGCAGATGGTACTAAGGTTCCTGGTGAAATTGTCGGATCTGATACCTTCTCTGATATTGCTGTCGTTAAAATTTCTTCAGAAAAAGTTACAACAGTAGCAGAATTTGGGGATTCAAGTCAACTTAGTGTTGGAGAAACAGCGATTGCTATCGGTAGTCCTTTAGGTTCAGAATATGCTAATACAGTTACACAGGGGATTATTTCAAGTCTTAATCGAAATGTTTCTCTAAAATCTGAAGATGGTCAAGCTATTTCAACAAAAGCCATTCAAACAGATACAGCTATTAACCCTGGTAACTCTGGTGGTCCACTTGTAAACATCCAAGGACAAGTAATTGGTATAACATCAAGTAAAATTGCAAGTAATGGTGGAACATCTGTAGAAGGTCTTGGTTTTGCAATTCCTTCAAACGATGCACAAAATATCATTAAACAGCTTGAAAGTGATGGTAAAGTGACTCGTCCAGCTCTTGGAATTCAAATGGTCAATCTATCAAATGTTGGAGCTAGTGATCTTAGAAAACTTAACATTCCAAGTGGCCTCACTTCAGGTGTAGTTGTTCGATCTGTTCAAAACAATATGCCAGCAAATGGACATCTTCAAAAATACGATGTCATTACCAAAGTTGACGATAAAGAGATTGCTTCATCAACAGACCTACAACACGCTCTTTACAATCATGCTATCGGAGATACTATCAAAGTAACCTACTACCGTAACGGTAAGGAGGAAACAACCTCAATTAAACTAGATAAGAATTCTGGTGATTTAGAGTCTTAATTGACATCAGTGTAAAGAAAACTTTACAGAAAGTAAAAGATATGTTAGTGTAGAATCATGGAAAAATTTAAAATGATTTCTATCTCTGAAATACAAAAGAATCCTTACCAACCTCGGAAAGAATTTGATGCAGATAAACTAAAGGAATTAGCTCAGTCAATCAAAGAAAATGGGCTCATCCAACCAATCATCGTTCGTCAATCTCCTGTAATTGGTTATGAAATCCTTGCAGGAGAGAGACGATATCGGGCTTCTCTCTTGGCTGGTCTGACTTCTATTCCAGCCGTTGTAAAGCACCTCTCAGATCAGGAAATGATGATCCAGTCAATCATTGAGAATTTGCAGAGAGAAAATTTAAATCCTGTTGAAGAAGCACGCGCCTATGAATCTTTAGTAGAAAAAGGATTTACTCACACTGAGATAGCGGATAAAATGGGGAAATCTCGTCCTTATATCACTAATTTTATTCGTTTGCTTTCCCTACCAGAATATATCTTAACTGAAGTAGAAAATGGAAAAATTTCTCAAGCGCATGCACGTTCTCTAGTTGGTTTAGACAAAGAGCAGCAAGACTATTTCTTCCAACTAATCAAAAATGAAGATATTTCTGTGAGAAAGTTAGAAGCAATTCTTACAGAGAAAAAACACAAGAAGCAGAAAAAAAGTGATTCTTTCATCAAAGACGAAGAAGATAAATTAAAAAAACTACTCGGTTTAAGTGTAGAAATTAAACTTTCAAAAAAAGATACTGGAAAGATTATTATCTCCTTTTCAAGTCAAGAAGAATACGATAGAATTATTAACAGCCTAAAATAAGGCTGTTCTTTTATTTTCTCAACCCACAAATTTATCCACCAATTTTTTTATCAATAACCCTATTAAATCAAGGATTTTCCTATTTATCCCCAACCTGTGGATAAATACTACTAACATTGTGGATTCTTTTTCCCAATCTGTGGAAAAATCCTACTATCTATGGTAAAATAAGTCTAGCACTAAACTACTAAAATCATAGTAAAGGAGGAAAACTAG